>NZ_JBFAXL010000032.1:0-106194 GCF_040680795.1 Streptomyces sp. NPDC051976
GACCCCTGTGCGGGGAGCACGGCGGCTGCGAGCCCTCACCCCGGGGCCGGGGCGCGGCGCACGGCGTCCGCCAGATGCGCGGCCACGACACGGGCGCCGGGCGCACCGAGCACCAGCGAGTAGTGGTTGACGTCCGGCACGAAGTGCGTGCTGACGCCCTCCGCCTCCAGATCGGCGGCGGCGATCACCGCGGGCGCGTACAGCCCGGTCGGCTCGTCCATCAGCCCCCGCTCGGCCCACAACAGCCGGGTCGGGACGGTCAGTTGGTGGAGGGCGGCGAAGACGTCGGGGTTGCGCAGCTCGTCCTCCGCGTCCTCGCGGATCGCCGCCGCGCGGCACGCGGAGCGCATCCGCGGTGCCTCGCCGACGAGGTCGCGGTCCAGGTAGCCGGCCACCAGCGGCCCGCCGAGCCGCGCGAAGGCCGGGTGCGCCGCCCAGAAGGCGTGGTACGCGGCCCGGTCGGCGAACACCATGTCCAGCTTGCGCATCGCGGGCCCGATCACCGCCTCCAGCACCACGTCGATGTCGGTGCCTTCGGGCACGGGGAAGCCGAGACCGCCGTCGGCCAGCACGAGCGAGGAGTAGCGCTCCGGGTCGCGCCGTGCGGCGACGCAACCGACGAAGCCACCCATCGAGTGCCCGGCCAGCACCGCCCGCCCGATGCCGAAGTGGTCGAGCACCGCCAGCAGGTCGTCGGCGTGCCGCGCCATGCCGCCGCGGCCGGTCACGTCCCGGCTGAGCCCGCGACCGCGCAGGTCGGGGGCGATCAGCTCCACCTCGCCGAGTTCCTCGGCGACCCGGCTCCACGCCAGCCCGTTGCTCGCGATCCCGTGCACGGCCAGGACGACGGGCCCGCCCGCGGGTCCCGGCCAGCGCCGTACCGTCAACCGCCCGCCGTCCACCGGGATCCCGGCATCCTCGAACTCCCGCATGTGCCCGCTCCCGCTCCGGCCGTGACCCAGCTCCGATCCGCAGCACGATAGAGAGCGTGCGGCTCGCCGCCCATGGTCGCGGCGCACACAACGCGGCCCCGGAGGGTGTGTCCTGTCACCGCCCGCGCGGAGGTGCGGGCGCTACGCGGCGAAGCCCGGGGTGCGCCAGGTGGTGCCGTCGGCCGCCACCGCGAAGCCCTCCGTGCCGCGGAGCGCCGTCAGCCACCCCCGCGCCCGGGGGCCCATCGCGTACCCGGCGGTGGCGCGCACGTCCGCGTCGGTGAGGCTCCGGCAGACCACGGTGAGGGAGGCGAGCCCGGCGGCGGGCGGGCGGCCGGTGCGGGGGTCAAGGATGTGGCAGCCGCGTTCCGCGGGGCCCGAGGTGGCGACGGCGAGGGCGTCGCCGTCGAACTCCACAAGCGTCGCCAGGGCGCCGGGCCGCAGCGGGTCGGTGACGCCGATCCGCCACGGACCGCCGTGCAGCTGGACGTCGCCGCCGCCGTTGACGCACACCGCCTCGGCGCCCGCCGACGCCAGCATCGCGGCGGCGCGCTCCACCGCCCACCCCTTCACCAGCCCGGTCGGGTCGAAGCCGCCCGCGTACCGCGCGGTGAACCACCCGGCGGTGTCGCTCTCGGCCGCCTCGCACAGCGCGGCCACCTCGCGCACCTCGGGACCGCACGCCGCCAGGGTCCGCGTGCCCGCCGCGAGGCGGCTGATCTCGCTGTCGGGGCGGTAGGTCGAGAAGACCTCGTCCACGTGGTGCAACCAGGCCGCCGCGGCGTCCAGCGCCGCCGCCACCCGGCGCTCGCCGCCGCCGCGCACGTCGAAGGAGAAGGCGGTGCCCATGGTGTGCTCGACCCGGCGCAGCCGGGCGCCGGTCTCAGGCACCGGCCTTGTCCAGCGCGCTCTGCAGGGACTGTATGTACCCGTCGCTGGTGTACGAGGCCCCCGACACGGAGTCGATCCGCGCGCTCTGCGCGGCCAGCGCCTCCTGGGTGAGCTGCGGCACCGCGAAGCCGGAGATCTCCTGGTCCCGTGGGTTGTCCTGCGGGAGCTGGAGGGTGGTCACCGCGGTGATCTTCCCGCCGGTGAGGGTGACGCGCAGCTGCACCGGCCCGTAGCGGGTCTGCACGGTGTCGCCGTCGACCGTGCGGGTCACCGGGGCGCTGGAAGTGCTCGGTGCCTTGGAAGAGCCGGAGGAGCCGGAGGAGGACTTGCCGCCGCTGGCCGAGGGCTGGGGAGAGGCCGGGGCCGAGGGCGCCGCCGAGGCGGACGGCGCCGCCGCCGGGGAGGTCGACCGGGCGGCCACGTCGGCGGCGCCGCCCGTGGAGTGCGGCTTCAGCGAGAGCAGCAGCAGGCCACCGGAGACGGTCGCCACCGTCGCCAGCAGGATCCGGCGCAGCGGAGGTGCGGGAAGGGCGCTCATGGGGTGCTCACAGTTCGAAGGACTCGTGGTGGATACGGCGGGCCGGTACGCCCGCCTCCCGAAGGGCCTCGTACGAGGCGCGGGTCATGCCCGGCGGCCCGCACAGGTAGACGTCGTGCTCCGCGATGTCGGGCAGCGCGGCCCGCAGAGCCCGGGCGCTCAGTACGGGACGGCGGCCGTCCGGGGTGTTGACCGCGAGGTGCAGCCGGGCGCCGCGGGCGGCGGCGATCGACTCCAGCTCGGCGCGCAGCGCCAGGTCGGCCGGGCTGTGGGCGCGGTAGACCAGCGTCAGGTCGCCGGGGCGCGCGGGCAGCGACTCGAAGAGCGCCCGCAGCGGGGTGACGCCGACACCGCCCGCGATCAGCAGCACCTTCTGCCGGGTCCTGCGGTCCGCGGTCAGCGCGCCGTACGGCCCCTCGGCCCAGATCCGGGTGCCGGGCCGCAGCCGGGCCAGCGCCCTGCTGTGGCTGCCGACCTCCTTGACGGTGATCCGCAGCGCCCCCTCCCGCGGGGCGGCCGACAGCGAGTAAGGGCTCGCCGTCCACCACAGCCCCGGCGTCAGGAAGCGCCAGCGCAGGAACTGCCCGGGCCGTACCGCCAGCTCCGGCAGCCGCTCGCCGTGCACGATCACTGACACCACGTCCGGCGCCTCCCGCACCACCCGGGCGACCCGCAGCCGGTGCCGCAGGTTCAGCCGCTGCGGCGCCAGCACCCGGAACCACAGCACGGCCGCGGCGGCGCCCCCGTAGAGCGCGTACCAGAAGACCCGCGCCGGAGTGTTCCCGACGAAGTCCGCGCCGAGCGCGAGCTGGTGCCAGAAGGCGAGGAAGACCGCGAGATACGTCAGCAGGTGCAGGTAGTACCAGGTCTCGTAGCGGACCCTGCGGCGGACCGCGCGGACCGAGACCACGCCGACGACGATGAGCAGCAGACCGCCGATCGTGCCCTTGAGCATGTCGGGGTAGGTGAGGACGACGGTCTCCGTCTCGCCGACCAGTGAGGTGTGGGCCTGGACCGTGTAACCGGTGAGGATCAGCGTGATGTGCGCCACCAGCAGGCAGATCGTGTAGCGGCCCGCCATCGCGTGCCAGCGGGCCACCCGGTCGCTGCCCACGCCCTGCTCGAGCGCCGGTATCCGGGCCATGAGGGCGACCAGCAGCGCGCAGCAGTACCCGGTGAGCAGCCCGGCGATCCGGCCCGCGCCGAGCAGCCAGTCCGCCGGGCCGACGACGCTGTGCGTGTTCTGCCACCACAGGCCGACCGCCGCCGCCGCGCCCGCCCAGCACAGGACCAGGATCACGGTGGCGGGCGAGCGCCGGGCGGGCCGGGCCACCGCATGGCGGGCCGGCGGTGGGGAGACGGTGGTGGTCACGGTGGTTCCTTTCCTGGTCGTACGCTGGCCACTGTGCGGCGGCAACCTCTGAACCAGCTCTGAACGTGACGTTCCGCCCCGAGATTCACAGCCAACGCAGAGCTCGTGGAGCGCCACGGGAGGCGCCCGCCGGGTGATGCTGGAAGGACCATGGACACCCCCTCACCCGCGCGTCAGTCCCCGCAGACGCATCCGCTCACCCACCCCGACGGCTCACCGGTCCGGGTGCTGGTCGTCGACGACGAACCCGACCTCGCCGAGGTGCTCTCCGGCGTCCTGGCCTACGAGGGCTGGGAGGTGCGCACCGCGGGGGACGTCGCCTCGGCGGTGGCCGCGGCGCGCGACTTCACGCCGGACGCGGTGGTCCTCGACGTGATGCTGCCCGACGGCGACGGGCTGTCCGTCCTCCGGCAGATCCGGGCCGAGCAGACCGACGTCTGCGTGCTCTTCCTCACCGCGCGCGACTCCGTCGAGGACCGCATCGCGGGCATCACGGCGGGCGGCGACGACTACGTGACCAAGCCGTTCAGCCTGGAGGAGGTGCTGGCCCGGCTGCGCGGGCTGCTGCGCCGCGCCGGGATGACCAGGGCGCGCGGCGACGCGGCGGTGCTCACCGTCGGCGACCTGGTGATGGACGAGGACGCGCGGGAGGTGACCCGCGGCGGCGAGATCGTCGAGCTGTCGCCGACCGAGTTCGAGCTGCTGCGCTATCTGATGCGCAACCCGCGCCGGGTGCTCAGCAAGGCGCAGATCCTGGACCGCGTGTGGTCGTACGACTTCGGCGGCCAGGCCCATGTCGTCGAGCTGTACATCTCCTATCTGCGCCGCAAGGTCGACGCCGGGCGGGAGCCGATGATCCACACCGTGCGCGGCGCGGGCTATCTGCTGAAATCCCCGCAGTGAGCGGCACACGTCTGACGCGGCTGCTGCCGCGCACCCTGCGGGCCCGGCTGACCTGCGGTCTCGTGGTGCTGCTCGCGCTGAGCTGCGCGGCCGTGGGGATCGCGGCGGTGGTGGCGCTGCGGGCGTTCCTCACCGAGCGGCTCGACCAGCAGCTCGCCGAGGCGGGAGGCCGGTTCCCCGCGAGCCTGGAGCACCCGGGCACCGGCACCGGCGGCGGGCCGGGCGGGAAGGAGCCCGACGCGGACAACGCGCAGGTCGACACCCGCCGCCAGGCGCAGGGCACCTTCGGGGCCCGGCTGCTGCACGGCAAGGTCACCGGCGCCGCCGTGATCCGGGCCGGGGCCGACACCAGCGTCACCCTGACCGCCGCCGACCGGGCGGCACTGGCCGCGCTCGCCCCCGACGGCCACTGCCACCGGCTGGAGCTGTCGGCGCTGCACGACTACCGCGTGGTGGCCGTCAAGGGCGACGACGGCGACGTGCTGATCACCGGGCTGCCGTTCGGCTCGGTCGAGGACGCCGAGAAGCGGCTGATGGCCGTCGAGGCGGCGGTCTTCGGCGGCGCGCTGGTGGTGGCGGGCGCGGCGGGCGCCTTCTGGGTGCGCTGGTCGCTGCGGCCGCTGAGCCGGGTGGCCGCGACGGCCGCCTCGGTCACCGCGCTGCCGCTGGACAGCGGCGAGGTGACGCTGCCCGACCGGGTGCCCGACACCGACCCGCGCACCGAGGTCGGCCGGGTCGGCACCGCCTTCAACCGGATGCTCGGCCATGTCGAGAACGCGCTGACCAAACGGCACGCCAGCGAGGAGCGGCTGCGGCGGTTCGCCGCCGACGCCAGCCATGAGCTGCGCACCCCGGTCGCCGCGATCCGCGGGCACGCGGAGCTGGCGCTGCGCCACCCCGGACCGGTGCCGCCGGGGGTGACCCGGGCGCTGGACCGGATCGCCGCCGAGTCGGCGCGGATGGGCGGCATGGTGGACGACCTGCTGCTGCTCGCCCGGCTCGACGCGGGCCGCCCGCTCGCCGCCGAGCCCGTCGACCTCACCCGCCTCGTACTGGACGCGGTCGACGACGCCAGGGCCGCGGGCCCCGGCCATCTGTGGGCGCTGGACCTGCCCGCCGAGCCGGTCACCCTGATCGGGGACGCCCACCGCCTCCAGCAGATCACCGCCAACCTGCTCGCGAACGCCCGCGTCCACACCCCGGCGGGCACCCGCGTCCTGGTCCGCCTGCGTCAGCACCCGGACGCCACCCTGCTCACGGTCACCGACAACGGGCCCGGTGTCCCCGAGGCCGTACGCGACACCGTCTTCGAGCGCTTCGCCCGCGCCGACCACCTGCGCGACGACGCGGGCACGGCGCCCGCCCCGGGCGTCACGTCCGCCACCGCGACCGGCCACGGCGCCGGGCTCGGCCTCGCCATCGTCGCGGCCGTCGCCGCCGCGCACGGCGGCTCGGTCACCCTGGAGAGCCGGCCAGGCGCGACGTCCTTCGAGGTGACCCTGCCGGGCGGACCCGCGGAACCGGCGCGGTAGCGCGCCCGGGGATCAACCGGGCTGGCCGCTCGCGGACTTGTCGTAGTTGTCGTGCCAGGCGGCCTTGGCGCCGGACTCGCCGATCCGGTAGACGTCCACCACGGCGCCGGTGCCGATGACGACTGCCAGCACCACCGCGGTGAGGTGCAGCGCCCTCGGGGCCCGCCACCAGGCGCCGGCGGCCGGTGCCTGACCGCCCTCGGCGGCCGGCTGCGCGTCCTGGGCGGCGAGACGGCGGCCCATCCACCAGACCGCCGCGGTGACCAGGAACAGCGCCCCCGCCCAGGGCAGCAGGCCGTCGCCCAGCTCCGTGTGCTTCTCCACCAGCGGGTCATGGCCGACGCGCGACTGAAGCCACTCGCCCGCGTGCGTGGTGACCGGCACCATGGCGAGCGTCACCAGGCCGAGGACCGGCAGCGTGAGCCCCAGCCGCCGGGCGTACCGCGGCCGTATCGCGCAGACGATGGCGGCCAATGCGGTCAATGGCACCATCACCACGATGAAGTGGACGAAGAGCACGTGTGCGGGCAAGCCGTCAATGTGCGTGAGACTCATGGGTGTTGGCTCCAGGACGGGGTCGTCGACGTGCACGGGGACAGGTACGGACCGCAGCGTTCCATGCCAACTTCTGAGTTACTTCTGAAACACCCGTCGCACCGTCCCCGCGGAGCCGTGTGCGCGGCTCCGCGGGGACGGTGCGCGGGCGGGCCCTGGCTCAGCGGCCGTCGGAGCGCTTGCGGTGCAGCGTGAAGTTCTCGAACACCGACAGGTCGCCGTTGGGCTTGTTCACGTTGTAGTACGTGACGTGCATGCGGGTGGTGTCGCCGGGGAAGCGGCCCGGGTCCACGGTGAACGCCGCGAAGCCGTACGGGTGGTCGGTGTCGCGCACGCCCGCCCAGACCGCCTGCTCCTTGACGTAGACGGAAGTGCGCTTGCCGTTGGCGCCCGGCGTCGACGACACCGCGGTGATGACCTTGCCCGTGCCGTCCTTGAAGAACGCCTGGTTGGTGGTGCCGGAGACGCCACCGCCGCCGAGCACCATGTGCACGGTGCCGAGCGAGGTGTCGATGTCGTCGGTGGCGGTCGAGACCGGGTTCGGCGTGAGCGTCTCGCTGCCGGTCACCACACCGCGGACGGCCAGCGACCGCTCGTAGTTGTGCTCGTGGCCGCAGACCACCAGGTCCACCCCGTAGCGGTCGAACAGCGGCCCGTACTTCTGGCGCAGCCCGAGGTCGGAGCCGTTGGCGTCGGTGGAGCTGACCATCACCTGGTGCATGGCGACGACCACCCAGTCGATGTCGCGGTCGGACCTGGCCGCCCGCAACTCCCGCTCCAGGAAGGCGAGCTGACGGCCGCCGGAGTATCCGCTGATGTAGACGTCACCGCCGTCCTGCAGGCAGTTGTCGTCGTTCTGCAGCACGATCACCCGCACCGAACCGGCGGTGAACGCGTACCACAGGCCCGCGAGTTCGTCGTCGGTCTCGGTCGACGGGAGCTGGAAGTACGTCTGGAACGCGCCCAGGCCCAGCGGTCCGTTGGCGCTCTCGATCTCGTGGTTGCCCGCCGCGGGCATCCACGGGCGGAACCGGGCCGAACGGGTGTTGTTGGTGAAGAAGTTGTTCCAGGTGCGCACCCGGTCGACGTCCAGGTTCGCGTAGCACAGGTCGCCGTTGAGCAGGTGGAAGAGCGGGGCGACCTGCTCCACGCCGCTGACGATGTCCTTGGTGGCGGGCGTGGAGTTGGCGTCCAGGCCGACGGCGCCGGCCGCGGTCCATGTCACCTGCGGCGCCGACTGGTCACCGAAGCTGGTGAAGGTCAGCGGGCGGCGGTCGCGCGGCGCGGTACGGAAGTTGCCGCTGTCGGGCGTGGCGCCGTCGTGCGAGACCACGTACAGGTACTCGGTGCCGGGGGAGAGCCGGCCGAGCAGCGCGTGGTGGACGTAGACCGTACGGCCCGACTTGCCGTCGGTGTACGAGCGGGTGGTGGCCGAGGCGCCGGAGCCGAGGCCGTGCTCGAGCGTGCCGTAGAGCACCCGCGGGCGCTTCACGGGGCCGTCGGTCAGCCAGGAGACCACCATCTGGCTGCTGGGGTCCTTGCCGAAGGTGAGGTGCAGTCCCTGGATCACGGGGGCGCCGCCGGTGTCCGGGGAGGGGTGGAACGCGGGGGCGCCGGCCGGGGCGGCGGCCGCCGGGGTCGCGGTCAGCAGCGGGGCGGCGACCGCCCCGACACCCGCGGTGCCGAGCAGGCCGACGGCGGTGCGCCGGCTGACCTCTCCGGACGAGCCCGGTGTATCCGTCTGTGCAACCATCGTGGCTCCTTGTGCAGGGCTGCGAACGTACGCATGAGGAATCGCGTGAAGACTCGCGCCCTCCGGCGACGCCCAGTTGAACTCCGCCTTGCGGCCACACGTCGGTACCCGGCGCGATCGGCCGATAACGGACGGCTGCGAACCGCCCCCGCCGGGCAGGGCGTTCGGCCCGCCACGCCGTGACCGGCAGCGGAGTTCGTACCGCGTACCGCCTGCCGTCACATCCGCGACACCGGGCGGTCTCCCGCACTCGCTGCCCTGGGAGCACCCTGGTCACCCGTTCCTCCGACAGCGAAGAGGTCCCCGGATCCATGTCTGAACTCAACCGGCGCCGGTTCCTGCAGATCGCAGGCGCCACCGCGGGCTTCACCGCCCTGTCCAACAGCATCAACCGGGCCGCGGCCATCCCGGCCAGCCGCCGTACCGGCACCCTCAGGGACGTCGAGCACATCGTCGTCCTGATGCAGGAGAACCGGTCCTTCGACCACTACTTCGGTGCGATGAAGGGTGTCCGCGGATTCGGCGACCCGCGCCCCGTGACGCTGGCCTCCGGCAAGTCGGTGTGGCACCAGCCGGACGGCGGCAAGGACGTGCTGCCCTACCACCCGGACGCCGAGGACCTCGGCATGCAGTTCATCGAGGGCCTCAACCACGACTGGATCGGCGGCCACAAGGCGTTCAACGCCGGGCGGTACGACCAGTGGATCCCCGCCAAGGGCACCGGCACGATGGCGCATCTGACCCGGGACGACATCCCGTTCCACTACGCGCTCGCCGACGCGTTCACGGTCTGCGACTCGTACCACTGCTCGTTCATCGGCGCGACCGACCCGAACCGCTACTACATGTGGACCGGCTACACGGGCAACGACGGCAAGGGCAAGGGACCGGTCCTCGGCAACGACGAGGCGGGCTACTCCTGGACGACCTACCCCGAGCGGCTGGAGCAGTCCAAGATCTCCTGGAAGATCTACCAGGACATCGGCGACGGCCTGGACGCGGCGGGCGGCTGGGGCTGGATCGAGGACGCCTACCGGGGCAACTACGGCGACAACTCGCTGCTGTACTTCGACAACTACCGCAACGCCAAGCCGGGCGACGCGCTCTACGAGAAGGCCAGGACCGGCACCGACGCCAAGGCGGGCGAGGGCTTCTTCGACGTCCTGAAGGCGGACGTGAAGGCGGGCAAGCTGCCGCAGGTGTCGTGGATAGCGGCGCCCGAGGCGTTCTCGGAGCACCCCAACTGGCCCGCGAACTACGGCGCCTGGTACATCTCGCAGGTCCTGGACGCGCTCACCTCCAACCCCGAGGTGTGGAGCAGGACCGCGCTGTTCATCACCTACGACGAGAACGACGGCTATTTCGACCACGTGGTGCCGCCCTTCGCGCCGGTCTCGCCCGACCGCGGCGCCTCGACCGCCGCGACCGACCTGGAGGTCTTCGCGGGCAACAGCACCTACGCCGCCGGTCCCTACGGGCTCGGCCAGCGCGTCCCGATGCTGGTGGTCTCGCCCTGGAGCACCGGCGGTTACGTGTGCTCCGAGGTCTTCGACCACACCTCGATCATCCGGTTCATGGAGCGCCGTTTCGGCGTGCACGAGCCCAACATCTCGCCCTGGCGCCGCGCGGTCTGCGGCGACCTCACCTCGGCGTTCGACTTCGGCCTCAAGCGCTCCGGCACCGTCGACCTGCCCGGCACCGACGGCTACCGGCCCACCGACGACCAGCGCCACGACAGCTATGTGCCGGTGCCCCCGGCCAACCCGGTGCTGCCCAAGCAGGAGAAGGGCCGGCGGCCCTCGCGCCCGCTGCCGTACGCGCCGCTGGTGGACGCCGCCGTCACCTCCTCCAACGGGCATGTCACCCTCACCTTCGGCGGCGGCGTGGCCGCCGGCGCCTGCTTCCACGTCACCGCGGCCAACCGCGCCGACGGCCCGTGGACGTACACCACCGAGGCGGGCAAGAAGATCTCCGGCAGCTGGGACACCGCCGCGGCGCAGGGCGCCTACGACCTGACCGCGCACGGCCCGAACGGCTTCCTGCGCGCCTTCAAGGGCTCCGCCGCGCACACCGGGCCCGAGGTGACCGCCCGCCACGACGCCGAGACCGGCCGGGTCGAGCTGACCATGACCAACTCCGGCCACGAGGACGTCCGGCTGACCGTCAGCAACGCCTACGACGGCAAGCACCGCACCTACGTGGTGCGCGCCGGCCGCCGCCTCACGCAGTCGGTGGACCTGTGGGCGGGCAGGCACTGGTACGACCTGACCGTGGTCAGCGACCACGACGGGACCTTCCTGCGCCGCTTCGCCGGACACGTCGAGACGGGCCGCCCCGGCGTCAGCGACCCGGCGATCATCACCGGCTGAACGCCTCGCGGCCGAGGGCGGCGCCTACGGGTGCCGCCCGCGGCCGAAGCGGGCCGGGGACACGCCCAGGTGGCGGGTGAAGTGCCGGTTCAAGTGGGCCTGGTCGTAGAAGCCGACGGCGAGGGCCACGTCGACCGGCCGCTGCCCGGCGAGCAGCAGACGGCGGGCGCGCTCGATGCGCTTGCCGGTCAGATAGGTGTGCGGCGGCAGCCCGTACGCCTGCTTGAAGCAGCGGATCAGATGGGTCGGGTGGGCGTGCAGCAGCGCGGTCGCCTCGTCGAGCGTCAGGCCGTCGGTGACCCGGGCGTCGAGCAGCTCGCGCAGCCGGGCGGCCAGCAGGGCGGCCTCGCGGCCGGGTTCGGTGGCCGAGCGGGCGTCGAGGTGGAACAGCAGGCGCTCGCGGACGAACGCCAGCCGGGACTCGGCCTCCAGGCAGTCGTCGCGGTGCCGCAGCGCGCTGTGCAGCTGGTGGATGCGGCGCCGCAGCAGGACGTCGCCGAGCACGGGCACGTCGACCGCCGCGCCCGCCAGCCGCTCGGGCAGCACCGCGGTGTCGAGGTAGAGCACCCGTTTGCGGAAGCCCAGCGGGTTCACGGTGCGCCCGTCGTGCGGGACGCCGGGCGGCAGCAGGGTCACCGCGCTCGCGCCACCCACGCCGTGCCGGCGGCGGTCGAGCGCGAAGTCGACCGCGCCGTCGTCGAGGATCATCAGGTCCCACGTGTCGTGGGTGTGCACCGGATACGCGTGGTCGGTGAAGTGCGCGTGCAGCACCTCGGTGATCCCGGGCACGGCGGGCGTCCACGCGTCGACCTGCGAGACGGCGGTCCGGGACCCCTTCGCGCCGGCCGCGCCGGTCCGGGAACCCTTCATGCCAAGAATGTACAAGACCACCGGCCGGGCCGTGCGGGACGCTGCGAGCGGCAGACCGGCGACGAACCGAGGGAGACACCGTGACCGTCAACATCACGGACGCACTGGCACGGATCACCGACATGTGGTCGCAGCGGACCGTGGCCGCGGTCAACGACTACGAGGTGAAGCTGGCCAAGGTGCACGGCGAGTTCGTCTGGCACCGCCACGAGGACACCGACGAGTTCTTCCTCGTGGTCAGCGGCCGCCTCACCCTCCAGCTCAGGGACGGCGACGTGGTGCTGGGCCCGGGGGACATGTATGTGGTGCCCAAGGGGGTGGAGCACTGCCCGAAGGCGGACGAGGAGACCGCGATCCTGCTGCTGGAGCCGGCGGGCACGCTCAACACCGGCGACGCGGGCGGCCCGCTCAGCCGGCCCGCGGTCCCGCTGGCCTGACCCCGGCGGGCGCGTCTTCGTACGCGCGCCGGGCCTCGGCGACCTCGTCGAGGCGGGCCCGCGGCCCGTCACCTCCGGGTGGCGGGCGCCGGTGTGTGGCGGGCCAGCAGGACCTCCTGGAGCACCCGGGCCGCCCGCGGCGGGGCGACGTCGCTGCGGTGGGCCAGCGCGATGGTACGGCGCAGCCCCGGGCGGGCCAGCGGGGTGACACGCAGGTCCTGCCCGGTGCGGGAGGCGACCATGCTGGGGACCACGCCGATCCCCAGGCCCGCCCGGACGAAGCCGAGCACCGCGTCCATCTCGCCGCCCTCGACGGTGAAGTACGGCTCGAAGCCCGCGGCCCGGCAGGCGTTGAGGGTCAGGTCCCGCAGGTCGTAGCCGTGCCGGAACATCACCATCGGCTGCCCCTCCAGATCACCGATCCGCAGCGGCGAGCGCGGCGCGGGCGCCCAGCGGGACGAGACCGCCACCAGGTCCTCCTGGAACAGCTCGACGGTGGTCAGCGCGGGGGACGGCGACGGCAACGGCAGCACCACCAGCGCCAGATCGAGCGCGCCGCGCGCCAACTCCCGTACGAGGTCGTGCGAACCGCCCTCCTCGATCAGCAACTGGATGCCCGGGTGCAGATCGTGGAAAGTGCGCAGCACATCCGGCAGCAGGCCGGTGCACAGGCTCGGGGTGGCGCCCAGCCGCACCCGGCCGCGGCGCAACTGCGCCAGCTCCAGCACCTCGTGGCGGGCGGTGTCGGCGTCGGCCAGGATCCGCCGGGCCAGCGGCAGCAGCGCCTCCCCGGCGTCGGTCAGGGTGATGTTCCCCCGGGCCCGGCTGAACAGTTCGGCGCCCAGCTCCCGCTCCAGCGCCCGGATCTGCTGGGACAGCGACGGCTGCGAGACATGCACCTCCTCGGCGGCGCGGGTGAAGTGCCGGGTGTCGGCGACGGCCACGAAGTACGCGAGCTGCTGGAACTGCATATCTCCAGGGTAGGCGCTTCGATAGCCAGTGCCTATGGAGACCAGCAATATCATGTCTTGGACCACTGATGGCCGATGACCTTAACGTCAGGGACATGGCACTGGCAACGCGGACGGACCGGCGTCCGTCGATGGCCCGCACGGTCTGGGGATCGACCGTCGGCAAGAAGACGATCATGGCGGTGAGCGGCCTGGTCATGCTGCTCTACCTGGTGGTCCACATGTTCGGGAACCTGAAGATCTTCTTCGGTCCCGGCACCTTCAACGGGTACGCGCACTGGCTGCGCACCCTCGGCGAACCGTTCCTGCACTACGAGTGGGCGCTGTGGATCATCCGCGTCGGCCTGGTCGCCGCGGTGGTGCTGCACGGTGTGTGCGCGTACCAGCTCAGCCGCCTCGACCGGAAGGCACGGCCCGTCGCGTACGTCCACAAGCGGCAGCGGGCCAGCTACGCCACCCGCACCATGCGCTGGGGCGGGGTCATCCTGCTGCTCTTCATCGTCTGGCACCTGCTGGACCTCACCACCCTCACGGTGAACCCGCACGCCGAGCCGGGCCACCCGTACGAGAACGTCGTGGCGACCTTCCACACCTGGTACGGCGACGTCGTCTACATCGTGGCGATGCTCGCGCTCGGCCTGCACATCCGGCACGGCTTCTGGAGCGCCGCCCAGACGCTCGGCGCGGGCAGCGCCCGCCGCGACCGGGCACTCAAGACCACCGCGAACGCCCTCGCGCTGGCGCTGACGGCGGGCTTCGTCGCCGTACCCGTCGGTGTGATGACCGGCATCGTGAACTGAGCGGAGGCACAGCCGACATGAGCGACAGCACGCAGGACTACACGCGCTACGCGACGGGCGCACCGCTCGCCGACACCAAGGCGCCGCAGGGGCCGATGGCCGAACGCTGGGACACCCGCCGCTTCGAGGCCAAGCTGGTCAACCCGGCCAACCGCCGCAAGCACACCGTGATCGTCGTCGGCACCGGCCTCGCGGGCGGCTCCGCGGGCGCCACCCTCGCCGAACAGGGCTACCACGTCGTCCAGTTCTGCTACCAGGACTCCCCGCGCCGGGCCCACTCCATCGCCGCCCAGGGCGGCATCAACGCCGCCAAGAACTACCGCAACGACGGCGACTCCATCCAGCGGCTGTTTTACGACACCGTCAAGGGCGGCGACTTCAGGTCCCGCGAGTCCAACGTCCACCGCCTCGCCCAGATCTCGGTGGAGATCATCGACCAGTGCGTGGCCCAGGGCGTGCCCTTCGCCCGCGAGTACGGCGGCCTGCTCGACACCCGCTCCTTCGGCGGCGTGCAGGTCTCGCGCACCTTCTACGCCCGCGGCCAGACCGGGCAGCAACTGCTGCTCGGCGCCTACCAGGCGCTGTCCCGGCAGATCGGCGCGGGCACCGTCGAGATGCACCCGCGCACCGAGATGCTGGACCTCGTCGTCATCGACGGCCGGGCCCGCGGCATCGTCGCCCGCGACCTGGTGACCGGCGAGATCTCCAGCCACTTCGGCGACGCGGTGGTGCTGGCCAGCGGCGGCTACGGCAACGTGTTTTACCTCTCGACCAACGCCATGAACTCCAACGCCACCGCGGTCTGGCGCGCCCACCGCCGCGGCGCCCTCTTCGCCAACCCCTGCTTCACCCAGATCCACCCCACCTGCATCCCGCGCACCGGCGACCACCAGTCCAAGCTGACGCTGATGAGCGAGTCGCTGCGCAACGACGGCCGGATCTGGGTCCCGAAGACACCCGGCGACAGCCGCCCGGCCGCCGAGATCCCCGAGGACGAGCGCGACTACTACCTGGAGCGGATCTACCCGTCCTTCGGCAACCTGGTGCCGCGCGACATCGCCTCCCGCGCCGCCAAGAACGTCTGCGACGAGGGCCGCGGCGTCGGCCCCGGCGGCCAGGGCGTCTACCTGGACTTCGCCGACGCCATCGCCCGGATGGGACGGCGGGCGGTCGAGGAGAAGTACGGCAACCTCTTCGAGATGTACGAGCGGATCACCGCGGAGAACCCGTACGAGGTCCCCATGCGGATCTATCCGGCCGTGCACTACACGATGGGCGGCCTCTGGGTCGACTACGACCTGCAGACCACCGTGCCGGGGCTGTTCGCGATCGGCGAGGCCAACTTCTCCGACCACGGCGCCAACCGGCTCGGCGCCTCCGCGCTGATGCAGGGGCTGGCCGACGGCTACTTCGTGCTCCCCGCGACGATCAACGACTACCTGGCCCGCCACCCGTACAGCGAGGAGGTCCCGGCCGACCACCCCGTCGTCCAGGAGGTGCTCGCGGAGACCGAGGACCGGCTCAACCTGCTCCTCGCCGTCGACGGCGACCGCACCGCCGACTCCTTCCACCGCGAGATCGGCGAACTCCTGTGGGAGCACTGCGGAATGGCCAGGACCGAGGACGGCCTGCGCAAGGCGCTCGGCCGACTGCCGCACATCCGCGACGAGTTCTGGCGGCGGATCAAGGTGCCCGGCAGCGGCGACGAGTTCAACCAGTCGCTGGAGCGGGCCAACCGCGTCGTGGACTACCTCGAACTCGCCGAGCTGATGTGCCTCGACGCCCTGCACCGCGCCGAGTCCTGCGGCGGCCACTTCCGCGAGGAGTCGCAGACCGCCGACGGCGAGGCGGCCCGCAGGGACGACGAGTTCGGCTACGTCGCGGGCTGGGAGTTCACCGGCACCGGCCGCGCTCCCGTCCTGCACAAGGAAGACCTCGTCTTCACCAGCGTCCACCCCACCCAGCGGAGCTACGCATGAGGATCGACCTGCGCGTCTGGCGCCAGAAGGACGCCGGCTCGCCCGGCGCCATGGCCACCTACACCGTCGACAACATCTCCCCGGACATGTCCTTCCTGGAGATGCTCGACACCCTGAACGAGGAACTGACCCTGCGCGGCGAGCAGCCCGTCGCCTTCGACCACGACTGCCGCGAGGGCATCTGCGGCGCGTGCAGCCTGGTCATCAACGGCGACGCGCACGGCCCCGAGCGCACCACGAGCTGCCAGCTCCACATGCGGTCGTTCCAGGACGGCGACACCATCGACGTGGAGCCGTGGCGGGCGGCGGCCTTCCCCGTCATCCGCGACCTGGTCGTGGACCGCTCGGCGTTCGACCGGATCATCCAGTCCGGCGGCTATGTCAGCGTGCCCACCGGCTCGGCGCCCGAGGCCCACGCCACCCCCGTACCCAAGGCCGCCGCCGACTCGGCCTTCGAGCACGCCAAGTGCATCGGCTGCGGCGCCTGTGTCGCCGCCTGCCCCAACGGCTCCGCGATGCTCTTCACCTCGGCGAAGGTCAACCACCTCAACGTGCTGCCGCAGGGCGCGCCGGAGCGCGAGACCCGGGTGCTGGACATGGTGGCGCGGATGGACGAGGAGGGCTTCGGCGGCTGCACGCTCACCGGCGAGTGCGCCACCGCGTGCCCCAAGGGCATTCCGCTGACCTCCATCACCGCCATGAACAAGGAGTGGCTGCGGGCGACCCGCAAAGTGCCCCGCACCTAGGGCGTGTTCCACAGGACAGGCCCTGGCAAAGTCCGTCCCAGGAAGGACCCGGAGGCGGCGACCGTGCGCATAGGGTCCGGAGCATGGCTGATCTTGATCTGCGCCACCTGCGCTCGTTCCTGGCCGTCGCGCGGGAGTCCAACATCACGCGGGCCGCGCAGCAACTGCACCTGGCCCAGCAGGCGGTGTCCGCGCACATCCAGCAGCTGGAGCGGGCGCTCGGCGCCACGCTGCTGGTACGCACCTCCCGCGGCGTCCGGCTGACCGCCGCGGGAGACGAACTGGCCGCGGGCGGCAAGGCGTTGCTGGGCGACCTGGACGCGCTCACCGCCCGGGTGAGCACGGTGGCCGACGGCCAGGCCGGGCGGCTGCGGCTGGTGTGCAAGCCGCACGCCACCCATGAGTTCGCCCTCGAGGTCGCCGAGGCGCTGGAGGCCGCGCTGCCGCGCCTGGAGGTCGAGTTGGTCAGCGTCTCGACGCTGCCGGAGGAGCTGGAACTGCTGGAGTCCGGCGGCGCCGACGCCGCCTTCCTCTGGGTGCCGACCGGTGACGAACGGCTGCGGTACGCCGAAGTCCGCACCGACCGGCGGATGGTGGCGCTGCCCGTCACCCATCCGCTGGCGGGCCGCGCCTCGGTGACGCTCGCCGACCTCGCCGACGAACCCGTCATCATCCCGAAGGTCGTCGTCTCCGACGAGGTGCTGCGGCACTGGCTGGCGGAGCCCCGGCCCGACGGGCGGCCCGCGCGGCGCGGCCCGGCGACCCAGCGGATCGAGGACCGGCTGCTGCTGGTCGCGCGCGGCCGCGGCGTATGGCTCGCGCCGGAACCGCTGAGCCGCTACTTCCCGATGCCCCGGGTGTGCTGGCTGCCGGTCGAGGACGCGGCGCCCTCCCACCTGGCCCTGGCGTGGACGGCGCGCGCCCCCGAGGCCCTGATGACCAGGGTCGCCGCGGAGGTGCGCGCCCTCACCGGCTGGGACAGCCGGCCGCTGAGCGGCGTCCGGGACACGCCCTAGAACATCGCGCCGTTCGCGCGGACCGTCTGCCCGCTGACCCAGCCCGCCCCCTCGCCGACGAGGAAGCCGACCACGGGCACGATGTCCTCGGGCGCGCCGAGCCGTCCGCGCGGGCTGTGCTGGGAGGCCGCCGCCATCGACTCCGGGGTCTCGGCGCCGCGGTAGAAGGAGTCGTCCACCGGCCCCGGCGCGACCGCGTTGACGGTGACCCCGCGCCCGCCCAGCTCCTTCGCCGCCGCCAGCACCATCCGCTCCACCGCGGCCTTCGAGCCGGAGTAGACACCGTAGGGGCCGGTCATCACCGAGGTGAGCGTGGTGGACAGCACCACGCAGCGGCCGCCGTCGGCGATGTGCCGGGCGGTGGCCCGCAGAGTGTGGAACGCGCTGCGCGTGTTGCGGTCGATGAGGTGGTCGAAGTCCTCGTCGGTGAAGTCGGCCAGCGGCTTCTTGATCACCGCGCCGGGCACGTGCACCACGATGTCTATCCGCCCGTGCCGCTCGACGACACCGCGGAAGAGGGTCTCGACGTCCGCCGAGACCGTGGCGTCGGAGCGCACGGCCTCAGCGGCGCCGCCGTGCTTCTCCAGCGCGGCGAGCGTCCGCTCGGCCGCCGCGTCGTCACCCGCGTACGTGATGACGGTGGTGGCGCCGCGCGCCGCCAGGTCGCCGGCGAACGCCGCGCCCATGTTGCGGGAGCCGCCGATCACCAGCGCCACCTTGCCGGCGAGGTCGCGGGACTCCCGCACGGAGGCAGGGGTGGACGAGGGGAAGGTAGACATCTGGACGCCCTTCGGAGTTTCCGGGATGGCGGAACCGCCGCACTCATCGTGCGACGGGCACCCCGAGGGGCGGAAACACCGTTCGGCGGTGGCTGCCACAACGCGGAGCGGTGGCAGCGGTCACGGGCGTACGCCGGCGGTCAGATGGCTCTCAGAGATTGGTGAGCTTGGTGTACGGGCTCATGATGCGCTTCTGGAGCGAGCCGAAGTCAACGATCACCGCCACTCCCTCTTCGACGCCGGTGACACGGCCGAGGCCGTACACATCATGGGTGACCCGGTTGCCCACCTGGAACTCCTTCGGTGGTGGGGCCACCGGAGCCTTGAAGGGGCTGGTGGGCAAAAAGCGCTTCGTTGCATCAGGCTTTGTCATTGGCTCCAGTATGCGCCCGCCGGGCGCCGGATCGCCCCGCCGGGGGCCGTCCGGTCCCGCTTGACGGGCGGAGACAGATCTGTCTATCGTCGAAGATCTTGCCTAGACAGATCTGTCTATAATGTGCTGAGGGAGTTCTCATGGAACGCACGGTCAAGATCCCCGGCCCCGACCACCCCATCACCGTGACGCCCGATCCGGCCCGGATCGTGGTCCGCGCGCAGGGCCGGGTGATCGCCGAGACCACCCGCGCCCTGACCCTGCGGGAGGCCGATTACCCGCCCGTCCACTACATCCCGCTGGACGATGTCGAGGACGCGGCGCTGCGCCGCACACAGACGCAGACGTACTGCCCGTACAAGGGCGACGCCTCGTACTACTCCCTCGTCGGCGCCGGCGAGGAGATCGCCGACGCGGTGTGGACCTACGACAAGCCGTACGACGCGGTCGCGGAGATCGCCGGGCATGTCGCGTTCTATCCGCGGCATGTCGAGTTCACCGTCGAGGACGCGCCCGCCGGGTAGCGCCGCGCCGATTCCGTGCCGCGGGGCCCGTCCGGCGTCGGACGGGCCCCGCGGTGTGTCCGGTCGCCGCCGGGGTGGATCAGTTCACGTACGCGCCGGGCTCGCGGGCGCGCTCCGGACCGCGTCCCGGCGGGCCGGGCGGCGGTCCCTGGCGGGGGACGACCGGTCCGTTGACCGGGCCGCGGGCCAGCCGGTGGGCCCCGACGGCCGCGAGGGCGGCGAGCAGACCGCCGCCGCCGGTCCACAGCCAGCGCGGCGACCACCAGGTCCCCGCCCAGCCGCCGGAGGGCGCGACCGAGGGGGCGTTCGCGGACACCAGCGGGGCCACCGAGCCATCGACCGCCTGCCGCCCCGCGGTACCCGCCGCGCTTGCCTTCACGGCCGCCTGCACGGGCAGCCCCAGGTCGGTCTGCGGCACCGTGAGCGCGGTCAGCCGCAGGTAGTAGCCGCCCCGCAGCGGATCGTTCGACCAGGGCTCGGCCCAGGCGCGTACCGCACGCAGCGTGCAGGACAGCTCCACCGACGTGGCGTCCGCGGCGGCGGTACGGGTCTGCATGCCGAACCGGCACGGCTGGCGGCGGCGCAGCCCGTCGTACACGTCGAGCTGCCAGGTGGACGCGCCGTGCCGGGCCGCCGAGGCCGGGAAGGTCACCGTGGCGGTGGCCGTCACGTTCTGGCCGGTGTCGGCGGGGAACACCCAGTACAGGTAGTCGCCCGTGGACGCGGCCGCGGTGGCCTGCTGGCCCTGCTTGATCACCGTGGCGGTACGGAAGTTGGTGCCCGCCACCGTCGGCGGGGCGTCGTCGTCCGCGGTCGCGGTGGCCGAGGGGGTGGCACTCGGGTCGGCCGTCGGGTCGTCCGCGGCGGCGGGGCCCGCCACGGCGGACAGGGCCGCCGCCGCGAGCAGCGCCGCGGCGGCCATCATCCGGGTCGCGCGCATCAGCGGGTCCTCCCTGTGGTCAGGCGCCAGCGGGAGATCCAGCCGGACAGCAGTCCGGCCACCGCGCCGGTCACGGTCAGTACGCCCAGCAGCCACCAGCCGCGCCCGAGGCCGAAGAAGGCCACGTCGGACGGCTGGTCGGGGGAGTCGACCAGGTCGATCGACAGCTCCACCGGCAGACCCGGGGAGGTCTTCACCGAGGGCGCCGCGGAGAAGGAGTTGCCCACCTGGAGGCAGACCGTCTCCGGCGGGGTGCCGTCGTCCGCCGACGGCTTGGGATAGCGGATACCGGCCGAGACCACGTCGGTGCGCCCGGTGCCGCCCTCCGTGTCACGGACGATCTCCCGCCCGTGCACGGTGACTCCGCGCAGCAGCACCCCGTAGTCGGCGTTCACCGCGCGGTCGTCGGAGACGCTCACCGCGGCGCGCAGCTCGCGGCCGGGCGGCACGTCCACGCGGTACCAGCGGTTCTCCGAGAACATCTCGCGGTCGGTGTAGAGCCCCGCCTTGAGCTGCGGCGCGTCGGCGCAGCCCGTACCGCCCCTGGTCGCCACCGGGTTGACCTGCACGGCCGTGCTCCGGGAGACCAACTGCTTGACCTTGGTGGTGAGTTGCTGGCGGTGCTGGACGGTGGTGTACGTACCGCCGGTGGCCTCCGCGATGCAGCTCAACTGGTTGCGGGTGGTGGCGTCCGGTATCAGCCCGAGCGTGTCGATCACCAGATGGATGCCCTGGGCGGCGATGTCGCGCGCCACGTCGCACGGGTTGAGCGGGCCGCAGGTGTCCTCGCCGTCGGTGATCAGCACCAGGCGGCGGCTGCCGTCCCCGCCCTTGAGGTCGTCGGCCGCCTTGAGCAGCGCGGGGCCGATCGGCGTCCAGCCGGTCGGCTGCAGCGTCGCCACGGCGGTCTTCGCCTCGGTGCGGTCCAGCGGACCGACCGGGTAGAGCTGGCGGGTGTCCTTGCAGCCGGTCTTGCGGTCGTTGCCCGGATAGTCGGCGCCCAGGGTGCGTATGCCCAACTGGACGTTCTGCGGCACCGAGTCCAGCACGTCGTCGAACGCCTGCTTGGCCGCCGACATCCGCGACTGCCCGTCGATGTCCCTGGCCCGCATCGAGCCGCTCACATCGAGCACGAGCTCGACCTTCGGGGACGCCTGCGCCACCGGCTCGTCGGCGGCCGCCGACGTGGGCAGCAGCCCGCAGGCCAGGACGCCCAGCAGGCCGCAGCCCAGCGTAGCCGTCAGTAGCTTTCTGATGATCATTCGCAGGATCGTAGTGAAGATCGTGCCGGATACTGAAGTCGGCCGGTCAGAGCGACTTCAGGAGGACCATGGGCGAGAACGAGCGGCGGATGCTGGCGGGCGAGTGGTACCTGCCCGACGACCCCGAGCTGGGCGCGCAGTCGCTGCGGCGGGCCGAGTTGTGCCGCGCGTACAACAGCGATCCGCTCGACGCGGACCAACGCACCGCGCTGCTGGGACGGTTGCTCGGCTCGCTCGGCGAACGGGTCGTCATCAGGGCGCCGTTCCACTGCGACTACGGGGCGCAGATCAGCGTCGGCGCGCGGACGTTCGTGAACTTCGGCGCGGTCTTCCTCGACGCGGCCGCGATCACCATCGGCGAGGACGTGCAGATCGGCCCCAACGTCCAACTGCTCACCCCCACGCACGAACTGGACACCGAGCGGCGCCGTGCGGGCTGGGAGCGGGCGCTGCCGGTGACGATCGGCGACAACGTCTGGCTGGGCGGCGGCGTGATCGTCTGCCCGGGCGTGACGATCGGCGAGAACACCGTGGTCGGCGCGGGAGCGGTGGTCACCAGGGATCTGCCCGCGGGTGTGCTGGCGGTCGGGAACCCGGCGCGGGTGGTCCGCGAGCTGACCTGAGCGTTCCCGGCGGCGCCTCGCTTCGGCCCGGTCTTATGGTGCCTTGCCCGCGCGCTGCCCTCGCCTCGCCCGCGCCTTGCCCGCGCCTTGTCCGGCAGGCGGGGTGGCGCCGCGGGCCGGGGTCAGTAGGGTGTCCGGCATGACACTACTGGCCGGTAGGAAATGCTTCAGGGCGCTCGAGCCGCTGCACTCCATGGTCTACTTCGCGCCGGAGACCCAGGCGGAGCTGGTGGCGGCCGGGCTGGAGAAGAGCCGGATGTGCTACTTCGCGGGCCGGGCCGCGGCGCTCGGGCCGGTCGGCGCGGGGGTCGTCGCGGCCACCTTCTACAACTTCAGCCCGGCGCTGGTCGCCCGGCACATCCCGCGCGCCTGGACCCTGGCCACCCCCGAGGCGGTGACCGCGGCCCGGCTGCGCGCCGTCGAGGCCGTACAGCGCCGCCTGCTCGGTGACGCGCTGGCCTCCGCGGAACTGGCCGAGGCGGCCGCACTCGCGCTGCGCGCCACCGAGGCGTGCGCCCCCGCCGGCCGCCCTCTCTACGCCGCCCACGCCCAGCTCGACCGGCCGGAGGAGCCGCACCTCGCCTTCTGGCACGCGGTCACCCTGCTGCGCGAGTACCGCGGCGACGGCCACCTCGCGGTGCTGCTCGACGCCGAACTCGACGGCCTGGAGGCCCTGGTCACGCACTGCGCCACCGGCAAGGGGTTCCTGCCGGACTTCGCGCGGGCCAGCCGCGGCTGGAGCGACGCGGAGTGGGACGCGGCGGTCGCCCGTCTGCGCGACCGCGGCCTCCTCGACGCCGACGGCGCCCTCACCCCCGAGGGAGCCGACCTCCGCCGCCACATCGAGCACGAGACCGACCGCCTCGACCACGCCCCGTACGCCCACCTCGGTGAGGACGCCACGGTCCGGCTCGCCACGATCGCCCAGAGCCTCACGCTCCGCGCCCTGAGCGCGGGCGCCTTCCCCGACGGCGTGTTCGCCGCCTCGGGCAAGAAGTGACGGTCCGTCAGCGGGGGGCGGACCCCGCGTGGTGGCGCTGGTAGTGGCGGGCCACGCGGGCGCGGTTGCCGCAGGCGGCTGAGCACCATTCGCGGCGCGGGTGGGAGCGGACGAAGTACAGCACGCAGCCGGGGGCGTGGCAGGCGCGCAGTTCGCTACGGGCGTCGCCGGTGAACAGGCGGGTGGCCTCCTCGGCGATCCCGGACAGGGCGGTCGCGGCCCGCGAGTGGGCCGAGTGGCCGGTACGGGTGGGGGCGCCGCCCTCCGGCCAGTCGAGCCGGGACCAGGCGGGCGCGTAGGCGCAGGCGTGGTTGACGGCGTCGACGGCGGCGGTGAGGTCGGGGGTGGCCGAGGACGCCGCCGGGCGCGTGTCGTCGGTGGCGACGGCGGCCAGCCGCCGCAGCGCGTCCCTGAGCTGCCGGAACTCGCCGAGGAGCGCGGGGGAGGGGGCGTCGTCCACGGCCGCGGCATCCCCGCCGGCGGCGGGGCCGACCGGCAGCCGCGGGCGCACCGACACCAGCCAGCGGGCCAGGCCGTCCGCGTCGAGCAGGGCGTCGTGGACGCCGTCCCGGTCCGCCCAGACGGTGTTCATCAGCTCCACCGGCAGCGGCTCGCCGAACAGCGGCGCGTCGGTCACCGGCTCCGTGGTCACCGGCTCCGTGTTCTGCGGCTCCGTGGTCTCCATGGCGTGCAGCCTAATCCTGGTCCTAATGGTTGTCCAAAGGTCATCCCATTTGACAACGGGATGCGGTCACGGCAGGCTACCTAATGAAAGAACTTCTTCGTTGCCATTAGGTGCAGAGGCTGACCCGGTAGGAGGCCGCCATGATCCCGCGCACGCACTCCGGCTTCCACGACGGCGAGCTCGCCGTCCAGCGGCGCGCCGGGGTCGGCGGCGAGGCCGCCCGGCTGACCGGCATGCTCGCGCCGCCCACCCTCACCGGCGGCGCCGCCCGCTTCCTGGCCGACCGCGACCTCGCCGCACTGACCGCCCGCGACGCGGACGACATGCTGTGGACCGTGCCGCTGCGCGGGGCGCCCGGCTTCCTCAAGGTGGTGGACGACACGACCCTGGACGTGCTGGCGCTGCCCGCCCCCGGCGGCCCGCTCGCGGATCCCGACGGCGGCGGCCTCGTCCGCGGACGCCAAGCCGGCCTGATCGCCGTCGACTTCGCCGCCCGCCGCCGCTTCCGGGTCAACGGCACCGTCGTCGCGTCCGGCCCGACCGGTTTCGCGCTCCGGGCCGAGCAGGCGTACGGCAACTGCCCGCAGTACATCCAGCGGCGCCGCGTCACCGCCGAGCGGGCGGACACCGTGGCCGCGACGGTCCGCTGGGGCGACGGCCTGGACGCGGACGCGGTACGGCTGATCACCCGGGCGGACACCTTCCTGCTGGGCACCGACCACCCCACCCGCGGCGCCGACACCTCGCACCGCGGCGGCGCGCCCGGCTTCGTACGGGTCGAGGACGGCGGTCTGTGGTGGCCGGACTATCCGGGCAACAACATGTTCAACAGCCTCGGCAACATCGCGGCCGACGGCGCCGCCGCCCTGCTCTTCCTCGACTTCGCCACGGGTGCGGCCCTGCACCTGTCCGGCACCGCGGTGGTGGAGTGGACGACCCCGGGTGCACCGGGGGACGACGGCGGCACCGGGCGGCGCGTCCGCTTCACCCCCCGCCGCACCGCGACGACCGCCACCCGGCTGCGCGCCGGCGACACCGCCCCCTACCCGCGCAACCCGCCGCTGAGCCCCCCGTACCCGGTCCGCCGAGCCCCGTGAGCGGCCCGGCACTCCAGCCCGACGACCCCGACGACCACCCAGCACGGCAATCCCGCACGACAGGAGACCACATGTCCGCGCCCCGCCCGCCGCTACCGCCCTTCACGGCGGAGACCGCGATCCAGAAGGTCCAGGCCGCCGAGGACGCCTGGAACACCCGAGACCCGGAGAAGGTCAGCCTCGCGTACACGGAGGACTCCCGCTGGCGTAACCGCGACACCTTCGTCACCGGCCGCGCCGAGATCGTCGCCTTCCTGACCGCCAAGTGGGAGCGCGAGCAGGACTACGCACTGCGCAAGAGCCTGTGGAGCTTCGACGGCGACAGGATCGCGGTGCGCTTCCAGTACGAGTGGCACGACGCCGACGGGAACTGGTTCCGCTCCTACGGCAACGAGTTGTGGCTGTTCGACGCGAACGGCCTGATGAGCCGGCGTGAGGCCAGCATCAACGACCTGGCCATCACCGAGGAGCAGCGGCGCTACTTCGGTCCGCGCCCCGACGCGGAGCGCGGCCCCGGCCACGACATCGAACTCGCCTGATCCGACGGCCCGTCGCAGCCCGGTCCGGCGCCGCGTCAGTCGCGCGGCGCCGGACCCGTCGAGCCGCGCGGCACGAGCTGGGTGGCGAGCTCCACATGCAGGGTGTCGACGGTGTGCCGGTCGAGCAGGCGCATCAGCAGTGAGACCGCCATCCGGCCCATCTCCTCCAGCGGCTGACGGACCGTCGTCAGCCGCGGCACCGTGCTGCGGCTGAGGTCGATGTCGTCGAAGCCGGTGATCGACAGCTCCTCGGGGACCCGAAGTCCCCTTTCGTACGCGGCCCGCAGGGCTCCGACGGCCGCCTTGTCGTTGAACGCGACCAGTGCGGTGGGGCGTTGCGGCAGGTCGAGGAGTTCGCAGGCCGCCGCGTAGCCCCAGTCGGCGGTCGGCTCGATGCTGCGCAGCAGTTCGGGGGCGGGCAGCACTCCCGCGTCGGCGAGCGCCGAGGTGTGGCCCGCGAGGCGGGATCTGCTGGCCAGCCAGTCGCCGGGCCCGCCGATCACACCGATCCGCCGGTGGCCCAACTCCACGAGATGCGCGGTGACATCGCGGGCGCCGGTGAGGTTCGCCGCGGACACCGAGGCGATGTCGCGGGGCAGCGGTGTACGGGGATCGACCACGACGAAGGGGAAGTCCCGCGCGCGCAGCGCCTCCAGTTCGTGCTCCGGCTCCGGCGGCACGATCAGGATCGCCCCGGCGATCGCGGGGTCGGTCGGCAGCCCCGGCAGCACCTGGGCCTCGCGGGCGGCGTCGCCCGCGCTGAGCACCACCCGCCTGCCGTGCAGGTCCAGCGTCTCGGCGATGGAGGAGACGATCACGCCGAAGTAGTCGGTCAGCACATAGGGGCAGCGCACGTAGATCGCCCCGTCCGCGGTGCCGCGCCTGGCCGGTGCGGGCGCGCCGAGCCGCTCGACCGCGCGCCGTACCAGCGCCTGCGTGCCGGGGGCGACGTTGGCCTGTCCCGTCATCACCCGCGACACGGTGGCGATCGACACGCCCGCCTCGGCGGCGATGGCGCGGACCGTGACCCGGGGCGCCTGCGGCCTAGCCAACTGTTACAGCGTTTCGTTTCATGGGGGGCAGCTTAGCGCCCCGGCGTGCGGACGTCATGATCCTGCCTTCTGTACTGATAGCGGGATCGGTACGGGATATTGACAGGCCGCGGCGGCGACCGCTTATCTGGGTTTCGCCTCAGTTCCAGAAAATGTTACATCATGTTTCATGAGTGCTCGCCGAGGAGAACGATGAGGAGACGTGCCATGGGCGCGGCGGCCGTTACGGCCGCCGCACTCTGCCTGACCTGCGTGCCCGCCGCGCAGACCGTGGCGATGACACCGGCCGCCCACACGCCCGCCGCGGCGCCCCAGGCGCAGGTGTGGGTGACCACCGCCGACGGGGCCCAGCGGATGCGGCAGCAGCCGCCCGTCACCTTCCAGGCCGGGACCTCGGACCTGACCACCATCACCGTCGACCCGAACCAGACCTTCCAGCGCATGGACGGCTTCGGCGGCGCGCTCACCGACTCGTCGGCGGCCGTGCTGTCCGCGCTGCCGCGCGAGGCCAGGGACTCCGCGATGCGGCAGCTCTTCGACCCGGACAGCGGCATCGGCGTCAGCTTCGTCCGGCAGCCCGTCGGCTCCTCCGACTTCACCGCGGCCGCCGCGCACTACACCTACGACGACATGCCCGCGGGCCAGACCGACTTCGCGCTGCGCCACTTCAGCATCGCCCACGACCAGACGCAGATCCTGCCGCTGCTGCGGCAGGCCAAGCGGCTCAACCCGCGTCTCACCGTGATGGCCACGCCCTGGAGCCCGCCCGCGTGGATGAAGGACAGCGGCTCGCTGGTGGGCGGCCACCTCAAGGACGACCCGGCGGTCTACCAGGCGTACGCCCGCTACCTGGTGAAGTTCGTCCAGGCGTACGCGGCGGCCGGCGTCCCGGTCGACTACCTGACCGTGCAGAACGAGCCGCAGAACCGCAAGCCCAACGCGTACCCCGGCACCGACCTGCCCGTGCAGGCCGAGACCGCGGTCATCGAGGCGCTCGGCCCGCTGCTGCGCGAAGCCAGCCCCCGTACCAGGATCCTCGCCTACGACCACAACTGGACCACGCACCCCGGCGACATCGCCACCGCGCAGCAGCTCGGCGAGGACCCGCAGACCGACTACCCGTACGAGGTGCTGGACAGCCCGGCGGCGAAGTGGATCGCGGGCACCGCCTACCACTGCTACTCGGGCGACCCCAGCGCGCAGACCGCGCTGCACGACGCGCACCCCGACAAGGGCATCTGGTTCACCGAGTGCTCCGGTTCGCACGGCGCCACCGACACACCCCCACAGATCTTCCGCGGGACGCTCACCTGGCACGCGCGCACCATCACCGTCGGCACCACCCGCAACTGGGCCAAGTCGGTGGCCGACTGGAACCTGGCGCTGAACGCCGACGGCGGCCCGCACAACGGCGGTTGCGACACCTGCACCGCCCTGCTCACCGTGCAGCCGGACGGCAGCGTCACCAACAGCGCCGAGTTCTACACCATCGGCCATCTGTCGAAGTTCGTGGCACCGGGAGCGGTCCGCATCGGCAGCACCAACTTCGGCACCACCGGCTGGAACGGCCAGCTCACCGATGTGGCCTTCCGCAACCCCGACGGCTCCACCGCCCTGGTGGTCCACAACGAGAACGACAACCCGCGGAGCTTCGCGGTCGCCGTCGGCGACCGGAACTTCACCTACTCCCTGCCCGGCGGCGCGCTGGCGACCTTCACCTGGCCGAAGTCGCAGCTCCTGACCAGCCGCCTCCACTCGGTCCCGCTGGACGGCGCCGGCGCCACCTCCCAGCCCGCCGGGCAGGGCGCGGCCACCCTGGCCACCGACGCGGACGCCAGCACCCGCTGGTCCAGCGGACAGGCCCAGGAACCGGGGCAGTACCTGCAACTCGACCTCGGCAGGCGCACCGCGTTCCGCCGGGTCGCGATCGACAGCGGCGACAACCTCGGTGACTACGCACGCGGTTGGCAGCTCTCGGCGAGCGACGACGGTACGACCTGGCGCACCCTGGCCGCCGGAACCGGCACCGGACAGCTCACGAACGTGGATGTGCCGCTCACCAGCGCACGCTATGTCCGGGTGACCGCCACCGGCTCGGCGGGCAACTGGTGGAGCCTGGCGGACATCAGGCTCTACCGCTGAGTTCCCGCCCGGCCGCCCCAACCGCCGGGCCCTGTGCGACACATGACGCCCCCTCAGCCTCGGCCGAATACCGCGCCGGAGCCGAGGGGGCGCTCTACCATCGAACAGGTGGCCGCCGTCGTACGGAGGAGAGAAGCCGGGATGGATCGTGACGAGGAACTCCGGATACTCGACCGCGCCCTGGCGCACCTCCATGACAAGAGACTCCCGCTCACCGACGCCGACAGCCGGGTGAGCACCGACCGGTACCAGTCGCCCGACTGGTACCGGGCGGAGCTGGACCAGATCTTCGGCCGTCTGCCGTCGATGCTGGTGCACGGCTCCGAGTTACCCGGGCCCGGCGCCTTCGTCACCATGGAGCACTTCGGGCGCCCGCTACTCGTCAACCGCGACCGCGACGGCGTCGCACACGCCTTCCTCAACGCCTGCCGCCACCGCGGCGCCCGGCTGGAGCAGGACCCGTCGGGCGTCCGCAAGCACTTCACCTGCCGCTACCACGCCTGGCGTTACGACACCGACGGGTCGCTGGCCACCATCCCGAGCGCCCACTGCTTCCCCGGCGTCGATCCCGCCAAGCGCGGCCTGGTCGCCCTGCCGGTGGTCGAGGCGTACGGCTTCGTCTGGCTGATGCCGGAGGCGGCCCCCGGCCGCGCCGACCTCGACGGCTTCCTCGGCTCCTTCCGGCACGACCTCGCCGACCTCGGCCTCGACGGCTTCGAGATCTACGGCGCCGAGAGCCAGGAGTGGGAGATCAACTGGAAGCTGGTCGTCGAAGGCACCCTGGAGGGCTACCACTTCCCGTTCCTGCACACCAAGAGCGCCAACCCGCTCTTCGAGAACAGCACGTTCTTCTTCGACGGCTTCGGCCCGCACCTGCGCTCGATCCTGCCCAAGCGGTCGATCAACTTCGTCGAGCGCACCCCGCGCGAGGAGCGGCGGCTGCTCGCCGTCGCCAATGTCATCCACACGATCTTCCCCAACGAGACGGTGCTGCACCAGTCCGACCACTTCCTGTGGATCACCGCCCACCCGCTCGGCCCGGCCCGCACCCTGGTCAAGCTGCGGCTGATCGTGCCGCGCGGCTCGGTGGAGAGCGACGGCGCCGAACGCTGGGAGGAGAACCGGGCGCTGACCTACCAGGTGCAGTACGAGGACCTGGAGATCTACCGCGAGATCCAGATCGGCTTCGCCACCGGCGCGAACGAGGAACACGTCCTGGGCACACAGGAGTTCGCCCTGCGCACCTTCCACGAGACCGTCGACCGCCACCTGTTCGGGGCCGGACCCGGAGCTCAGCGGGACGGTGCCTGAGCGCGTACGGCATCGGGTGTCCCGGCGGTCTCCGGCGCCCCGGGCGACCCTGACGCGGGAGTCTTCCGTGCGGCCGCCCGGCCCGTCCGCCACTGCCGCAGCGCGTAGAGCAGCCCGCCCGCCGCCAGGCCCCAGAAGGCACCGCTGATCCCGAAGAAGGTCACGCCCGACACCGTGACCACCAGCGTGACCACCGCGGACTCGCGGTGGTCGGCGTCGGCCATCGCCCCGGTCAGCGAGCCGGCGAGGGCGCCCAGCAGCGCCAGCCCGGCGACCGCCTCGATGATGTTGGGCGGGGACGCGTTGACGAAGGCGACCGCCGCACTGGCGCCCAGGCCGAGCAGCACGTACACGCCGCCCGCGACCGCCGCCGCCCGGTACCGCTTGCGCGGGTCGGGCCCGGCCTCCTCGCCCGCGCACAGCGCCGCGGTGATCGCCGCCAGGTTGACCGCGTGCCCGCCGAAGGGCGCCGACAGCAGGGAGAACGCGCCGGTCCAGCTGAACAGCGGCCCCGGCTCGGGGTGGTAGCCGTTGACGTTCAGCACCGCGATTCCGGGGATGTTCTGCGAGGCCATGGTCACCACGTACAGCGGCAGCGCGATGCCGATCGCCGCCGACGCCGTGAAGTGCGGGGTGACCAGCTCCGGGTGCGGCAGCAGCGGTCCGAGCGAGTCCGCGCGGATGTGGGTGGTGGTGGCGATCAGCACCACCGCGACGACGACCGCGGCGGGCACCGCGTACAGCTTGCGGAAGCTGCCGACGGCCGCCCAGGTCAGCACCACCGCGAGGCCCAGCTTCGGATCGGACTTCACCGCGTGCGCCGGGGCCAGGCACAGCGGCAGCAGGATGCCCGCGAGCATGGCGTTGGCCAGCGGCTTGGGGATCGAGGAGACCCAGCGGCCGAGCGGCTCCCACAGCCCGGATATGACGATCAGCGCGCCGGTGAGCAGGAACGCCCCGACGGCGGCGGGGAATCCGCCGTGCGAACCGGTGGACCCCGCCAGCAGTGCCGCGCCCGGCGTCGACCACGCCACGCTGACCGGCAGCCGGGTGCGCAGGCTGAGGAAGATCGCGCACAGGCCCATGGCGACGAGCAGCGCCATCAGCCCGGACGCCGCCTCGGCCCGGGTGGCGCCGACCTTGGCGAGACCTTCGAGCACCACCGCGAAGGAGCTGGAGAAGCCCACGAAGGCGGCGACGAACCCGGCGGCCGACGCCCGGACGAGATCGGACCGCGCGGAGCCCCCGCCGGACGTCTGGAGGGCCTCGCTCATCTCAGAATTCCTCGTATCCACTCTGCGCGATGATGTCGCGCATGACCTCGCTCGCCCCGGCGGCGACCGCGGCGGCCTGTGCGTCGTTCACTGTCGCGGAGATGGCGGAGCCCGCCCGGAACCCCTCGGCGCCGTGCAGATGACGGCACTCCTCGGCCACGGTTTTGGCCACTTCCGTGGCCTTCAGTTTGACCATCGAGCACTCGGTGATCGACAGCGGGTCCCGGGAGTAGCGCCAGGCGGCGTGGTACGCGAGCTGCCGGGCCGCCTCCACCTCGGTCAGCAGCTCCGCCATCCGGTGGCGTACCGCCTGCTTGGCGCTGAGCGTCGACTCGAACATCCCGCGCTCCTTGAGGAACCGCCAGGTGGTCTCCAGACAGTTGGCCGCGTCGCCCACCGCGGAGATCCCGGCGGCCAGCCGTTCGAGCTGCATGTTCCGCATGATCTGCGGAAAGCCGGAGCCGGGCCGCCCCACCACGTTAGCCTTCGGCACCCGGACGCCGCGGAAGCTGAGGTCGGCCATGGCGCAGGCCCGCCAGGCGACGCAGTCGTTGGGGGTGACGCGCAGACCCGCGCTCTCGCGGTCGACGACCACCAGCGACAGCCCGCCCTGGCCGCGGACCGCCGGGCCCGCGGTGCGTACGGCGGTGACGAAGAAGTCGGCGAAGCCGCCGTTGACGATGAAGCGCTTCTCGCCGTCGACGACGAGGTCGTCGCCGTCCTCCCGGGCGGTCGCCGCCAGCCCCGAGAGGTCGGAGCCCGCCTGCGGCTCGGTGAGCGCCAGCGCGGCGATCCGCTCACCGCTCACCGCGGGCCGCAGATAGCGCTGCTGCAGCTCGGGCGAGCCCTTCGAGGCGAGGTAGCTGGTGCCCATGTAGCAGTGCAGCGCGACGGCGAAGCGGACACCGCCGAAGCCGAGCCGCCCCAACTCCTCCAGGAACACCACCGAGTGGAAGAAGTCCGCCTCGGCGCCGCCCGCGGCGCGCGGGTGGTTGAGGCCGAGCAGCCCCTCCGCGGCCAGCGCGTGCCAGGCGGAGCGGGGCATGGTGCGGCGCTCCTCCCAGCCCGCCGCGTGCGGGGCGATCTCCTTGCGCAGGAAGGTGCGCACCCGGTCCCTGAACGCCTCGTGCTCGGCGGTGAGATACGGCGACTCCACGGTCACCGCCCCGGCCCGCTCGGCAGGTGCGCGGCGATCTCGGCCACCACGGCCGCCTCCTCGTCCCGCAGGAAGAAGTGCCCGGCGGGGAACGACCGGATCGCGAACGCGCCGGTGGTGTGCCGCCGCCAGCCGGTCATGTCCTCGTAACGGTCGATGTCGTCGCGCTCGCCGCACATCGCCAGGATCGGCGTGCCGATCGCGCCGGGCGACGGCTCCCAGGTCTCCGCCAGCCGCAGATCGGCCCGGAGCACCGGTTCGAACAACCGCATGAGCTGCTGGTTCTCCAGCACCTCCGGCGGCACCCCGTTCATCTCCCGCAGCCGCTCCAGCAGTTCGGGGCCGTCCATGTCGTGCATCGTCCGGTGCCGCGGGGCCCGGCCCGGGGCACGGCAGGCGGCGACCACCAGCAGTTCGGGCGGCCGGTGGCCCGCCTCGGTGAGCACATGGGTCAGTTCGTACGCCAGCCGCGCGCCGAGGCTGTGGCCGAAGAAGGCGTACGGTCCGCGCGCGGCCTCCGGCGCCACCGCCGCGGCCAGTTCGGCCAGTGCCTCCGGCCAGGTGTCCAGCGGCGGCTCGCGGAAGCGCTGCTCGCGCCCCGGCAGCCGGACCCCGGTCACCTCGACCCCGGCCGGGACGCGCTGCTGCCAGCCGCGGAAGACCTGCGCCCCGCCGCCGGCGTAGGGCAGGCACAGCAGTTGGGTGCCGGGGCCGCCGGCGGCGCCGAACCGGGCGAGGACGCGCTCGGAGACGGGTGCGGTGCCGGTCATTGGGAGGGAGCCTGCGCCAGCGCCTCGTCGACCGCCCGCGCCAGGCTGCCGAGCCGGGCGTCCTCGTAGAGCGTCTCCGGCTCCAGCACCTCGGCGCCGAACCGCTCCTCGGTGCGCGCCAGCAGCTTGATCGCGGACAGGGAGTTGCCGCCGATCTCGAAGAAGTCGTCGTCGACGCCGACTTCCGTGATGCCGAACAGGCCGCGCCAGATCTCGGCGAGCGCCTCCTCGGTGGCGGTCAGCGGCGCCGCCGCGTCGGTCCCCGTGCTCACGGCCGTCTCCTCACTCATGGACTTCTCCTCGCTGTCGGGTCTGGGTGGCGAGCAGGGCGTGCCGGTCGACCTTCCCGGTCGCGGTCAGCGGCAGCGCCTCGCAGAGGTGGACGCGCGCCGGCACCATGTAGGCGGGCAGCCGGGCGCGCAGATGGTCGCGCAGGGACTTCGGTGTGCAGTCCGGGTCGTCGGTGACGACGAAGGCGAGCACCGGCTTCTCGCCGCGCGCGCTCACCGTCACGAAGCTGCTCCTGACCGCCGGATGGCGGTCCAGGTGGTGGGCGATCTCGCCGAGTTCGATGCGGTAGCCGTTCACCTTGACCTGGTCGTCCTTGCGGCCCTGGAAGACCAGGGCGCCGTCGGGCAGCAGATGGCCGTAGTCGCCGGTGCGGTACAGGCGCTCCGGCGTGCCGTCGACGACGCGCTCCACGAACAGCTCCGCCGTCAGCGCGGGCATCCCCAGGTAGCCGGGGGACAGGCCGTCCCCGGCCAGGCAGATCTCGCCGCTGCGCCCCGGCTCGCACAGTTCGTCGCCGTCGATGACGTACACCCGGGTGTTCTGCAGCGGCAGGCCGATCGGCAGCGCGGTGGCGTCGTCGGCCAGTTCGTCGACCGGGTGGTAGGTGGCGAAGGTGGTGGACTCGGTGGGCCCGTAGACGTGCACCAGGCGGCCGGGGCCGTAGCGGCGCAGCGCCTCGGACATCCGGCGCAGTGAGGCGTTCTCGCCGCCGGTCAGGATGGTGCCGACCCCGGCCAGTGCCTCCGGCTGCTCGTCCACCACGGCGTTGAACAGCGCGGTGGTCAGGAAGAGGGTGCCGACCCGGCGCTCCCGCAGCACCCGGCCCAGCTTCGACAGGCTCAGATGGCTGTCCGGGTAGAGCACGCAGGTGCCGCCGCGCAGCAGGGCGCCCCAGATCTCGAAGGTCGCCGCGTCGAAGGTGACGGGGGCCAGTTGCAGCAGGCGGCTGTCCGCGCCGAGCCGGGCGTAGCGGGCGCCGGAGATCAGCCGGACGACGCTGTGGTGCCGGATCGGCACCCCCTTCGGTCGCCCGGTCGAGCCCGAGGTGAAGTTGACATAGGCGATGGCGTCGCCCGTGACGGCGACCTCGGGTCCCCGCGCACGGGCCGCCGGGACGCCCTCGGCCACGGGGGTGACCCGGAGGTCGGCGAACCGCGCCGCCAGCTCCGGCGCTCGGTCGGTCACCACGGCGCCGCACTCCGCGTCGGCGAACAGGCCGCGCAGCCGCTCGTCGGGCCAGGCGGCGTCGAACGGCAGATAGGCGGCGCCGCACTTGAGGACCGCCAGCAGCGCCACGATCAGCTCGGGGGAGCGGGCGACGCAGACCCCGACCACCGCGCCGGGCGCGACGCCGCCCGCGGCCAGCTCCAGGGCCAGCCCGTTGGCGAGCCGGTCCAACTCCGCGTACGCGAGGGTACGGTCGCCGTGCTCGACGGCCGGTGCGTCCGGCGTGCGGCGGACCCACTCCTCGAACAGCGCGGGCAGGCCGCTGTCGTGCGGATAACCGGTCGTGGTGGCGTTGATCCGGCGGTGGATCGCCACAGCCGAGTCGGAAGCGTTCACGTGCTGCAGCGCCGACACCCCCGTGTACGCGTCAACCATGCTGGCGGAATAGTGCGTCGTGCGTCGTCAGCGATCCGCTCGGAACGGCGTGCCGTCGACCGTGTGCTCCACGAAGCGGTTGTGCCCGAAGCTGTCCTCGCCCGCGACCATCACACAGCCGTGCCGCGCCAGGCTCGCCTCCGCGCCGAACTCCTGGAGCGTGTCGGAGTACGGGTAGACCCGCACCGACGTCGGCAGGTAGCGGGCCGCGTACCCGAGCCGCATGTCGTCGGTCAGCCCGGCGTGCGGGTGCGAGGCGTGCATCAGCGTCGACCAGAAGATGATGAACTGGCCCTGGCGCATCACCATGGACTGCGCCTTCGACTCGTCGGGGCTCCAGTCCGGGTCCTTCTGCAACTGCCGGTAGTCGTAGCCGAAGAAGCCGCGCCGGACGCTGCCCTTCTCCAGCTTGCCGATGGACTCCGCGTCGTACTCCATGACCTTCGACTCGTCGTAGTTCATCGACTTGTGCGAGCCGGGGATGAACTGGAGGCAGCCCATCTCGACGGTGGCGTCGGTGAAGGCCGACCAGACGGTGATGGTGCCGCCGAAGTCGGCGTCCTCGGGCCAGACGATCTGCGGGTGCTTGGAGCCCGCGACGTTGGAGAAGTTGTCGGCCTGGTGCCAGTCGGTGCCCTCGTCGCCCGGGTACTTGGGGAAGAACTCGGTGCGCCAGCACAGCACGTCGGGGCCGAGGATGCTCGCCAGCCGGTGGGTGATCTCCGGGCGGGTGATGTGCCCGGCGAGGAAGTCCACGTCGATGTGCCGGTCGTAGTTGGCGAGGTTGGTCACTCCGGACTGCGTACGGTCCTGGCCGTAGATCGCCCGCTTGGTGTTCAGCAGCTTCGGTCGCAGCGCCCGCAGGTTCCGCTCCATCTCGGCGGGTTCGTACAGGTCGAAAGGACCGATGTACCCGTCCCGGTGGAACTGCTCGACCTCCTGCGGGCTGAGTGCTAAGTCGCCGGTCGTGCCGCCTGTCAGGGCGTCCATGCCGCACCTCGTGGTCGTGTCGAGTGGGACGGTCCTCGCATCGTAATCGGGGGCCACGCGTACGTGGGTGCGATTTCGGAAACCTCGCCCGTTCCGCGGCCCGGCACCGGAAGGCCACCGGCCCCGCCCCCGGGTGCGCGAGTGCGCGGCCGGGGCGGGGCCGGTGAAGTGACCTGCGACTCCTACGGGAGAAGGCTCTTGAACTGCGGGCACAGATAGGTGATCGCGTCCTTCGCGTCGGTGATCTCTCCCGAGGCGATGGCCTGCTTCGCGACGGTGCGGCTCGCGTCGGCGGTGGAGGCGATGCGGTCGCAGGACTCCTGGCCGGTCTGCAGCACCGCCGAGGGGTCCATGCCCTTGGGCACCTTGCCGACCAGGTAGTCCCGCTGCCGGTCGGTGAACGTGCCGGTGGCCGGGGTGAGCTGGGACTTGGGCAGCGTCGCCGCGTGCCCGGTGGCCGGCGCCGACGACGGCTCGGTGGTGCCGTCGGGGCCGATACCGGGCGCCGAGGCGGCGGGCTTCTCGGCGGGCGCGGAGTGCTCCGCCTTCGCCGAGCCGCCGCTGCCGCATCCGGCCAGGAGGACCGTGGCCGCCGCCAGGGTGACGACGGCCGTGGCCAGCCTGGCCACCGGCCCGGTCACGGCTGTCCGAACGTGAGGACGAGCTGCGGGTGGCCCGAGGTGCCCGGGGCGTTGCGCGACCAGAACCACGCCGAGTCCGTGCCGGTCGACGTCAGCGCCAGGTCGTACGCGCTGCCCAGCCGGTCGCTGAGCGGCGCGACGGTCAGGGCCGTCGAGTAGTCCGTCTGCAGCGCGGACGGCGCGTTGATCGTGCCCAGCACCGTCGGGTCGAGCGCCGGCCGCCCGGTCCAGGTCACCCCGGTCTCCGTCCAGCTCCCCGTCACCGGCTGCACCGAGAAGCTGTTGGTGGAGGCGGCGTTGACGTCCGAGCTGGTGCGTACGGTCAGCTGGGCGCTCTTGAGCACCATTCCGCTGGGCGCGGCGGGCAGGTCGAACCGCAGGTACGAGGTGTACGCCGAGCTGCCGCGCACGGCGAGCTGCTGGTCGGCGCCGTAGTTCGCCGACGCCGCCGAGGCGTTGACGTACGCGTCCGCGGTGTCCTCCAGGGTCACCGTCGCCGACGTCGGGGTGCCCGCCGTGGTCACGCTGGCCGCAGCCGACTTGGCGCTGGTGTTGGCCACCGAGTCGCCCGCGGTGACCTGGTACGAGTACGTCGTACCGGGCTCCGTGGTGGTGTCGGTGAAGGACAGCGTCGGGACGATCCAGAACTTGGAGTCACCGGTGACCGTGCCGACCTGGGTGCCGTTGCGGTAGATCTTGTACGTCAGCGCCGAGTCGTCGAGGTCCAGGCTCGCCTGGAAGGTCACCTTGACCCCGCTGCCGGACCGCGCCGCGGTGACCTGCTGCGGGACCGAGGGGCTGCGGGTGTCGGGGGTGCTGGCGAAACGGACCAGGCCCTGCTGCGGCCGGTTGCCGTTGCTCGCGATCCGGGTGAACTCGCCGCCCACCCACATGTAGTCGGTGCTGCCGCTGGTCGCGGTGATGATCGCCCGCGGCCCGATCTGCTCGGTGCCCGCGGGACCGTCGTCGGTGTCGGGGAACCAGCTCAGCAGCGGCTTGGGGTTGTCCACCGACTCGGCGAGCAGGTGGTGCCGGTCGTTGGACTGCGGGAACTCGCCCATGCTGGAGCAGTCGTGCGCGTGCGAGCCGCTGTAGAGCGCGCCCTTGTACACCTGCACGGTCTGCGTCGCGCCCAGGCAGGTGTCGCGCCAGCGCTGGTTGAGGTCGCTGAAGTTCACCGCGATCCGGCCGTCGAACACCCCGCCGCCCGTGCCCTCGTTGCCGGTGTAGAAGCCGGTGGCGTCCTCGGCGAGGGTCTGCACGGTGGAGGTCGCCTGGATGAAGCCGGGGTACGTCTTCACGTTCGCGCCGGTCGTCGCGTTGACGACGGCCAGGGCGTGCGAGGAGGCGCCGTTGACGGTGTTGAAGTCACCGCCGACCACCACCTTGGTGCCGTCCGGGCTGACCAGCACGGCCTTGCCCGCCTTGTCGGCGTTGGCCACGAACGGCTTGAGTGCGCCCGTGGTGCTGACCGCCGCGAAGTGCTGGCGGGTCTGGCCGCCGACGGTGGTGAAGTTGCCCGCCAGGTAGACCGTGCCGCCCGCGGTCACGGTCAGGCCGCGGACCTGCGCGGACACCGACACCTTGAAGGTGGTCTTCACCTTGCAGGTGGCGATGTCGATGGCGGCCAGGTTGCTGGCCGGGGTGCCGCTCACCGCGCCGAACGTGCCGCCCACGTACAGCGTCGTCTTGTCCGGCGAGACCGCCATGGCCCGCACCGTCGCGGTGCCGCTGCCGACGGTGAAGGACAGCTTGCACGAGGTCGGCGCTCCCGTGGCGGCGTTGAACGCCTGGAAGTTGAGCGCGGACTGCTCGCTGGTGCCCGCGGCGGCGCCCGGCGGCCGGACCGCCGAGAAGGTGCCGCCCGCGAACACCACGCCGTTCGCCTCGGCCAGCGCCCAGACCACACCGTTGGTCTGCCAGGTGGGCAGGTCGTCGGCCGTCATGGCGACCGGCGGGGTGAGCGCCACCGCCTGGTGCGCCGAGGTGAATCCGATCAGCGAGGCTGCCGCGAGCGCGATCGCAGCCGTGAATGCCCCAGTTCTCCGCATGAGCCCCCCTGGCCCTGAACCCCCGCGGTCATTCGACCGCAACGTCCGGTAAGGCTAGCGTTTGCCGACGCGTTCGGGTGAGCCCGGGGAGACGACTGTTGCCGTCCTGTCACCGGCGGCCCCCGCACGGCACGATGGCGGGAACGCGTCGGCGCCCGGAGATTCCGCTTCCGCGTGCCTGTGCGCGTCCCGATCCGTACCGGAACGAAGGCTGGACGCACATGACCTTCCAGGACCTGCACGCACAGGGCGAGACGACCTTCGCGGCCCTCGTCCCCGGCGGTGCGCAGCGGCTCGCCGAGATCTTCCGGGTGGCTCCGGATCTGGCCGAGATGGCGGTCGGCACGGTCTACGGCCATCTGCACTCCCGGCCCGCGCTCGACCCCCGGACACGGCAGGCGGTGGCGCTCGCGGCGATCCTCGCCGCGGGCGTCGACGGCACACCGCTGGCCGTCCATCTGCGCACCGGGCTCGCCTCGGGGCTCGCGCCCGGTGAGATCGTCGAGATCCTGCTGGAGACGGCCGCGTTCGCCGGTTTCCCCCGCGCGGTGTCGGCGCTGCCCCGGATCGAGCGGGCGCTGGGCGACGCGGGCGGCCCCGTACCGCCGGACCCCACCCCGCGCGCCGCCGTACTCGACTGGCTGCGCGCCCCCGTCAACCCCCACCCCACGCTGCGCTCCCTGCTGGAGACCTGGCCGCTCCCCGCCGTCCAGACCACCGCCGCCGACCAGGCCGTCGCCGTCTTCGCCGACAGCGACCCCGCCGTCCCCCCACGCGCCGTGGTCCACTTCCGCGTCCGGCAGGGCGAGGTCACCGAGGTGACGGTACTGGCCGCGGCGGCCCCGGAAGCGACGGTGGACGACGGGCGCTAGCCGCGCGGGCGCCGATCCGACGCGCCGTACCCACGGCCGTGCGCGGCCGTCCCGCGCCGCGGCACGTTCGCGCCGACCGACCGACCGACCGACCGGGCCGCCGCGCCCCTCAACCGCCGTGCCGCCGGAGGTCGTTCAGACGACCGTCACCGCCGGGCCGTCCACCACGATCGCCTGGCCGTCGCGGAGGGCGCGGTGGGCGGTGCCGTTCGCGCGGTAGGTGGCGGCGACGGCGTCGAGGGCGGCGGACTCGGGGTGGCCGGGGGAGTCGACGTGCGGCACCACGGCGTAGTCGAGCACGCCGAGCCCGTCCCAGACGACGGGGTCGCCGTGGGTACGGGGCACCGCCTCGCTGTCGTCGCAGTGTTCGAGGCCGCGCAGACTGGGCGCCAGGACGCAGGCGCCCGCGCTGTACCCGGCGTACACCAGCGCGTCCTGGCGCAGCAGTTCGAGCAGCGCGGCGTCGGCGCCGCTACGGGCGAGCGCGTACCGGAGCATGAAGACGTTGCCCCCGCGGAGCCAGACCGAGGGGAAGGGGGCGAGCGCGCCCGCGAGGTCCGCCGCCGGCCGGTCGTAGTAGGCGCGCAGATCCAGTTCCACCGGATCGAGGCCGAGTTCACGCAGCGCGGTGACCTCGCGGGCGACCCCGGCGGCGCGGATGTCGGCGGGCTGGTCGTCCATCGCGTTGGCGATCACGGCCGTCCGGGCCGGGCCCGGCTCCCGGAGCAGGGCGAGCAGCCGCTCGGGATGGTCGCCGAGCCGGAAGGAGGACAGATACAGCCGCATGCCGCAATCGTAGTCAGCGGCCGGTCACGGCCTCGGGCCGCTGCGCGCCGCGCATGCCGGTGACGATCAGATCGACCCCGCGGCCGTAGTACAGCGCCTCGCTACCGCAGCTCGACATCGCGTCGGCGGCGGCCACCAGGTGCGGGTAGCGGTCCTCGGGCAGGGCGAGCAGCGCCGCCTTCTGCTCCCGGGCGGCTGCGGCCTCGTCGATCTCCGGGCCGCCGGTGCGCCCGGGCGCGGCGATCACCAGCGCGACCAGCGAGGACAGCGTCTGGGACGCGGTCTCCGCGGCCTGCTCGACGGGCATCCCGGAGCGCCGCAGCAGCGCCAGCGTCCGCTCGGTGATGTCGCGGCCCGGCGTCGAGGACAGGATGCGCGAGAACACGAGGGTGGCGGCGTTCGGATGCGGCCGCAGCGCCTCGACGAGCCCGGAGAGCAACTCCGTCATCTGCTCGTCCCACGGGCGTTCGTCGTGCTCGGGCAGCCGCACCTGCGCCAGCAGCCGCTCGATGACCGCGTCGAAGATGCCGTCCTTGTCGGGGAAGTGCCGGTAGAGCGCCATCGGCGTGACATCGTGCCGCTGGGCGACCCGCCGGATCGTGACGGCGTCCAGCCCTTCCCTGTCGGCCACCTCCAGGGCGGTCGAGATCAGAGCGTCCCTGTTCAGGCGCTTGGGTGCCGCCATCGATCCCTCCACCTCCGCACTCCCGGGCACAGGTGAGCGTACTGCGTGCGCGTCCGGCCCGGGGAGACGCGGGCGCGCATCCGATTTGCTACGGTTGAGGGAACCCGACGAGCGCGTCGTACCGGGACCCACGCAAAGACGACGCACCCCCGTAAGCACGAACCCCACGGAGGTGCCGTCATGGCATGGGTCTTTGTCGTTGTCGCAGGTCTGCTCGAAGTCGCCTGGTCGATCGGTATGAAGTACACCGACGGCTTCACCCGTGTGTGGCCGAGCCTGGCGACCGGCGCCGGAATCGTCGCGAGCATGCTGCTGCTCTCCCAGGCGGCGAAGTCGCTGCCGATCGGTACCGCCTACGGCGTGTGGGTCGGCATCGGCGCGGCCGGCGCCGCGGTCGTCGGCATGGCCGTCCTCGGCGAGCCCGCCACCGCCGCCCGGATCTTCTTCGTCTCGCTGCTGCTGGTCGCCGTGGTGGGCCTGAAGGCCACCTCCGGCCACTAGGACAGGCCCCTGGAGCGCAGCGCTCCGGCCACCGGGCCGCCCCTGAGAACCCCGCCGCACCCGCCCCCACCAGGGGTTCCCGGTGCGGCGGGAGCATGCCCGGCCCAAATTTAAGTTAATTAGTAATAATCGTTGACAGGGTGCGGCGCCACCGTCACAGTCATCGTCGTGGCGGCGCGCCCCCTCCCCGGGAGGCGGCCGTCCGCGTATCCCCAACTCTCGGGAGACTCACGTGATTTCGCATCGTTCAGGGATGACGCGTGCCCGGCGGGCCGCCGCGACGGCCGGCGCGGCCGCGCTCCTCGTGGCGGTCGTACCGGGCGCGGCGCAGGCCAGCGGCGGCGGACCCAAGGCCGGTCGCGCGGCCGGTCCCGCCGCCGACACCGGCGTCCCGGCGTACTACGACAGCGGTCTGGCGCCGACGCCGTACATGGGATGGAACACCTACTACGGGCTGGGCGCCCCGACCGAGACCCAGGTCAGAAGTGTCGCCGACTATCTGGTCAGCAGCGGTCTGCGCGACAGCGGTTACGACATCGTCTGGCTCGACGGCGGCTGGCAGGCCGACACCCCGCGCGACAGCGCCGGGAACCTGATCGCGAACCCCGAACGTTTCCCGTCCGGCATCCCGGCCCTGGTGAGCTATCTGCACCAGCGCGGGCTGAAGGCGGGCATCTACACCGACGCGGGGGACTACAACCCGGCCAACTGCGGTCTGGGCAGCCGCGGCCACTACCAGCAGGACGCCGACCTGTTCGCGGCCTGGAAGATCGACGCGGTCAAGGTCGACTTCCTCTGCGGTATCGGCGAGAAGCTCGATCCGGGCCCCGCCTACCAGCAGTTCAGCGACGCCCTGGCGACGTCGGGCCGCCCGATGATCCTCAACCTGTGCAACCCGCTCACCGACGACTGGGGGCTGCCGCACACCCCGGCGCAGGACGCGCACAACACCTTCGCCTACGCTCCCACGATCGCCGACTCCTGGCGCTCCGGCACCGACATCGCCTTCGGCTCGCCGACCGCGGGCGAGTTCCCCAACGTGCTGCGCAACATGGACGCCAACGCCTGGCACCCCGAGGCCCAGGGGCCCGGCCACTACAACGACCCCGACTACCTCATCCCGATGCGCAAGATGCCCGACGGCTCCTACGAGTTGAGCCAGGAGGAGTCCACGACGCAGCTCGTGATGTGGGCGGAGATGGCCTCACCGCTGGTCATCGGCTCCGACCCGCGCACCCTGCCGCGGTCGATGGTCGACACCCTGCGCAACCCCGAGATCCTCGCCGTGGACCAGGACCCGCTGGGCGTCCAGGGTGTACGGGTGGCCACCGACGCCACCGGTGACGTCTACAGCAAGGTCCTCGACGGGTCGGGGCGGCGGGCGGTGGTGCTGCTCAACCGTTCCGGCCAGGCGGCCGAACGCACCGTCTCCTTCCACGACGCGGGACTCACCGGCCAGGTCGCCGTCCGCGACCTGCGGGCGCGCGCCGACCGGGGGTCGTACACCGGCTCCTACACCGTCACCGTCCCCGCGCACGGCACCGCCTTCCTGCGGCTCACCGGGCAGGACGACGCCCCGGGAGTCTCGCTGGGCACCCGCTCCTCCGCGGACCCGGCGCTGGTGAGCGACGGCGCCACCATGACCGCCTTCACCCGTGGCGAGGGCGGCGAACTGCGCGCGCGGACGGCCACCGGCGGCGCCTGGTCGTCGCACACCACCGACCTCGGCGGCCCGACCCATGGTGCCTTCCTCGGCCAGCCCGCCGCGTACGGCTCGGCGGGCGGCCGGATCGACGTCTTCGTGCGCGGCACGGACGGCGCCGCGTACCGGCGGACGTACAGCGGCGGTCACTGGGGCGGCTGGCAGTACCTGGGCGGGTCCCTGGCGGACGCGCCGACCGTGGCCTTCGGCGGGCCCGACCAGTGGACGCTGTTCGCCACCGGCCGCGACGGCACGGTCGTCTCACGCGGCGCGCACACCGGATGGACCTCGATCGGGGCGCCCACCGGACTCGCCCTGTACGGGCGGCCGTCGGCCGTCGTGGACTCCGCGGGACGGGTGCACGTGGCCGTCCGCACCGCCGACGACTCGGTGTGGACGCGCGAGCGTGACGCGTCCGGCGCCTGGTCGGACTGGACGGGGCTGGGCGGCACCATCAGCGGCAGCCCGACGCTGGTCGCCACCGGCGGCACCGTACAACTCCTGGCGCGCGCCGGGGACTACACCCTCTGGCAGCGCGGCTACGACGCGGCGTCCGGCAGTTGGGGCGGCTGGTACCCGCGCACGCAGTTCGTCAGCGCGGTCTTCGACGGGGCGATGGGCGCCACGGCGGGGCCCGACGGCAGTGTGCTCGCGGTGTTCCGCGGGGTGGGCGGCGTCGTCCACCAGAGCGCGCTCTGACCGTGGTGCGAGCGTAAGTAAATAAATTAGGAATTAATCTTGACGCCGCCGCGGCGTCGCGACAGTCTGATCCAGCCGAACGAGAGACCGGCCGTCAGGGCGCCGGATCCCGTTCCGTGGGCGCAAAGGGAGTCCCATGAACACCTCGCAACCCAACCGCCGCCGGTTCCTGGCGGGCGTCGGCGCCGTCGGCGCGGGCGCCGTGATGAGCGGCTGCGTCACCTCCGGCACCTCCGGCGGCGGCGCGCAGTCCACCAGTGGCACGGTCACCCTCCAGTCCAACATCTCCGCGCCGCAGGCGAAGACGGCGATGCAGGACGTCGTCGCCGCGTACAACAAGCGCGGCGGCGCGAAGGCGAGCCTCAACACCGTGGCCGCCGAGACCTTCCGCACCCAGCTGCCGACGTACCTCACCTCGGCCAACCCGCCGGACCTGCTCACCTGGTACCCCGGCTCGGTCGCCGACGCGTACGCCAAGAAGGGCCTGCTGCTCGACGTCGGCGACATCTGGACCAAGGGCGACCTGGCCGGGTACTCCGAGGCGCTCAAGAAGCTGTGCACCGACTCGGCCGGCGCCAAGGTCTTCGTCCCCGTCAGCTACTACTGGTGGGGGATGTTCTACAAGAAGTCCAACTTCGCCAAGTGGGGCGTCCAGGAGCCCAAGACATGGGACGAGTTCACCGCCCTGTGCGAGACGCTGAAGTCCAAGGGCGTCACTCCGATCGGCCTCGGCGCGGGCAGCGGCACCCCCTGGGTGGCCTCCGCGTGGTTCGACTACCTCAACATCCGGATCAACGGCGCCGCGTACCACCGCGACCTGCTCGCCGGACGGCACCGCTTCGACGACCCCGAGGTGCACAAGGTCTTCGACAAGTGGGCGGAGATCCTGCCGTACTTCGACCCGAACGGCACCGCCCTGGCGTTCCAGGACGCCACCACGACCCTGCTCAGCGGCCACACCGGCATGATGCTGATCGGCACCTTCTTCGTCGACGGCGCGCCCAAGGGCGAGGCCGACGACATCGACTTCTTCCAGTTCCCGATCATCGACCCCAAGGTCCCGGTCGCCGAGGAGGGCCCCACCGACGGCTACTTCGCCAGCGCCAGGACCAAGCACACCTCCGAGGTCAAGGACCTGATGACCTGGATGGCGGGTGTGGAGTCCCAGGAGATCTACCTCAAGGGCTCCACCGGCACCACGCTGCCGACCAACCCCAGGGCGAAGGACTCCGGGACGCCGCTGGTGAAGAAGGGCCGGGCGCTGATCGAGGGCGCCGCCGACGTCACCCAGTTCTTCAACCGGGACTCCAGCGACGCCCTCCAGCCGACCGCGGACACCGCGCTGACCAAGTTCCTCGCCAGGCCCAAGGAGATCAACTCCATCCTCACCACCTGGCAGCGGGACGCGCAGAAGATCTGGAGCCAGTGAGATGGCGGTACTGACCGCCGCGGGCAGCCGTGCCGGGCGTTCCCGGCGCGGCCGCCGCGGCAGCGCGAGCCGGGTGCCGCCCGTGGTGCTCGCCTTCGTCCTGCTGCCGCTGCTCGCCGAGGCGTTCTGGGTGTTCTGGCCCGCCTTCCAGGGCTTCTACCTCTCCCTCACCAAGTGGGACGGCGTATCGGCGCCGCGGTTCGTGGGGCTCGGCAACTACCGGGAGATGATCCACGACACCGTCTTCCGCAGCGCGATGTTCCACACCGTGCTCTGGCTGGCGCTGTTCGGCGGGCTGTCGGCGGTGCTCGGCCTCGGCGCGGCGCTGCTCCTGCAGCAGGAGCGCCGCGGCGTCGCGGTCTACCGGGCGGCGCTCTTCCTGCCCGTCGTCTTCTCCCTGACCGCCACCGCGCTGGTCTGGCAGGCGATGTACCAGCCCGACGGGCTGATCAACAAGACGCTCTCCGGCGTCGGCCTCGGCAGCCTCACCCACCCGTGGCTGGCCGACCAGGACACCGCGCTCTACGCCGTGATCGTGCCCGCGCTGTGGCGCCAGATCGGCTACGTCATGGTGCTCTACCTCGCCGGGCTCAAGGGCATCGACCCGATGCTGTACGAGGCCGCCAAGGTCGACGGCGCCGGCCGCTGGCAGCAGTTCCGGCACATCACCCTGCCGCAGCTCAGCAGCGTCAACGCCGTGGTGCTGTCGGTCATCATCATCGACAGCCTGCGCTCCTTCGACGTGGTGTGGGCGCTCACCAAGGGCGGCCCGTACCACTCCTCCGAACTGCTGAGCACCTACATGTACTCCACCGCCTTCCAGTCCCTGCGGCTCGGCTACGGCTCCGCGCTCGCCGTCGTCATCTTCGTGCTGGCCTTCGGCGTCATCGCCTCCTACCTGGTCCGCGCGTTCAAGGAGGCCGACTGATGACCGTCACCCACGCCGCGGCCGCCCCGCCCGCCACCCGCACCGGCGCCGCCGCCCCCGAGCCGGCCGGGCGGACCCGGCGTCCGCGCGGCCGGCGATGGGCCACCGCCGCCTTCCACACCGGCGCCTCGCTGATCTCCGTGGTCTGGCTGATCCCGATCGCCGTCGTCCTGGCCACCGCGACCCGGTCCTTCGACGACATCGCCGCCCACGGACTCGGCGCGCTCCCGCACAGCTTCACCCTCGGCGCCTTCCGCCAGGCATGGGTCGACGGCGGCCAGCAGCAGGCCCTCGTCAACAGCATGATCGTCACCGTCCCGACCGTGCTGGTCACCCTGCTGCTGGCGTCCATGGCCGCCTTCGCGCTCAGCCGCTACGACGTGCCCTTCCGGCGGGTCCTGCTGCTGCTCATGCTCAGCGGCAACCTGCTGCCCCCGCAGATCCTGCTGATCCCGGTCTCCAAACTCAGCGAGCGGCTGGGCATCTACGACTCCCTCTACTCGCTCATCGGCGTCCAGATCGGCTTCGGCGTCGGCTTCTACGTCTTCGTGCTGCACGGCTTCATGCGGGCCATCCCCGCGGAGATCCAGCAGGCCGCCGTGATCGACGGCGCGAGCCCCTGGCAGATCTACTCGCGGATCATCCTGCCGCTGGCCAGGCCCGCGCTGGCGGCGCTGACGTCGCTGGCGTTCACCTGGATCTTCAACGACCTGCTGTGGGCGATCACCGTGCTGCGCACCGACAGCAAGATGCCGATCACCGCCTCACTGCTGGGCCTCCAGGGCCAGTACGTGTCGCAGTGGAACGTCATCGCGGCGGGTTCCGTCATCGCCGCCGCCCCGACCGTCCTGGTCTTCCTCCCTTTCCAGCGGCACTTCGTGGCCGGACTCAACCTGGGAGCGGTGAAGTGACCGCCGCCGCACCGGAGTCGGCGCCCGCCGAGGAGCGCTGGCTGCTGCGCACCGAGCACACCGTCTACGCGGTACGGCTCGCCGACGGCGGCCGGTGGGCGGAACTCGCCGCCTGGGGTCCGCACGGGGCCGAGACCGGCCCCTCCCCGCTGGACTGGTCGCGCCGCACGCACTTCCTCACGCCCGCCGACGCCGCCCCGGCCGAGTACATCCCGCTCGGCCTGCGCCCCTTCACGGGCGCCGACCTGATCGCCGGCACCCCCGGCGGCGACCGCGGCGTGTGGTGGACCTTCACCCGGGCCGTATCGAGCGGCGACCGTGCGCTGCGGCTGGAGTTCACCGACGAGAAGCTCGGCCTGCTGGTCGCGCTGTGCTACGAGACCGTGCCCGGCACCGATGTGCTGCTCCGCTGGACCGAACTGACCTGCACCGCGGCCGAGGAGATCCGGCTGGAACGCTTCGACTCCGCCGCGGTGAACATCCCCGTCGAGGGCGGCGCCCGGCTCACCTACCTCACCGGGCAGTGGTCGCAGGAGTTCCAGCGCACCCGACTCGACCTGGTACGCGGCCGGTTCGAGATGGGCTCCACCCAGGGCGTGCCCGGCCACGCCTACGCGCCGTGGCTCGCCGTCCAGGACGCCGCCGCCCCGCCGGAGGGCGCCACCCCCACCTACGGGGTCGCCCTGGAGTGGCCGGGCAACTGGCACCTCACCGCCGAGGCCGAGCCGGGCGGCCTGGTCCGGGTACGGGCCGGACGGGTGCCGCACGAGGGCCAGGTGCCGCTGCGGCCCGGCGCCACCCTGCGCACCCCGCGGCTGGCCTGCGCCTTCAGCCCCGAAGGGCTCGACGGCCTGACCCGCGTCTGGCACCGCTACGAGCGACACCTCGGCGGCGAGCGGGCCCGCCGTACCCGCAAGGTGCTCTACAACTCCTGGGAGGCCACCGGCTTCGACGTCACCGCGGACGCCCAGCTCGAACTGGCCGCGCTCGCCGCCCGGATGGGCGCCGAACTCTTCGTGGTGGACGACGGCTGGTTCCGCGGCCGCCACGACGAGAGCGGCGGGCTCGGCGACTGGTACGCCGATCCGGCGAACTTCCCCCAAAGCTTCGACCACTTCATCGGCCGGGTGCGTGCCACCGGGCATGGACTTCGGCCTGTGGGTCGAGCCCGAGGCGGTCAGCCCGAAGTCCGAGCTGTACGCGGCGCACCCGGAGTGGGCGTACCGTATCGACGGCCGCCCGGCCACCCTGGTCCGCGAGCAGCTGCTGCTGGACCTCGGCCGCCAGGACGTCCAGGAGTTCGTCCTGGCCACCCTGGACCGGCTGCTGGGCGCGCACGCGATCAGCTACCTCAAGTGGGACATGAACCGCCCGCCGACGGAACGCGGCCGCCCCGGCGACGGCCCCGCGGAGCCGGACCTCGACGCCGCCCATGTCGCGGGCTATCTGCGGGTCCTCGACCATCTGCGCGCCCGGCACCCGCACGTCACCGTCGAGGGCTGCGCGGGCGGCGGCGGCCGGATCGAGCACGCCACCCTCGCCAGGACCGACGTGGTGTGGCCCAGCGACAACACCGCGCCGCTCGACCGGCTGGCGATCCAGTTCGGCTACCTGCTCGCGCACGCCCCGCACACCATGAGCTCCTGGGTCACCGACGCGCCCGGCGTGTTCGACCCCCGGCCGCGCTCACTGGCGTTCCGCTTCGTGCTGGCCGCGGCGGGTGTGCTCGGCATCGGCGCCGACATCCGCGCCTGGAGCCAGGAGGAGCGGGACGAGGCCGCCGCCTGGGTGGCCCGCTACAAGGAGGTCCGCGACGTCGTCCACCACGGTGAGGCCCGGCTGCTCGGCACGCCCGCGGACGCCACCTGCGGGGTGCAGTACGACGCGGGCGGCCGCACCGTCGTGGCCGCCTGGAGCACCGGGCGGCTGGACGGCGCGCCGCTGGTCCCCGGCCGGGCCGCCCGGCTGCGGCTGCGCGGACTCGACCCCGCCGCGCACTGGACGGACGCCGCGACCGGCACCCGGTACAGCGGCGCGTACCTGCTGCACTCGGGGCTGCCGTTCGCCTGGACCGGTGGTCACGACGCCGAACTCGTCGTCCTGGAGCGGCAGTAGCCGCCGGCCGCACCGGGCGTCACTAAAGTCGCCGACAGATCACGCCTGACAGCCGTACTCACCACCTGAGGAGTCGACCCGCCCCATGAACGCACCCACCCGATTCGCCGGCCAGGTGGCCGTGGTCACCGGAGCCGCCTCCGGTATCGGCGCGGCCACCGCCGAACGGCTGGCGGCCGAGGGCGCCGGCGTGGTTCTCGCCGATGTCGCGGCCGACCGGGGCGAGGCGGTCGCCGCGGGTATCAGGGACAAGGGCGGCCGGGCCGCCTTCGTGGCGGCGGACGTCGCCGGCGAGGGCGACTGGGAGCGGATCGTCACCGCCGCGCACTCCTTCGGCCCCGTCGCGGTGCTGGTGAGCAACGCCTTCACCGTCGACGTGGCCCCGGCGCACGAGCTGACCGCCGCCTCCTGGGAGCGGCAGCTCGCCGTCAACCTCACCGGCGGCTTCCTCGGCGTCCGCGCGCTGCTGCCCGATCTGCGGGCCGGGCAGGGCGCGGTCGTGCTCACCTCGTCCGTCCACGCGTACAAGGGCATCCCCGGCCACCCGGCCTACGCCGCCTCCAAGGGCGCGCTGCTCTCCCTGTGCGGGCAGCTCGCCGTCGAGTACGGACCCGCGGTACGGGTCAACGCGGTGGTGCCGGGACCGATCCTCACCGCGGCCTGGGACCGGGTCGCGGAGGCGGACCGGGAGCGCAGCGTGGCGGAGACCGCGGCCGGGCGCTTCGGCCGGCCCGACGAGGTCGCGGCGGCCATCGCCTTCCTCGCCTCCGCCGAGGCGTCGTACATCACAGGAACGAGCCTGATCGTGGACGGTGGCTGGAGTGTCACCAAGGCCTCGGCCTGACCGCCGTCCCCCGACCGACCAGCAGAGAGGCAGAATCAAGATGACGCCATACGCGCGCCGCGGAGTGCACGGGCAGACCGTGGAGACGCTCGCGCGCCGGGTGCTCAGCGGCGAGATCCCCGAAGGGGCGACACTCGATCTCGTGGCGCTGCAGAGCGAGTTGGACGTCAGTCTGACCGCGTTGCGCGAATCGCTGAAGGTCCTGGCGGCCAAGGGGATGGTCGACGCGCGGCAGAAACGCGGCACGTTCGTCAGAGCCCGCGCGGACTGGAACCTGCTCGACGCCGACGTGCTGCGCTGGCAGTTCGCGGGCGGCCCGAGCACCGGCGCCGACCTGGGCCTGCTGCGCAACCTGGGCGAGGTCCGCGGGATCATCGAACCGGCCGCGGTACGGCTGGCCGCGGTCCGCCGCACCGAGGACGACCTGGTGGCGCTGGACACCGCGCTCACCGCGATGGGCGAGGACGAGGGCGGCGCCGCCCACGCGGTCGAGGCCGACCTCGCGTTCCACCGGGCGCTGCTCGCGGCGACCCACAACGAACTGCTGGAACGCATGGAGATGGTCATCGAGTCCGGCCTCGCGCACCGGGACGAGATCGTGCACTCCTCCCCGCACGGCGAGGACCCGGTGCCCAGCCACCGCGCCGTGCTCGACGCCGTACGCGACCAGGACCCGGACGCGGCGGAGCGCGCCATGCGGGCCCTGCTCGACCAGGCCGTCCGCGACCTCGACCTGGTGCACGGCGCGTCCACCCGGGACGCCGCTCCAGCCGGCACCCCCGAGGCGCCCGGGGCGGCGCAGTGAAGATCGTGCGGGTCGAGACCTTCCTCGTGCCGCCCCGCTGGCTGTTCTGCCGGATCGAGACCGACGAGGGCGTCGTCGGCTGGGGGGAGCCCGTCGTCGAGGGCCGCGCCGAAGTGGTGCGGGCCGCCGTCGACGTACTCGCCGAGTACCTGATCGGCCAGGACCCGCTGCGGATCCAGGACCACTGGCAGGTGCTCACCAAGGGCGGCTTCTACCGCGGCGGCCCGGTGCTCTCCAGCGCCGTCGCCGGGCTCGACCACGCCCTGTGGGACATCGCGGGCAAGACCTACGGCGCTCCGGTCCACGCGCTGCTCGGCGGAGCGGTCCGCGACACCGTACGCGTGTACGCCTGGGTCGGCGGCGACGAGCCGTCCCGGCTGACCGACGAGGTCACCGCCCAGGTCGAGGCCGGGTTCACCGCGGTGAAGATGAACGCGGCGGGCCGCACCGACCCGATCGGCACCCCCGCCGCGACCGCCGCCGTGGTCGAGCGGGTGACCGCCGCGCGGGAGGCGCTCGGACCGCACCGCGATGTCGCGGTCGACCTGCACGGCCGCTTCACCCCGGCCGGCGCCCGCCGGGTGCTGCACGCGATCGCGCCGCTGCACCCGCTGTTCGTAGAGGAACCGCTGCTGCCCGAGCAGGGCCATCTGCTGCCGGGCCTCGTCGCCTCGACCGGCGTGCCGATAGCCACCGGCGAACGCCTCTACGGCCGCGCGGAGTTCCTGCCCGCGCTCGCCGCGGGCATCGCCGTGGCCCAGCCCGACCTCAGCCACGCGGGCGGCATATCCGAGGTCACCCGGATCGCCGCCCTCGCCGAGACCTACGGCGCGCAGCTCGCCCCGCACTGCCCGCTGGGCCCGATATCGCTCGCCGCCAGCCTCCAAGTAGCCTTCTGCACCCCCAACTTCCTCATCCAGGAGCAGAGCCTCGGCATCCACTACAACAAGGACGCCGACCTGCTGTCGTACCTGATGGACCCCGAACCGTTCCGGTTCACCGACGGACAGGCCCGACGTACCGGACTGCCGGGCCTGGGCGTCAGCGTCGACGAGGACGCGGTCCGCGCCGCCGACCGCAGCGGCCACGCCTGGCGCAACCCGGTGTGGCGGCACGCGGACGGCTCGTTCGCGGAGTGGTGAGCGCCATGACCGGATCCACCGGCGCCCCCGCCGTCCGCGCGGTCACCGACCCGGCGCACGGCGGGCGCTGGACCTCGCTGCGGGCCGGGGCACGGGAATGGCTCTGGCACCGTGACGAGCCCCGCCGCGCCGACGTCCGCCCCGGCGACGCCTTCGCCGACGCGGGCGGCCTGGAGGAGTGCCTGCCGACCGTGCGCGGAATGCCGGACCACGGCGACGTCTGGGCGCGGCCGTGGTCGCGCGACGGCGGCACCGAGTCCGTCGCGACCCCGGACTTCCGCCTCACCCGCCGGATCCGCGACCGGCCCGACGGACTCACCGCCGACTACCGGCTGACCGCCGCGCCCGGCTACCGCTTCCTGTGGGCCGCCCACGCGCTGCTCGACGTCTCCCCGTCCGCCCGGCTCGGCATCGCCGACGGTGCCCCGGCGCGGCTCTACCCGGACGGCGGCGCCGACTGGACGCCGTTCACCTGGCCGGACGCGGGCGGTGTCCGGTACGACCTGCTCGGCCCCGACGACGGTACGGCCCTCGGCGCGGTCGTCGGCGCCGCGCGGGTGTCGGTGCACGACGGCGCCGACACGCTGCGGCTGGCGGTCGAGGCCGAGGGCCAGCCGGTCTCGGTCGCGCTCTGGCGCAACCTGCGGGGCTTCCCTGAGCACGCTCCGTACCGCTCGATCGGCGTCGAGCCGATGCTGGGCCGGGTCTTCGACCTCGGCGCGGCGGGGGAGGGCGACGCCGCCGAGGTGCCCGCCTCCGGTGAGGTCCGCTGGCGGCTGACCGTCGGCGCGACCCGCGCCTGACCACACCGATTCACGGTGCCGCACCTCAGACCCATTACCACTCCGACGGAAAGGAACTCCGCCCGTGGACCTGCTGACCGCGCTGCGCGCCCACCGCCTCGTCGCCATCGTGCGCGGCGGTGACGCGGACGCCGCGCTGAAGACCGTACTGGCCCTCGTCGAGGAGGGCGTCACCCTGGTCGAGGTCTCGCTGAGCGGCCGGGACGCGCTGGAGGTCATCGCCGCGGCCCGCACCGCCCTCGGCCCCGACGCGCCGCTCGGCGCGGGCACCGTCCTCACCGCCGACGACGCCCGCGCCGCCCGTCGCGCGGGCGCCGACTTCCTGGTGACGCCCGCGCTGGGCGAGGCGGTCGAGGCGGCACGCGCCCTCGGACTCCCGGTACTGGCCGGGGTGATGACCCCCACCGACATCGTCGCCGCGGTACGGCTCGGCGCCGACGCGCTGAAACTCTTCCCCGCCGCCCAGGCGGGCGGCCCCTCCTACCTGCGGGCCCTGCGCGGGCCGTTCCCCACCCTGCCCTTCGTCCCCGTCGGCGGCGTCGACGAGGACGCCGCCCGCGCCTACCTCGCCGCGGGCGCCACCGCGGTCGGCGTCGGCTCCCCGCTGATCGGCGACGCGGCCGACGGCGGCAGCCTCGACGCACTCCGCTCGCGCGCCCGGACCTTCACCGCGGCGACCCGCGCGGCCGCGCTCGGGGGTGCCCGGTGACGGCCCTGCCGGAACGCACCCTCGCGGCCGGACCCGTCGTGTGTGTCGGGGAGACCATGGTGGCGCTCGTGCCCGAGCCGGTGGGGGCGCTGGCGCTCGCCGAGCGGTGCGCGGTCGGGGTGGCGGGGGCGGAGTCGAATGTGGCGATGTATCTGGCCGACCACGCGGTGCCGGTGCGCTGGGTGTCGGCGGTCGGGGCCGATCCGTTCGGCGAGCGGGTACGGCGGGAGGTCGCCGCGTGCGGGGTCGACGTCAGCGGGGTGCGGGTCGACCCGGAGCGGCCCACCGGGCTGCTGGTGAAGGACCCCGGCCCGGACGGCACGGGCGTCCGCTACTACCGGAGCGGTTCGGCCGCCGCCGCCCTCGGACCCGGACTGCTGGCCGACGAGGCCGTACGGACGGCGGGCCTGCTGCACCTGACCGGCGTCACCGCCGCCCTGTCACCCTCCTGCCGCGCCCTGGTGGAGGAGGCGCTGCGCGGCCCGCTGCCGGTGAGCTTCGACGTCAACCACCGCCCCGCGCTGTGGCCGCCGGACACGGCGCCCGGGGTGCTGCGCGCGCTGGCCGACCGCGCGGACATCGTCTTCGTCGGACTGGACGAGGCACAGAGGCTGTGGGGGAGCGCGCTGTCCGGCGCCGAGGACGTACGCGCCCTGCTGCCGCGCCCCCGGCTGCTGGTGGTCAAGGACGGCGCGACCGGCGCCACGGCCTTCGACGGCGGCGCCGCGTACACCGTGCCCGCACTCCGTACCCACGTGGTCGAACCCGTCGGCGCGGGTGACGCCTTCGCCGCGGGCTTCCTGGCCGGGCTGCTGCGCGGCCAGTCGCTGACGACGGCGCTGCGGCTCGGCCATCTCACCGCGGGCGCCGCCCTGCGGGTGACCGGCGACCACGGACCCCTGCCGGACCCGGCCCGGATCGCCGAACTGCTGGCCGCGAGCGACGAGCGATGGAGCGGGGCGTCCGTCTGAGAGCGGCCCGCCGCGTCAGTCCGCCATCCGGTCGATCTGCCGGATCTTGTTGGTCACGTCGAGCGCCGCGACCTTGTACGACTCCGCCAGCGTCGGGTAGTTGAAGACGGCGTCCACCAGGTAGTCGACGGTGCCGCCGCACCCCATCACCGCGTGCCCGATGTGGATCAGCTCCGTCGCCCCGGTGCCGAAGCAGTGCACACCGAGCAGCCGCCGGTCGTCGGGGGAGACCAGCAGCTTGAGCATGCCGTGGGCGTCGCCGATGATCTGGCCGCGGGCCAGCTCCCGGTAGCGCGAGACACCGACCTCGAACGGCACGAGCTCGTCGGTGAGCTGGTCCTCGGTGCGGCCGATGAAGCTGACCTCCGGAATGGTGTAGATGCCGATCGGCTGCAGGTCCTGCAGACCGTGCACCGGCTCGCCGCACGCGTGGTACGCCGCGGTGCGGCCCTGCTCCATGGAGGTGGCGGCCAGCGCCGGGAACCCTATGACGTCACCGACGGCGTAGATGTGCGGCACCGCGGTGCGGTAGTGCTCGTCCACCGCGATCCTGCCGCGCTTGTCCGCCGTCAACCCCGCCCGCTCCAGGTCCAGTTCGTCGGTCAGCCCCTGCCGCCCCGCGGAGTACATCACCGCGTCCGCCGCGATCTTCTTCCCGCTCTCCAGTACGGTCAGCGTGCCGCGCGCGTGCCGCTCGACCGCCGCCACCGTCTCGCCGAACCGGAAGGTGACCGCCAGGTCGCGCAGGTGGTAGCGGAGCGCCTCGACGATCTCCGCGTCGCAGAAGTCCAGCATCCCCTCGCGCTGTTCGACCACCGTGATCTTGCTGCCGAGGGCGGCGAACATCGAGGCGTACTCCATCCCGATGACGCCCGCGCCCACGATCACCATGGACCGCGGCACCCGTTCCATGTTCAGGATGCTGTCGGAGTCCATGATCGTGACGTCGTCGAACTCCACACTCGCCGGCCGGGCCGGCCGCGTGCCGGTGGCGATCACGATATGACTCGCCGTCAGCAGCCGTTCCTGGCCCCGCGCGTCCCGCACCGCCACGGTGTGGTCGTCGACGAACCGGCCGGTGCCCGACAGCAGCGCGACCTGGTTCCTGGACAGCTGGCTGCGCACCACGTCGACCTCGCGGCTGACCACGTGCTGGGTCCTGGCCGTCAGGTCGGCGACGGTGATGTCCTCCTTGAGCCGGTAGCTCTGGCCGTACAGATCGCGCTGGTTGAGCCCGGTGAGATAGAGCACCGCCTCGCGCAGGGTCTTCGAGGGGATCGTCCCCGAGTGGATCGACACCCCGCCGACGGTGTCGGGGCGCTCCACGACCGCCGCGCGCCTGCCCAGCTTGGCCGCCGCGATGGCGGCCTTCTGGCCGCCGGGACCTGAACCGATCACCAACACGTCGAAGTCGGGCACGCGAGTGAGTGTGCCAGCCCGCGGGACCCGCCGGAAGGCTCTCGGAGCACCCGCTACCCGACGCTACCTGACCGGTGCGAAGAGGTGCTGCGCGGCGACGGCGGCGCCGCCGCGGGCCCACTCCTCGAAGGGCAGCGGGCGCAGCACAAGATCGCACTCGGCGGCGGCGCCGAACGCCCGCGCGGCGAACGTCTCGCGGATCTGGTCGGCGAACAGGTCGTACGTCGCCACGCCTTCGCCGGAGATGATGATGCGCTCCGGGCCGATGAGGTTGGCCACCGAGGCGATGGCCAGCCCCAGCGCGTGCCCGGCGCGGGCGAAGACCGCGCGCACCGCCTCGTCGCCGGAGTGCGCCAGCCGGACGGCCTCGGTCATGGTCAGCGCCGGGTTGCCGGTGGCCAGCCGGGCCTGGTCGGTGATCGCGTGGGTGGACGCGACGGCCTCCACGCAGCCGGTGTTGCCGCAGGTGCAGATCCGTTCGGCCCCGCCGACCGGCAGATGGCCGACCTCGCCGGAGACGCCGTGCGCGCCGGAGACGACCCGGCCGCCGATGGACAGCCCGCAGCCGATCCCGGCGCCGACGGTGATCAGCGCGAAGGACGACAGGCCCGCTCCCGCGCCGAACCACTGCTCGGCGACGGTCAGCGCGCGGACGTCGTTCTCGATCAGCGTCGGCGTGCCGGTGGCGGTCTCGACGAGCTGGGCCAGCGGCACCCGGCGCCAGTCGAGGAACGGCGAGTACTGCACGACACCGGTCCGGCCGTCCACGTCGCCGGAGATGGTCACGCCGACGCTGTGGATGTCCGTGCCGCCGTCGGCTCCCGCGTCCGCCCCGGCCGCCGAGCGCAGCCGCTTGACCAGTTTGGCGATCTCCAGGACGACGGTGCCGACGTCCCGCGAGTCGAGGGTGACCCGGCGGGCGGCCAGCGGCTCGGCGGTCAGGTCGGCCAGCACACCGATCAGCTCGTCGGCGGTCACCTTCACGCCGACGAAGCGGGCGCGCTCGGGCCGCACCGCGATCAGGGTGGCGGGCCGCCCGGTGGGGCGCCGGGGCGCCGGGGTGCTGAGTTCGGTGATCCAGCCGTCCGCCAGCAGCGGGCTGGTGACCTTGGTGACGGCGCCCGCGGACAGGCCCGTACGCCGGCCCGCCTCGGCCCGGGTGAGCGGGCCGTGGGCGAGCAGGGTCTGGAACACCAGAGCGGCGGCGGGTGGCTGATCGGCGAGAGTCACCCTCCGACCATACCTTTCCAGCGGAAGGTAAAGAAGCCTGGATCCATAGCGGATTCGCTCGATGCCCGGCGCGATGGACGGAGAGTCCCGACGTGGACGGCGCAACGACTATGTTGACGTTGGAAGGAAACCCTGGCTACAGTCGCCGCACTCCCGCCAACTCAACCCTCCTCATCCGACGGCCCGCCGTGCGCGTGCGCGGCGCCGAGATGGAGCAGTCATGGCACCTTCCGACAGACCCGTACGCCTGAGAGACCCCCGCCGCGGGGCAGCCGCCTTCCGCACGGGCGGCGGCGCCCGCCGCGCTCTCGCCCCCGCCCTCCTCGCGACGACCGCGCTGATCGCGGCCTTCTCCGTACCGGCGGCGGCTTCCGCGCCCGCCACCGCCAAGGCGTCCGTCCCTCAGGCCACGGCCGGCAAACCGGCGCCCGTCCTCGCGGCCAAGCCGTACATGGGCTGGAGCAGCTGGAGCCTGGAGTCCACCAACTTCCCCGGCTTCGGCGGCGAGAACTGGCTCACCGAGGCCCATGTGCTGCAGCAGGCGGACGTGCTGGCCTCGAAGCTGAAGTCCCACGGCTACGTCTACGTCAACGTGGACGCCGGCTGGAACGTCGACAACGGGCACAACCTGTCCGACGGCTACGCCAGGCCGACCGCGGACCTGAAGAAGTTCCCGCACGGCATGAAGTACCTCGGCGACCAACTGCACGCCAAGGGACTGAAGTTCGGCGTCTACCTCGCCGTCGGCCTCTACCAGGACTACTACAACGACGGCACGACGCCGATCTACGGCGCCCCGGGCTGCACCACCAAGGACATCGTCTACCCCGACCTGCGCAAGACCAGCGGCTGGGACAACGTCTCCTACCAGCTGAACTTCGCCAGCCCCTGCACCGCCAAGTACATCCAGTCCGAGGCGGACGAACTCGCCTCCTGGGGCGTGGACTTCCTCAAGATCGACGGTGTCGGCCCCGGCTCCTTCCAGGGCGACGCGGCGCACGACAACACGCAGGACATCGCGTCCTGGCACACCGCGCTGCAGCACACCGGCCGCCCGATCCAGCTCACCATCTCCTGGGCGCTCAGCCACGGCAAGGCCGACGTGTGGAAGGCGAACTCCAACGGCTGGCGGGTCGACACCGACGTCGAGTGCTACTGCGACTCGCTGGTGACCTGGAACAACTCGGTCAAGCAGCGCTGGAACGACGTGGTGCCGTGGATCGGCGACGCGGCACCCGGCCACTGGAACAACCTCGACTCCCTCGATGTCGGCGTCGGCGCCATGGACGGCGTCAACGACGTCGAGCGCCAGAGCTACATGACGCTGTGGGCCATCGAGTCGGCCCCGCTCTACACCGGTGACGACCTCACCAAGCTCGACAAGTACGGCCTGTCGCTGCTCACCAACGACGAGGTCATCGCGGTCGACCAGGCGGGCAACCCGGCCAAGCCGGTCAGCCAGAGCGCGAGCCAGCAGGTCTGGTACGCCCGCAACGCGGACGGCGGTTACACGGTCGCGCTGTTCAACCTCGGCGCCGGCTACGCCGATGTGACCGCGAACTGGAGCGACCTGGGATTCAGCGGCAAGGCCGCGGTCCGCGACCTGTGGAGCCACAAGAGCCTCGGCAGCTCCAGCGGCGCCTTCACCGCCAACCTGCCGCCGCACGGCTCCCGGCTGCTCCACCTCACCCCCGCGAGCGTCGGCAGCGGGCCCGGCACCCCCCTCGCCGTCCACGGCACCGCCTCCACCGCGACCAGCGTCTCGCTGGCCTGGGACGCCGTGAACTCCGGTACGGCCACGACCGGTTACGACATCTACGCGGGCGGCGCGAAGGTCGCGTCGGCCACCGGCACCTCCACCACCGTCACCGGCCTGACCGCCGCCACCGGCTACTCCTTCACCGTCGTGGCGCACGACGCCAAGGGCCGCCGGTCGGCGGCGAGCACGGCGGTGCCGGTCACCACGCCCGACACCACCGGACCCGTCGCCTACGAGGCCGAGGCACCCGGCAACACCCTCACCGGCAACGCCAGTGTCAACGGCTGCGACGAGTGCTCCGGCGGCAAGAAGGTCGGCAACCTCGGCGGCGGCAGCAACGCGGTGACGATCAACAACGTGACCGCGCCGAAGGACGGCACCTACCTGCTGAAGCTCGACTACACCGACGGTTCCTCCGGGCGCACGGTCGTGGTCACCGTCGGCGGCACGTCCTTCCAGCTCCCGCTGGCGGGCTCCAACGACAACAACTGGGGCTCCCCGCACACCGTGACGGTCCCCGTCCCGCTCAAGGCCGGTGCGAACGCGATCCAGTTCGGCAACCCGTCGGACTACGTCTCGGACATCGACAAGATCACCGTCTGACCCCGGGTACCGGCAGCCCGTCCCCTACTGCCCGCGCACCTGGCGCCCTGGCCGGCCGGCCGGGTGCGCGGGCTCGGCCGGAACACGCCGATTCGCTCCCGCGGCACACGGACGCCCATCTGGCACACAGACGAAGGCGGTAGCTTCGGCACCATGATCGCCCACCTCACGCCCCCTGCGGAAAGGACCTCTCCATGACCGCCATCCCCGCGCGGATCGTCTCCCTGCGCGCGGCAGGCACCGCACTCGTCGTGGAACTCACCGAGCCGGTGCCCCGGGTCCTCCACTGGGGTGCGGACCTCGGCGATCTCTCGGACGCGGACCTTGCCGCGCTGAGCCTGACCGCCGAGGGCGCGGTGCTCAACAACTCGCTCGATGTGCCACGGCGGTTCACCATCTGGCCGACCGAGGCCGACGGCTGGTCGGGCACCCCCGCCCAGCAGGGCCACCGGTCGGGCACCGCCACCAGCCCCCGCCTGGTCACCACCGGCACCGCCTACCAAGAACTCCCCGCCGGGGGAGGCGAGTTGACCATCAGCCTGCGCGACACCACCGCCGCCCTCGACATCACCGTCGGCTACCGGCTGGAGCCGTCCGGCGTCCTCGGCGTGCGCACCACCCTCACCAGCGACCCCGACGCCACCGTCGACGCGCCCTACGACCTCGCCGGGCTGCACACCCTGCTGCCGCTGCCCGAACGGGCCGCCGAGATCCTGGACTTCACCGGAAAGTGGAGCCGCGAACGCTCCCCGCAGCGGCGCACGCTCGGCTTCGGCACCCACGCCAGGGACGTACGCCGCGGCAAGCCCGGCGCCGACTCGCCGTACCTGCTCACCGCGGGCGTCCCCGGCTTCGGCTTCCGGGACGGCGAGGTGTGGGGCGTGCATGTCGCCTGGAGCGGCGACCAGCGCTATCTGGCGGAGCGGCTGCCGGAGGGCGCGGGCACCCACAGCGCGGTACTCGGCGGCGGTGAACTGCTGCGGGCGGGCGAGGTGCGCCTGGGCCCCGGCGAGTCGTACACCGCACCGGTCTGCTGGTTCGGCTGGTCCGCCGACGGTCTCGACGGTCTCGCCGACCGCTTCCACGCCCTGCTGCGCGCCCGCCCCTCGCACCCGGCCCGCCCGCGCCCGCTGGTCCTCAACAGCTGGGAGGCCGTCTACTTCGACCACGACCTCGACCGCCTGCTGCGGCTCGCCGACCGCGCCGCGCAGGTGGGCGTGGAGCGGTTCGTGCTGGACGACGGCTGGTTCACCGGGCGGCGCGACGACACCTCGGCGCTCGGGGACTGGACGGTCGACAAGGACGTCTGGCCCGAGGGCCTGTCCCCGCTGGCCGACCATGTCCGCGCCCTGGGAATGGAGTTCGGGCTGTGGGTCGAGCCCGAGATGATCAGCCTCGACTCCGACCTGGCCCGTGACCACCCCGAGTGGATCCTCGCCCCGTCCGCCGGCGTCGGACCCAGCGCCCGCCACCAGTACACCCTGGACCTCGCCCACCCCGACGCCTGGCGGTACCTCCTCGACGCGCTCGACACCCTGGTCGGCCGCTACGGGATCAGCTTCCTGAAGTGGGACCACAACCGCGAGCTGCACGAGGCGGTGCACCGCGGGCCCGGCGGGGTGGACACCCCCGGCGGCCGGGCGCAGGTGACCGCCCTCTACCGGCTGCTGGACGCCCTCAAGGAGCGCCACCCCGGTCTGGAGATCGAGTCCTGCGCGAGCGGCGGCGGCCGGATCGACCTGGGCATCCTCTCCCGTACGGACCGGGTCTGGGCCTCGGACTGCAACGATCCGCTGGAACGCCAGACGATCCAGCGCTGGACCGGGCAGCTCCTGCCGCCGGAACTCGTCGGCGCCCATGTCGGCCCCACCCCCAGCCACACCACGGGACGCCCGGGCACCGACACCTTCCGGATGGTCACCGCCCTGTTCGGGCACGCGGGCATCGAGCAGGACCTCGCCGTCTGCACCCCGGAGGAGATCGCCCGGCTGACCGCCTGGGCCGGTCTCTACCGGGAGTTCCGCCCGCTGCTGCACACCGGCCGGGTGGTCCGCGCCGACCTGCGCGGCGACGCCACCCTGCTGCACGGCGTGGTCGCCGCCGACGGCGGGCGCGCCCTGTTCTGCTGGGCCCGGCTGACCACCTCGGCCGAGGGGCAGTCCGGCCGGATCCGGCTGCCGGGACTGGACTCCTGCGTCTCCTACCGCGTCCGGATCCGCACCGAACTCGGACTGCCGTCGGCGCACCAGACCGCGGGCCCCGCCTGGACCGCCCGGGCCGCCGACGACTGGCTCCCGCTGCCCGGCGCGCTGCTGGCCGGCGCGGGCCTGCCGATGCCCACCCTCAACCCCGAACAGGCCCTGCTCATCGAGGTCGAGCGGGTCTCCCCGGCGGCCCACCCGTAGCCGCCCCGCACCGGGCCCGTGCCGCGCGTCGTCGGCGGCACGGGCTCAGCCGGTGATCCGCATCAGCACGATGCCGTTGTCGCCGACGGTGAAGGCGAAGTCGGACGGGCCGTTGAACCCGTCGCCGCCCACCGTGCTGCTGACGGTCACCGTGTCGCCGTCCCTGCGTACGCCGTTGACGTCCAGGGAGACCCGGACGCCGATGAACTCGCCGTCGCTCCACCCCCTGATCGCCTCCCGGCCGCGGAACAGCCGCCCCCAGTCGTCCACCGCCCCCTCGGTGGCGAAGGCGTCGAGGAACGCGTCGGTGTCGCCCGCGTTGGCGGCGTCCAGCGCGCGCCGCACCGCGGGGTGCATCGCGGGGTCGGTGGTCATGGCGGGTTCCTTCCACGCAGGGGCGGCTCACCCACGAGTATCGGCCGGACCGCCGCCGCGGGCGCGGCGCCACACGCCGGTGCGGGGGGAGGGACGTACGCCAGTCGGCGTAGCCCGGCACGCGCCGCCGGTCGGATACGGTTCCCGGTCGGGGCCGCCGCGTGGCCGGGCCGGACGAGGGGTAGGGGACGGGCGTGATCGAACTCGCCGAGATGATCGAGCAGTTACGCAGGGAGCTGAGCACCGCGATGGCCGCGGGCCGCGACGAGGAACTGCGGTTCGCGCTGGGGCCGGTCGAGCTGGAGGCCGACGTCGTGGTGGAGCGGTCGGCGACCGCGGGCGCGAAGATCCGGTTCTGGGTCGTCGAGGGGAACGCCGACGGCCGTACCGCCGCCACCACCACGCACCGGGTCAGGCTCACCCTCGAACCCCGCACACGCGACGGCAACCGGCGGCCCTGGGTGAGCGGGGCCGAGGCGGACGGGGAGCGCTGACGGCGTGCCGACGCACCAGCCGCCGCCGGTCGCGGGGCTCGACCCGGCCAGGGTCGCCGAGATCCTGGTGACCGCGGCCGCCGGGCAGCCCGGGCGCCGCGGATCCGGCTACCGGGTGGGCGCCCGCTGCGTCCTGACGGCCGCTCATGTCGTCGGCGGACCTGAGACCGTGGTGCACGTGCGGTTCGACGCCGACCGGCCGGGGGAGTGGACCGCCCGCGCCCGGGTGCTGCTCGCCTCCGCGGCGGCGGACGCCGCGCTGCTGGAGATCACCGACGCCGTACCGGACGCGGACGCGACCCCACCGCGCCCGGTGCGCTTCGGGGCCGTGCCCGAGGCCGATGTCGTCCTGGCCTGCAGCGCCATGGGCTTCCCCCGGTTCAAGCTGCGCGCGGACCCGATGGGGCGGCTCGGCAGCGGCGAGACGGTGCCGCCCGCGCGGTACCGCGACTCCTGCCATGCCACCGGCACCATCTCGGCGCTGTCGAACCGCCGCGAGGGCACCCTCGAACTCGCCGTCACCGCGCCCCACGCCGACCCCGACGCCGCCCGCTCGCCCTGGGAGGGCATGTCGGGCGCCGCCGTCTGGCACGCCGGCACGCTCATCGGCCTGATCAGCGCCCACCACCCCGCCGACGGCCTCGGCCGCCTCGCCGCCACCCGGGTCGACCGCTGGTACGACCTGCTGACCCCGGCGGAACTGGCCCTCCTCCACGAACACGCCGGACTGCCGCCCGCCGCCACCGGTCCCGACCCGGCCGCGGCGCTCCCCGAGCCCGAGCCGGACCCCGCTGCCACTGAACCGAACCCGGGCGCCGACGCCCCCGCCCCGCCGCCGCCATTCCCGCGCACGCTCCCGCTGCTGGCCATCGAGGGACTGGTGAGCGTGCTGACCGACCTGCCGACCGTACGGAACGCCACCAGCCTGGCGCTGCTGCTCGACAGCGTGAAGCCCGAGGTCGCCGCCCACAGCCCGCGCCACCCCGCCCTGCGCGTCGACGTGATCAACATCGTGCGCACCTGCCTGAGTTACGGGGCACTGGACCAACTGCTGGAAGCCGTAAGGCTGATGGAGGGCGACTCCGCCGGGGTGGCCCGGATGGAACGGGAGGCCGCACTGCTGCGGGCCGCGCGCTGACCGGATATCGCGCCACAGGGGACGCGCGGGGTTTCACGGTGCCCCGCTCTGGGCCATCATGAGAGGGGCGTGGGTCAACGGTCAGCCGGAACCGGGGGAAGGGGCCAGGCAGCTATGGAGCAGTCGATGCCCGCCGTCGAGTCCGGACTCGTCGATCTCGCGGGGGTATCACTTGAAGCGCTGCGCTGCCTGGACGGCCGGATCCTGGCCTCGTCATTGGCCGAACTGCTGCACAGGATCGACAACCCCCAGGCGAGCGTCAGCGACTACACCCCGCAGCACCTCGACTGACGGCCCGTCCGCCGTCGCGGAAGCCGACGATGCCCGCTGACACCGGCGACTCCACCCGCCACCCCGCTGTGCCGGACGAGCTGCCCCGGCACCGGCTTTCGGCCGAGAATCTCCGCGCCCTGGCCCACGGCGACGGCGGCCCGGGCACGCTGGACCAGCTGCGCGCCGCCGAACGAAGTCGCCGCCTGCTCCTTTTGCGCGCCCTGGACGACGCGCTCGCCGCCCACGGCTCTCCCACGCCCTTCGAGACCGCTCCCGCCTGGGAGCTGCTGGCCCGCGCCCAACGGCAGGCGCCCGCCGACGTCGACGACCTGCTGATGTACCCGCAGACCGGTATGTGGCTGGCCGTCGCGCTGCGCCGGCTGCGCGGGCCGCGCGGCGCGGCGGGCAGGGGGCAGCCCCCGCTGTGGGTGGTACTCGGCCATCTGTCCGCGCTCGCCGCCGCCGCGGGCGTACGCGCCGGTCTGGACTTCGCGATCACCGTGCCGGTACGGCGGGGATACGCGCCGCTGCCGATGCTGGGCTGCGCGGTGCTGGAGACCTCGGGGGAGGACTGGACGACCGCCCGGGTGCGGGCGGCGGGCGGCACGGTGTGGGTGGAGACACCGCGGGAGACCGTCGCGTTACCGGACCGGGGCGCCACGGACGGCCCCGGCTGGCACGCGCTGCGCCGGATCGGCGCGGGACCCGCGGACCGGCGGCTGTCGCTCGCCCTGGAGGACATGGACCCCTACCGCACCTACGCGCGGCCGAGCGAGCCCGCCCCGCTGTCCGCCGCCGCCGCGTCCCGCTGGCAGGAGGTGCTCACCCGCGCCTGGACCGTACTGGAGCGGGACGAACCCCGCACCGCCGACGCCATGCGGCACGGGCTGATGTCGCTGACCCCGGTGGCCGCGGGGGAACGGTTCCGGCCGCACAGCGTCTCGGCCGGCGACGCCTTCGGCGGCGTCATGGTGTCGGAACCGGACGACCCGGTACAGCTCGCGGCGACCCTCGTGCACGAGTTCCAGCACATCAAGCTCAGCGGTCTGCTGCATCTGGCGCCCCTCTGCGACGCCGGGGAAGCCCCGGACGGGGGGGAGGAGTTGTTCTACGCCCCCTGGCGGGACGACCCCAGACCGCTCGGCGGCATGTTGCAGGGCATCTTCGCCTTCATGGGCGTCACCCGCTTCTGGCGCGCCCACCGGCACACCGCGGGTCCTGACACGGCGCCCGCCGCGCATTTCGAGTTCGCGCTGTGGCGGACCCAGCTGTGGTCGACGCTGCTCCTGGTGCACCGTCACCGGCGTCTCACCCCGCTGGGGTTACGGTTCCTGGAGGGCTTGCGGAAGCGGTGCGCCGCCTGGCTGGACGACCCCGTCCCGCCCGAACCGCTGGCACTCGCCGAAGCCGCCGCCGCGGACCACCGGGCCCGCTGGCGCGCCCACCATCTGCGGCCCGCCGCGCACGCGGTGGAGGAGGCCGTGCACGGCTGGCTGCGCGGCAGCGACCGGCCGCCGCGCGCCCTGGCCGCCGAGCCCCTGCTGGTCCCCGACGCCCGGGCCCGCTGGCTGGACAGCGCGGCGGCACTCACCCGGCACCGCCTCAGCGGCCCGCCGCGAGCCGTGTCGGACGCGGCGCACGTCAGCGGGGCGCTGCCCGGAGACACGCTCCTCGCCGTGGGCGAACACACCGCGGCCCGCGCCGCCTATGTCGCGCAACTGATTGCCGAACCTGGCCACGCCGCCGCCTGGGCGGGCCTGGGCCGGGCGCTGACGGCGGCCGGTTCGCATCCCGAGGCCGCGGACCTCCTGCGTCACCACCCCGAACGCGCCCGCGCCGTCCACCCCGCCCTGCTGCACGCCACGGGCCAGGCGCCCGACCCGCTGCGCCTGGCCGACTGGCTGGCCCGTACCGGCTGACCGCCCGTCAGAGCGGCATCGGGCGGCTAGAGCGGCATCGGGTCGACGTCGCAGTTGGCGCGCTCGCCCGCCCGTGCCTGGACCGTGGCCGGGTGCGGGGTCGCGGTGGCGGAGGACTCCCGGCGGGGGACGTCGAGGACCCGTTCCATCCGGGCCAGGGTGTCGGCCCGCAAGGCGGCGCCCTCGTCCGCGGCGCCCAGTGCGATCATGTCGAGGGAGACGTTCCCCGCGCACACCAGTGTGGTGGGGTGGTCCTCGCCGAGCGTGGACCGTGACAACGCCAGGGCCCGCTCGCCGAGTTCGCGCGCCTCGCTGTCCAGCCCCAGCGCGCTGAAGTCACTCGCCAGGTTGATCGCGGCCACCAGCGCCGTGGGATGGCCGGATCCCAGCCGTTCCGTCAGCGACGCCAGTGCGGCCTCGTCGAGCCGCCGCGCCTCCTCGGTCTGGCCGAGCAGCCGCAGCGTCACCGCCAGGTCGATGTCGGCCGCCAGCACATGCGGGTGCCGAGGGTCGAAGATCCGCCGGTAGCGCTCGCACGCCTTCACCCCGCGGTCCTTGGCCGCCTCCATCTCGCCGTTCTGCCGCAGCGCCACCGACAGGGTGAGTGCCGCCGACAGCGACTGCGGGTGGGTGTCGCCGTAGCGGCGGGTGAACTGGGCGAAGGCGTCCCGGGCCAGCTCCAGGGAGGTGGCGTGGTCGCCCTCCTTGCGGCACGCGACCCCGAGACTGCGCATCGCGCCGAGGGTGGAGGGGTTGGCGGGCCCGAGGACGTCGCGGTACGCGTCCAGCACGTTCTGCTGCAGCGCGCGGGCGCCCACGTAGTCGCCGGTCTCGCGTACGTCGATGGCGATACTGCCCTCGGTGACCAGCGAGTTCTGGTGGTCCCTGCCGTACAGCCGCAGCTTCAGGGCGTAGGTGTGCCGGTCGAGTTCCAGCGCCCGGCCGAAGTCGCCGACCAGCCGCAGGCTCACACCGAAGTTGTGCGCCACGTTCAGCGTGGTCGGGTCCTCCTCGCCGAAGGACCGCAGCGCCCGGTTGTAGACCGTCTCGTCCAGCCGGGCGCCGGTGCCGAAGTCGCCCTCCACCCGGCGGACGGCGGCCTCGAAGTTCAGCGCGTCCAGCGCGTCCTCGCGGGTGTCCTCGCGGCCCTCGGGCGCGGTACGGGCGTAGACCTCCTGCAGCTGGGTCACGAGTTGGGCGGCGTCCCGGTAGCGGCCCACCACCAGGTACATGAAGCCCAGCCACTGGCCCATGATCCCGGTCTGCTGGTCCTCGTCGCCGAAGAGGGTCCGCCAGGTCTTCCAGGTCTGCTCCGAGAAGTCCAGCGCCACGTCGTGGTCGCCCCAGAAGTAGAGGTACTGGGCGATGTTCATCACGAGCTGGCGGACCCACGGCTGGTCCGACTCGTTGGCCCGGGAGGCGATGACATGCCCGTACAGCTCCGCGTAGCGGGGCCAGTTCGCGGCGATCGCCGGTCCCTTGGGGTCGGCGGCGGCCAGTAGCGTGTGCGCGCCTTGGCGCATGAGGTTCTGCTCCTCGACGGTCATGCGGTTGATCAGAACGGCCTGCACCAGGCGGTGCATCTCGATCGAGTTGGTGCGATGGTCGATCCTGGCCAGGGAGTACCGGTTGACCTCCCTTATCGCCCGGGCCAGCCGCATCGGGTCGTTGAGGGCCATGTCCAGCTCGGGCACGATCCGGCTGTTGCCGAGTCCGGAGAAGATGGAGCGGGAGATCGGGTCGGGAGCGAAGTACGAGCAGAGCTGGAGCAGCCGCAGTGAGGCCGGGTTGCGGGTCTCCAAGTGGTCCAGCGAGACGTTCCAGGCGGCGGCGACCGGGAGTTGGTAGTCCGGCGGCGGCGAGACCTCCAACAGCTCGCTGCGCTTGCCCTCGAACAGCCGCAGGTACTCCGAGACCGGCATGCCGGTCTCGGCCCGCCAGGCGGCGGCCTGCTCCAGCGCCAGCGGCAGGTCGCCGAGCGCCTCGGCGAGCTGGTCCGCCTCGTCCTCCAGCAGCGGTGAACCGGAGCGCCGCAGCAGCTCCTTGCTCTCCTCGCGGGTGAAGACGTCGACCTCCAGCGACCCGCCCACCAGGCCCCAGCGCCGGTTGCGCGAGGTGACCAGGATGGTGCCGCTGCCGCCGGTGGGGAAGTAGTGCCGGACCCGCTCGGGGCTGTCGGCGTTGTCGAAGATCAGCAGCCAGCGGGCGTACGGCCGCCCCTCGCGCAGGGCTTCGCGCACCGCGGGCCCCGCGGTGTTCGCCTCCATGCTGGTCTCGAGACCGAGCCGCTGCGCCAGTTCCACCAGGGCGCGGCCGATGTCCCCCGGGCGCTCGGCCGGGATCCACCACACGATGTCGAACTCGCTCTGGTGCCGGTAGGCGTACTCGATGGCGAGCTGGGTCTTGCCCACCCCGCCCATGCCGTGGATCGCCTCGGGAAGGACCGTGGTGGTGCCCTCCCGCAGCCGCTCGCCGAGCAGTTCGAGCAGCTCCATGCGGCCGGTGAAGTTGGGGTTGCGCGGCGGGATGTTCCCCCAGATGCGGGGTTGTGACGAACGCTCGCCGTCCACCGTTGCCTGCGGCGTTGTCGTCATCGCCGACGCTCCTTCTGGAGTTGTCCCGGACCGCGCCGCGCCACCGACCGGCGGAGGCTGCTCCGCGGGCCGGGTCGGCCGGCGGTCCGGCCGGGTGGGAGTGTGTTTGGCCAAGCTGACGGCGTTCTGCCGGTCGTACCAGCTCACTACGCTGGCCAGCATCTTGGCGCGTTGCAGGAAGCGGCCCGACAGGGCGCGCAGGGCCGTCAGTTCGACCCGGAGGAAGGTGATGTTGCGGTGCGTCACCGTGGGCATCGCCAGGGTTTCCAGCGGCTCGTCGGCGGGTGGCAGCAGCGCCGCACGTCCTTCCGGCGGGTCCTCGCCGAGCAGGGAGCGCACGTCGTACAGCACACGGGCGGTGTCACTGCGGCGCCCGAGCGCCAGTAACTCCTCCCGGATATCGGGTCCGAAGGCGAACGCCACATCCGCCGGGCCGTCGCCGTCCGCGTCGACGGGCCGCACCAGGCCGCTCATCAGCAGCTCGGCCAGATGGACGGTTCCGGCGCCGGGGGTGGCGGCGGCCACCGAGCGCAGCACCGGGAACGACAGCGGCGCGGCGGCCAGCCGGGTGGCCAGCGCGAAGGCGGTCGGGGAGGCGGCGGCACGGAAGTCCGAGACGCGGGCGTGCGCGGGCACCCCGCTGCTCGGGTCGGGCACGCCCTCGGTCCACGGCACCGCGCGCGCCGCGTCCGAGCGCCGCTTCCACACCCTGGCCCGTACCGCTGACAGGTCCAGCCAGTCGGCCGACGGGCCGCGCAGCAGTTCGGCCCACGCCGAGGTCCACCGCTCGGTGAGCTCCAGCACCGGCACCGGTACGACGTCCGGGTCGGCGGGACCGTCGGGGCTGCTCGTGGCGCCGCCACCGGGCGGGGCCACCGGTTCGGTGCCGCGCTGCTCCCAGCGCAGTTCGCTGTTGGCCGCCCAGGCGTGCGGGGCGCGCAGCCGTACCCGTTCGATGTCCAGACCGGTGCGGTACCACAGGCGCTGCGGCAGCAGGTGCACCACGGCGACCGGACCGGACCGCGCCCAGCGGTGCAGCAGCGGGAGTACGGCCTCCGAGCGCCATCCGGCGGCGAGTCCGTCGGTCAGCACCAGCACCAGACGGCGGCCGCCGCCCGCGGCGGGCAGCGGGTGCTCCAGCCGGATCCGGCCCGGCTCGGTCTCGTCGGAGCCCAGCAGCCGGATGGTCCCGACGCCGGTGAACGACTCCTCGCCGGTCAGTTCGCCGACGACCTCGTCGACCGTCTCCGCCCAGATCCGCATCGTCAGATGGGCGTCCACGACGAGCAGCACCTCGGCGCCGCCCTGCCCGTGGGACCGCGCGAGGCGGCCGAGCCCCTGTAACGCCGGGAGCAGGGGCCCGGTCCGGGGCGCCGGCCGCTGAGCGTCATCGCTGTGCATAGGCCCCAGAGCTCTCGGAGCGTCCGGCGGACGAGGAGAGGAACGAGGAGTCCCGCACACAGCGGGCATGCGTGACGTCCACAGGCAAAGCGTGGCAGCGCCGTGTCGCGGGTGCAAGGCGACCGGCCAGCCACGGAATGGGTTGACCCGAATGCACTGTGGTATGCGCTCTTGTGCGGTTGTCGCACGGTGAATTGACCAATGCCTCTGACTCCTTCACAGCGTGACACTGCCGATCGGCGTGTGCAAGACGCCCATGTGGGTGACCGGTCGCTCAGGTTTTCAGAGGTGCGCGTGGCGGCCCCGGTGGTCCGGGGCGGCGTTCGGGGTCGTCGAGCAGGATCGCCAGATGCCTTCCCACATGGCTGTCCCACCCCTGCGGGCCCAGCGCCAGAGCCTGATTGCGCCATTTCGCGGTGCGCTCCACCAGGCTGCCGAGCCCGCGGTCCTGCAGGATCTCGCTGACCGCGTCCTTGAAGGCCGGGTCGGCGCAGTCGCCGCGGTGCCAGATCACCGCCGGGACACCGGATCTGAGCCCGGCCAGCAGTTCCCGGTCGCCGACGCCCGTACCGTCCCCCGGCGGGCCGCTGAGCACCAGGCACACCGCGCCCTGGTCCTCCTTCAACTCCCGTTCGAGGTGGAAGAAGTAGCTCTCGTCCTGGCCCGGACGGCTCCAGTGCGAATGGCTGTCGGCGGGCTGCTCGCGCAACTGCCGCCATTTGTTGTGCCACGGCCGGTGCCAGGACGCCCGGCGCAGCCGCTCCAGGCTGCGCACCAGGACCGCGTAGTCCATCACCAGCGGTGTGGGGGAGGCGGAGTCGGATTCCTTGTGCCACCACTCGACCGGCTCGTTCAGCAGTTCCCACGGAAGGATGAATTCCAGGATGACGGGCTGCCGCAGGTCGGCCCATTTCTCCTCGGCCTGCTCGACGAGGCGTTCGACCTCGCCCGGCAGGTCGTCCCGGTGCAGATGGACGGTATCGCCGGGTACCGGGTGCCAGCCCTCGGAGTCCGACTGCCGCCAGTGCGACAGGTAGTAGCGCGCCGGGTCCATGCCGTCCGGCTCGAACTGGATCATCAGATAGGCCGGTACGTGCGACGACGACGGCGGTACGTACTCGGTCCGCTGCCACTGCGTCATCTCGTCGTCCAGCCCCCAGTCGCGGGCCTGCACCCGGTTCCAGCGGCGCAGCAACTCGGCGGACACGGGCTGGCCCTCCTCCACGAACCGGTCGGCCACCAGCGCCAGGAACGCCAGGCTCGCGGGCAGTTCACCCCGCGCGGAGTTGGCCCCCGCCAGCCGCAGGAAGACCTGCCAGGCGGTGTCGCACCAGAGCGGCAGCTCCTGGGTCCGCGACCGGCTCGCCCTGCGGGCCAGCGCGGTGAGGCCCTTGGGCCCCACGGACTGCAGGACGGGCCGTAACACGTGCAGATCGGCGCCGTCGAAGAACTCGACGGCCTCCCACTCGTCCACCAGCCGCCACAGGTCCATTACCGACGGCGACTGCTGCTCCACGTATCCCAGCGACCGCACCAGGCAGGACAGGCCGTTGCGGACCGAGGAGCACTTCTCCACCATGCCCAGCAGCCAGGGTCGCAGCGTGTCGCCGGTGAACGCCTCGACAGGCGAGGCGAGTTCCTCGCCGAGCATGGTGAGCCACAGGTCGCGGCTGACCGGCTGGCGCACCGTCGCCGACTCCTGGAGCACGTCGACGACCGCCGCCGTCAGCTCGTTCCGCACCCGCGCAGGGCCGCGCTCTTCCGCCGCGTCCACCCCGTCCACCCCCCACAACTCCACAGGCACCGGACGGCGCCGAACCGCCGTATTCCGATGGTGAAAACAGCGTAGGGCAGCGGGAGAGCACACGGCAGATGATGGGACAATTACATGGTCAGCACGGTGTCACGGAATTACCCCCGCATTCGGCGGGCGAATTGCGCGCCGCATTGTTGCTCCTATTGCGAACAGACGCCGCCCGGTGGCCGGTTCCGCCCACCGGGCGCGGTGAGTTCCGCGTCACCCGCCGTCCGGCGGGGCGGGGAAGGGCAGCGGGCGCGGGGCGACGGGTGTCGAGACGACGATCGAGGTCGTGGTCTGGCCGAAGAGCAGGAAGCGGTCGATGATCTCCTCCAGTCCCTCGATCGACGGCGCGTGCAGCTTGAGGTAGAAGCAGTCCTCGCCGGTGACCCGGTGGCACTCCACCACCTGCGGGGTGTCGCGGGCGGTCTCGGCGACCCGGGGGAGCTGGCCGGGGCCCGGCCGGATCCGCAGCAGCGCGGTCACCGGCATCCCGAGCGCCACGGGGTCGACGTCCATCCGGAACCCGGTGATCACGCCCACCCGCTCCAGCCGCTGCACCCGCTCGGTGACCGCGGGCGCGGACATGCCGACCCGGCGGGCCAGCTCGGACATCGACAGCCGCGGATCGGCGTGCAGCTCGGTCAGCAGCCGCACATTGACCGCGTCGAGCAGCCGGGTGCGGTCTTCGTAGGTGCTCTGGCCGTTCAGGCTGGAATCTCCAGGCATTTTGTCGCTCCCACCGTGAAACAGCCCTTCATCTTCGCGGCGATGATCAGGAAAATACTCCCATGGAATCGATCCGGACGAACCCGGGCCGGACCCGCGGAGCCTGAGGAGGCGGACAGCATGCGATACACCCGACTGGGTACCTCCGGGCTGAAGGTGTCACGGCTGGCCCTGGGAATGATGAGCTACGGCGACAAGGCGCACCGGGAGTGGATGCTGCCGGAGGAGGAGGCGGAACCCATCGTGCGGCGGGCCGTCGAGGCGGGGGTGACCTTCTTCGACACCGCCGACATGTACTCGCTCGGCCGCAGCGAGGAGATCACCGGGCGGCTGCTCGGCAGGCTCTTCCCGCGCCGTGAGGACTACGTGCTCGCCACCAAGGTCTACTTCCCGATGGGGCCGGGCCCCAACGACCGGGGCCTGTCGCGCGCCCACATCATGAGCTCCATCGACGCCTCGCTGCGCCGCCTGGGCACCGACCACGTCGACCTCTACCAGATCCACCGCTGGGACTACGAGACGCCGATCGAGGAGACGATGGCGGCGCTGGACGACGTCGTACGGTCCGGGAAGGCGCGCTACATCGGCGCCTCCAGCATGTTCGCCCACCAGTTCGCGAAGGCGCAGTACACCGCGCGCACGGCGGGCGGCGCCGCCTTCGTGTCGATGCAGAACCACTACAACCTCGTCTACCGGGAGGAGGAGCGGGAGATGATCCCGCTCTGCCTCGACCAGGGCGTGGGCTGTGTGCCGTGGAGCCCGCTGGCCCGCGGGCTGCTCGCGGGTTCGCGCGGGCGCGGCGGGGTGCGGCACACCGTGCGGGCCGGGAGCGACCCGCTGGGCGAGGAGATGTACACCGACGACGATTTCGACGTGGTCGACGCGGTCGCGGCCGTCGCCGCCGAGCGCGGTGTGCCGATGGCCCAGGTCGCCCTCGCCTGGCTGCTGGCCCGGCCCGGCGTGAGCGCGCCGATCGTCGGCGCCACCCGCACCGCCCACCTCGACGACGCGGTCGCGGCGGTCGAACTCGAGCTGTCCGACGAGGAGATCGCCCGCCTGGAGAAGCCGTACCAGCCGCACTCGGTACGCGGCCACAGCTGACCCGGCCGGTGCCTGGAGGAGCAGGACGGGCGACCGTTCCCGGGCAGGTCAGAGGCCGGCCTGGGCGGAGCCCGAGCCCTCCTCCAGGGCGAACCAGACCGTCTTGCCCTCGGTCTCCGGGCGCACGCCGCACTCGTCGGACAGGATGTCCATCAGCATCAAGCCGCGTCCGGAGGAGGCCAGTTCGCCCGGGGTGCGCTGGTGGGGGAGCTCGTCGCCGCTGTCGGCGACCTCCACGCGCAGGGTGCGGGCGCCGTGTTCGCCGCTGACGGTGGCGATCAGGGCCGCGGCCTGGTCGGTGTGGACCAGGACGTTGCCGAGCAGTTCGGAGGCGAGCAGCATCGCGGTGTCGACCTGGTCGGGCTCGGCCCAGTCGTGCATCAGCGCCTGGAGTTCGGCCCGGGCCTCGGACAGGCCCTCGGCCTCCTCCTGCTCGATGGTCAGGACCAGGCGGCGCTGCGGCACCGACGGCAGCGCGCCGCCGTCGTCGCGGCGCACCAGCAGCAGCGCGATGTCGTCCTCGTTGCGCGGGGCGAGCGCCGTCCCGTCCTCCTGCGACAGCGGGTCGTTGACGGCCCCGATCAGCCGGTCGGCCATCCCCTCCAGGTCGGAGACGGGACCGGGGGAGAACGCGTCGCGCACCCGTACCCAGCCGCTGTACATGTCGTGGCCGCCGGTCTCGATCAGACCGTCGGTGCACAGCATCATGATCTCGCCGCGGTGCAACTCCATGACGCTCACCGGGTAGTCCTCGCCGCCGGGCATCAGGCCCAGCGGCAGACCACCGCGCACGTGCTTGATCAGGCAGGTGCCGTCGGGCAGCCGCAGCACCGGGTGCGGATGGCCCGCGCGGGCGATGCTGAGGGTGCCCTTCGCCGGGTCCGCCTCGACGTACAGGCAGGTGGCGAAGCGGTCCGGGTCGAGACCGGTCAGAAAGCGCGAGGCCCGCGCCAGCACCGCGTCGGGACCGTGCCCCTCGGCCGCGTAGGCGTGCACCGCCGGACGGAGCTGGGCCATCAGCCCGGCCGCGTGCACGTCGTGGCCCTGCACGTCGCCGATGACCAGCGCCAGCCGTCCGCCGGGCAGGTCGATGGCGTCGTACCAGTCCCCGCCGACCACCAGTCCGCCACCGGTGGGTACGTAGCGGGTGGCCACCGTCATCCCGTCGTACACCGACCCGTTGGCGCCCATGCTGCTGCGCAGGCCGCGGGAGAGCGCCATCTCGGCCTCGCCGGTGTGGGTGCGCTCCAGGGCGCGGGCGATCAGCCCGGCCAGCGTGATCAGCAGGTTCCGCTCGTCCGCGGTGAAGACCAGCGGTGCCCGGAAGGCCGCCATCCACACCCCGGTGATCCGCCCGGACGTCGCCAGCGGCAGGAAGGCCCACGCCCCGCGGCCCTTGCCCGCGGAGATCTGCCAGGTGGCCGGGTAGTGCGCGCGGTACGCCTCGGTCGACGGCAGGAAGACCGGATCGCCGGTACGCAGCGCCACCGCCGCCGGGTAGTCGGTCCCGGCGGGCATCCGGAAGGACTCCTCCGCCTTCCTGCCGAACCCGTACTGCCCCAGCGTGGTCAGCGACCTGCCGCTCACCCCGAAGACCACCTGGCCGTCCAGGGGGAAGTCCGGCGCGTAGAGCGTCGCGACCGACTTGAGCACCTCCTCGACGCTCTCGGCACCGGCGAGCGCGCTGCCGGTGTCGAGCAGCAGCACATCGCGCCGCCGGGACGCCGGATCGGCGTTCTCTCTGCTCCGCGCGCCGGAGTGCTGGTCAGCGGCCCCGGGCGGCGATACCCTCCGGTTCCCCTCGTCGGCCTCGATCTGGTTCATCGCCTCGATCTGGCTCAGCTCGGCGGCCCGGTCGTCCGAAGGGGGCCCATGGTCGTGCTCACTCATCCGCAGCCCCTTCACCTCGATCGCCTGCCGTTCGTTCCATGCTCCGCCCGGCGCGCGTTCCGCGCAGCGCGCCGCCCCGCGCCCGGCTGGCGGGCGCGGCCCCGGCGGGTTAGGACAGAGAAGTGCCAGGTGGAGATGAGTGGGCAGGGGAGAAGACGACCGCGCAAGCCGGAGAAGGGACGGAATGACGTGGCACGACCCAGAATTCTCGTGGTGGGCGCCGGGTTCGCCGGGGTGGCGTGCGTACGCCGTCTGGAGCGCAAACTCGCCCCCGACGAGGCGGACGTCTCGCTGGTGACCCCCTTCTCCTACCAGCTCTACCTGCCGCTGCTCCCCCAGGTGGCCTCCGGCGTGCTGACCCCCCAGTCGATCGCCGTGTCGCTGCGCCGCAGCTCCCGCTACCGGACCCGGATCATCCCGGGCGGGGCCGTCGGAGTGGACGCCAAGGCCAAGGTCTGCGTGATCCGCAAGATAACGGGCGAGATGCTCAACGAGCCCTACGACTACATCGTGCTGGCCCCCGGCAGCATCACCCGCACCTTCGACATCCCCGGCCTGGTCGACCACGCGCGCGGCATGAAGACGCTCGCCGAGGCCGCGTACATCCGCGACCACGTGATCACCCAGCTCGACCTGGCCGACGCCAGCCACGACCCGGCGGAGCAGGCGTCCCGGCTGCAGTTCGTGGTGGTCGGCGGCGGCTACGCGGGCACCGAGACCGCCGCCTGCCTGCAGCGGCTCACCAGCAACGCCGCCAAGCGCTACCCCCGGCTCGATCCGAAGCTGATCAAGTGGCATCTGATCGACATCGCGCCCAAGCTGATGCCGGAACTCGGCGACAAGCTGGGCCGCAGCGCGCTGGAGATCCTCCGCAAGCGGGGGATCGACGTGTCGCTGGGGGTGTCGGTGGCCAAGGCGGCTGCCGAGGAGGTCACCCTCACCGACGGCAGGGTGCTGCCGTGCCGCACGCTGATCTGGACCGCGGGCGTGGCCGCCAGCCCGCTGGTGGCCACACTGGACGCCGAGACCGTACGCGGCAGGCTGGCGGTCACCGCCGAGATGACGCTGCCCGGGTTCGACGGTGTCTTCGCCCTCGGCGACGCCGGGGCCGTACCCGACCTGGCCGGTGGCGAGGGGGCGGTCTGCCCGCCCACGGCCCAGCACTCCATGCGGCAGGGGCGGAAGATCGCCGACAACATCATGGCCACGCTGCGCAACCAGCCGCTGCAGCCGTATGTGCACAAGGACCTCGGCCTGGTGGTGGACCTCGGCGGCCGGGACGCGGTCTCCAAGCCGCTGGGCATCGAACTTCGGGGCATGCCCGCACAGGCGGTTGCCCGCGGCTACCACTGGACGGCGCTGCGGACCAATGTGGCCAAGACCAGGGTGCTGACGAACTGGCTGATCAACGCGGTGGCGGGCGACGACTTCGTCCGTACCGGGTTCCAGTCCCGCATCCCCGCCACACTGCGCGACTTCGAGTACACGGACGCGTATCTCTCCAAGGAGCAGATCCGCGAGCAGCTGGCGTCCGGCGCGGGCGGGCCGGGACCCGCGGCCGGGGACGACTGACGGGCCGCGCCGCCCGACCGGGCCGCGCGGCCGCCGCGGCGGGACAATGAGGGCGTGGAGCCCGACCCGGACGTGGTGGACGAGGCGGTACGGGGTGTCCCGGCGCCGCCGCTGCGACCGCTGGTGGGCTGGTACTCCGGCTACCGCCAGCGCGGGGTGCCGCGCGCCCGCCACCGCGGGCTGCCGTCCCCGTACCTCACCCTGATCCTCACGCTCGACGAGCCGCTGCGTATCGCCGCGCACCCCGACCCGGCCGCCGCGCCCGGCGAGTACACCGCGGTGCTCGGCGGGCTGCACACCACGCCCGCGATCATCGACGTCCCGGGCCGCCAGTCGGGGGTGCAGATCGCGCTCGGCCCATTGGGTGCCCGCCTCCTGCTGGGGCTGCCCGCCGGGGCGCTGGCCGGGGCCGACCTCGCGGCCGAGGACGTCCTGGGGCCGTCCGTGGCCGAGGCGCGCGAGCGGCTTCGCGCCGCGGTCGACTGGCCCGGCCGCTTCGCGGTGATCGACGGCTGGCTGCTCGGCCGGGCCCGGCTGGCCGCCGGCGGGCCGGGTACGCCGGGGCCGCCGCCCGAGATACGGCACGCGTGGCGGCTGCTGACCGACAGCGGCGGCACCGTCGGCGTGGCCGCGCTGGCGGCCGAGGTCGGCTGGAGCGACCGCCGGCTGAGGGAGCGCTTCGCCGCCGAAGTGGGACTCGGCCCGAAGGCCGCCGCCCGGGTGATCCGCTTCGACCGGACCCGGCGCGGGCTGGCCGCCGATCCGGAACGGGCGGGGCGGCTGTCCGCGCTGGCCGCCGAGCGCGGCTACTTCGACCAGGCCCACATGGACCGCGAGTTCCGCGCGCTGGCGGGCTGCCCGCCCACCGGCTGGCTCGCCGAGGAGCGCCGAAACATCCAATCCGGGCACCATCCGCCGGGGTGAGACTGGGCCTGTCCGGCGGATCGCGACCGGTACGGGCGGCGTCCGGGGTCCGGGGTTCGGGGTCCGGGGGAGAGTGCCCCCGCGGCGAAGCGGCCGTCGGCGATCGGCCGGGCAGACCCGGGGGCCCATACGACCAAGGAGGCCGCTCCCATGAGTGACACCACGCCCAGGAAGACCACCGCCGCCGCAGCCACCGGCACGACCGGCAGCGCGGCCACCGGCACGGAGCCCGCTCCGCAGGTGTGGCCGACCCTGCGCGCCAAGGACGCCCGCGCGCTGATCCGCTTCCTGGTGGAGGGGTTCGGCTTCGAGGAGAGCGCGGTCTACGGCGAGGGCGACATCGTCCACCACGCCGAACTGGCCTGGCCCGAGGGCGGCGGCATCATGCTCGGCTCCGCCCGCGACACCGACGAGGGCAGGACATGGCCGCTGCGGCCGGGCACCTTCGGTGCCTACGTCGTCACCGCCCACCCCGAGGCCGTCCTCGCCCGCGCCAGGGCCGCGGGCGCCGAGATCACCGCCGACCTGCACGTGACGGACTACGGCTCCCGCGACTTCGCCGCCCGCGACCCCGAAGGCAACCGCTGGTCCTTCGGCACCTACCCGGGCGCACCGCGCTAGGCGTTCTCCCGCCGGTCCTGCTGCCGGTCCTGCTGCCGGTCCTGCCGCTGGTCCTGCTGCCGGGCGGGCAGCGCCAGGATCTCGCGGGCCGATCCGCCGTCGATGGTCTCGGCCAGCTCGCGCAGTACGGGGACGCCCTCGACCAGCAGGCCCGCGGCGCGGGCGCGGCGGGCGCCGACGTCGAGACGGTGCCAGAGCAGGGGGTTGTCGGCGAGCACGCGGGGGTCGAACTCGGCGCGGGCGCCGGACGCGTCACGCAGCACCAGGCGCGGCTCGGTGCCGTGCGCGGACCAGACCGAGACCAGCCGCGCGGTGTCCACGCGCTGCTCGCGCAGCGGTCCGCGTACCGCCAGCCAGCCGTCCCCTGCCGTGACCCGGCGGGGGAGCAGCACGGCGAACGCCGCCAGCGCGAACGCCGCCCACACCAGCCCGCGCACGGGGGTCAGGGTGCCCGCGGCGCCGTCCAGGAGCAGCAGCGCGCCCAGCAGGGCGCAGGCGGACCACACGGCGAAGCGGAAGCGCCGCGGCCAGTCGCGGTCGCCGGCCAGGACGCGCTCGCCCGGCAGCGCCGCCGCCCCCGTCGCGGGGATCGGCTTCGCCCCCGGGGCCGTACCCCTCGCCGCGGACGCGTATCCGCTCCGGCGGGCGGGGCGCGGACGGATGGAGCCGGTTCGCCGGTAACCGGCCTGGATGGCCGAGCGTTCCTGGTGGCGTCTCATACCTCCGACCGTAGGAGTGGCCCCCTGGCCCGTCCCGGATCTTGACGCGACCCTGATGCCCCGGCCCCCGTTCTTGACGGCGCTCCTACGCGGCGCACGGCCCGGTCGCGCGGGGGGAGCCGCACCACCGGGCGTGGTCCTGACGCGAGATCGCGCCATCTTGACGACGCCTTGACGGGGAAGGAGCCGATAGAGTGGACGCGGAGCGCCGGGAAGTCTGGTCGGCACAGGACATCGTCCTGTCAACGATCAGGGGGTGGCCCGTATGGGCGGTGTCGGCGCGGTTCTCTTCCTCGTGGTCCTCGCGACCGCCGTGGCCACCGGTGCCAGGCGGTGGCGCATTCCCGCCCCCTCCCTGCTGGTCGTCGCCGGACTGTGTGTCGGCCTGCTCCCCGGCGTCCCCGCCGTCCATGTGGAACCCGGGACCATCGGCCTGGTCGTGCTGCCGCCGCTGCTGTACGCCTCCGCCGAGGAGATGTCCTGGCAGGACCTGAAGGCGGTCTGGCGGCCGGTGACGATCCTCGCCGTGGGGCTGGTGCTGTGCTCCGCGGCCGCCGTGGGGGCCGTCGCGGCGGTCTGCACCCCGCTGCCGTTCTCCATGGCCTTCGTGCTCGGCGCGGTGCTGGCCAGCACCGATCCCGTGGCGGTCACCGCGCTCGGGCGCAGGCTGGCGCTGCCGCCCAGGATCCAGGTGCTGGTGCAGGCCGAGAGCCTGTTCAACGACGCCACCTCGCTGGTGCTCTTCCGCGTCGCCGTCGGTGTGGCGGTGGCCTCGGGCGCGGTGTCCTGGCAGGGCGCGGGCGCGCAGTTCGGCGTGCTGGCCGGGGGCGGCTGCCTCGTCGGCGCGGCGGTCGCGGGCGTCGTCACCCTGATCCGCCGCCGGACCACCGACCCGGTGCTGGAGACGGTGATCGCGCTGGTCACGCCGTACGCCGCCTATGTGCTGGCGGAGAGCCTGCACGCCTCGGGCGTCACGGCCGTGGTGGTGGCCGGGGTGGTGCTCGGCGGCTCGGGCCACCGGCTGAGCGACGCACGCATACGCCTGCAACTGCACGCGGTCTACGGCACGGTGGTCTTCCTGCTGGAGAGCGTGGTCTTCAGCCTCATCGGCCTCCAGCTCCCGACCCTCATCCGCGAGCTGGACGACGCCGGGGGCCGCTGGCCGCTGCAGGCGCTGGCGGTGACCGTCACCCTCCTCGCGGTCCGCGCGCTGTGGGTGTTCCCGCTCTCGGCCGCCCTGCACCGCAAGGAGGACGACGGCCATGCGCCGTGGCGGGTGGCGGCTGTCGCCTCATGGGCCGGTACGCGCGGCGTGGTGCCGCTGGCCGCCGCGCTCTCCATCCCGCTCACCGGTGACGACGGCCGGGACCTGCCGCAGCGCGCGCTGGTGCTGGTGCTCGCCACGTCCGTGGTCGTGGTCACCCTGGTCGCCCAGGGCTTCTCGCTGGAAACCGTGGTCCGCAGGTCCGGTATCGCCCTCCAGCCCGAACACACCCGGCGCGAGGAGGCGCAGGCGCAGGCGAGCGTCACCCGGGCCGCCCTGGAGCACCTGGAGGAGATCGCCGGACTCGAGGCGCTCCCCGAGGTGGTGGTCGACCGTATGCGCCGCCGCCTCGGCCACCGGCTGGACGTCAGCCGCGACCGGCTGGCCGACGACCTCCCGCGGCAGAGCACCGACAGCGTCTACCGCGACCTGCGCCGTGACCTCATCGCCGTGGAGACCGCCGAACTCCAGCGGCTGCACGCCACCAACGAGATCAGCGACACCACCCGCCGCCGCCTCCAGCGCCGGCTCGACCTCGAGGAGGCCGGTCTCGGCGACCCGTAGCGGCCGCCGCCGGAATTGTCGGCGGAAACGGCTTTCCGGGCGCCGCCCGATGGCCCGGTCCCGACGGGCACCCGGGCGCGGCCCGTGTCAGACTGAAAACGGTGGCGGAAGTTATGCGGAAGCGTGAACCCGACCGCCCGCACTTCTCCCCTCCCGAGTCCGAGGAGGATCCGGCATGACCATCACCAGGAAGCCCGGAAACTACCAACGCGTCCACGCCACGGTGCAGTTGGACGACGACCACGCCGTGCAGGTGCTGCAGCTCGCCTCCGGCATGCAGGCGGTCGTGGAGGGCGGACGGGCCGTCAAGCAACTCCCCTCGACCCGCGCCGAGGTGAAGGCGCCGCCCGAGGCGGGGTCCATCAGGTCGGGCGAACACGCCCTGTCCCGGGAGGATCTGCTCCACGACGCCGGTGAGCAGGACTGGTTCAAGAACACCTTCTGCAACGGCGCCCAGACGTGCATCCAGGGATTCGAGTTCACCGACCATGTGCCGGACCACGCCGTCAGCAACGCGACCGGCATCGCCATGGTCGGCTCCGAGGGCACCACCAACGGCACCCTGACCGTCAGCGTCTGGGAGTGCGTGTGCGCCGGCCCCTTCTGCATCGGCGGCCACCACTGCTTCTGGGTGCAGAACTGGCAGGGCCTGGTCCTCCCCGGCCACTGGCTCTCGGTGGACACCCACTCCTCCGACAGCGTCTACCTCCGCTGGGAGCTCACCGGCGCCGGCGCCGACACCCAGGTCAGCTTCGCCGCCCGCTACTGACCTCGCCGCGCGGTGCGAGCCGTGCAAACGGCGGATCCCGCCTATTTGTTGCAGGCGCGCACAGGGCGTGCAACGCGCCGCCGGGGCTGCTCCTGCGGTGCCTAACGTGGCGTCGTGCCGGTCGGACAGAGGCCGGGGACAACACATCCGGGTAGTCACTGGGGGGAGCGCGCAGTGAAGTGGAAGAGGACAGCCTCCGCGGTCGTCGCGGCGGGGGCGATCACCGGGGCCGTGATGGTGGCGGCGCCCGCGGCGTCGGCGTACGGCCCGTCGTACTGCAACAGTTCGACCTGCAGCCTGTCGAACGCACCGAACACCGGCGGCATCTACTTCGAGATGCCGCGCCTCACGCCGGTCAGCATGGTCTGCTGGACCGACAACCAGTGGTGGAACGGCACCAACCGCTGGTTCAAGGTCAACACCGTCTACGGGCAGGGTTACATGATCGCCACTCAGGTGTCGAACCAGACGAGGGTCGGGCACTGCTGACACACGTCCCCGTCGCGTGACCGGCGACCGGTCGGCCCGGGCCGACCGGTCGCCGCGGCGCGTGGGGCCGTCAGAGCATCACGTGCTTGGGCTGGGTGTATTCGAGCAGGCCGGACATGGACAGGTCGCTGCCGTAGCCGGAGTGGCCGGTGCCGCCGTGGGGCATCTCGGAGACGGTGGTGCCGTGGGTGTTGACCCAGGCGATGCCGGTGCGCAGGGTGCGGGCGGCGCGCATCGCGCGGTCGTGGTCGCGGGTCCAGACGCTGGCCGCCAGGCCGAAACGGACGCCGTTGGCCAGGCGCAGCGCCTCCTCCTCGTCGGCGAACGGCTGGACGGTGACGACGGGGCCGAAGATCTCCTCCTGGACGATCTCGTCGCTCTGCCGGACACCGGTGACCACGGTGGGCCGGTGGAAGTAGCCCGCCCGGTCGACGGCGGAGCCTCCGGTGACGATCTCGGCGTGGCCGGGCAGGCGTTCCAGCAGCCCGGTCACGGCGGCGAGTTGACCGGCGCTGTTGAGCGGGCCGAAGTCGACGCCCTCCTCCAGCGGGCCACCGGTGGTCAACGCACCGCACTCGGCCGCGAGCGCGGCCACGAAGTCGTCGTGCACTCGGCGGTGGACCAGCAGCCGGGTCGCGGCGGTGCAGTCCTGGCCGGCGTTGTAGAAGGCGACCCCGGCGAGCGCCTTCGCGGTCGCCGCCACGTCGACGTCGTCATGCACCAACACCGGTGCGTTGCCGCCCAGTTCGAGATGGACCCGCTTGAGGTCGGCCGCGCACGCGGCGGCGATCTCCCGTCCGGCCCGTACGCTGCCGGTGACCGCGACCAGGCGCGGAACCGGGTGCGCCACCAGCGCCCACCCGGTGTCGCGGTCGCCGCAGACGACATTGAGCACACCCGGCGGCAGATCCTCGGCCGCCAGCCGGGCCAGCAGCACGGCGCTCGACGGAGTGGTGTCGGCGGGCTTGAGCACGACCGTGTTGCCCGCCGCCAGCGCCGGGGCGATCTTCCAGACCGCCATCATCAGCGGGTAGTTCCACGGCGTGATCTGGGCGCACACGCCCAGCGGCTCGCGCCGCAGCAGCGAGGTGCGGCCCTCGGTGTACTCGGCGGCGACACTGCCGGGCATCGTACGGGCCGCGCCCGCGAAGAAGCGCAGGGTGTCGCCGATCGGGGCCAACTCGTCGTCCAGGAAGGCCGCGTACGGCTTCCCCGTGTCCCGGACCTCGGCCGCCGCCAGCTCCTCGGCGTGCCGCTCGATGCCGTCGGCCAACCGCAGCAGCGCGCGTTGCCGTTCGGCGGGAGTGGTGAGCGACCAGCCGCCGAAGGCGGCGTCGGCCGCGGCGCAGGCCGCGTCGACATCCTCGGGGCCCGACCTGGGCGCGCTCCCCGAGACGCGGCCGGTAGCCGGATCGGTCAGCGGCATGACGGCGCCGGAGCGGGCGGGACGGTCGACGCCGCCGATGTGGTTGAGCACGGCGTACGGTGACGGCGCGTCAGCCAGGGCGAGCCCTACTCCGACCGCGTCGCGGGGGCCAGCCGTGGTACGGCGTGCCTCGGCCGTGTCGCCGGGCGCGGCGGTTCGTCGTGCGTCTGCCGGGTCGCGGCGGTCAGCGGCGGTACGGCGGGGCGCCGTACGGGATTCGTCAGCCACGGCGCAGCGCCTCCCTCGCGGCGGCGCGGCCCGTGCGGACGGCGCCCTCCATGTATCCGGCCACCCACTGGTCGGAGCCACACACGTAGAACGGCGGTTCGTGTGTGCCGTGCAGCGGGCCGACGGCCAGGACGTCGCCCGGGGTCCACTGGGTGACGTACCCCCGCGTCCAGGGGTCGCTGCCCCACAGCCGTAGATAGGCCGCGTCGGGACGCAGCGCCTCGGGGCCGAACAGTGCGGCGACCTCGGCCAGCAGCTCGCCCTGGCGAAGGTGCTCAGGGATCCCCAGCAGCACGCCGAAGCGCTCGGGCGGAATCAGCGCGGAGAGCACGTCCTGGCTCTGCGGCCAGGTGCTGCCCAGGACGCCCTCGCACTCCGACAGCCCGCTGAACCCGGTGTCCTGCCAGAAGGGCCGGTCGTACCCGGCGACGAACTTGGCGGCGAGGGCCTGCCGTTGGGCGTGCAGGGAGGCCAGTCGCGCGTCGGAGACCCCGCTGACCGCGACCTGCCGCAGCGGGCCGACCGGCAGGGCGCTGACCACGGCTTCCGCGGTGAGGGTCTCGCCACCGGCCAGCCGTACGACGCACCCGCCGGGGCGTGGACCGACGGACACCGAGGTAACGGGCGCCGCCAGCCGGACGCGGGGGCCCAGTTCGTCGGCCATCCGCAGCGCCACCGTGGCCGAGCCCTCGGCGACCCGCAGGCCCTCCCAGTCCTCGTAGTCGTAGTGCCCCGCGCTCGGCACCGCCGCCTGCTTCCGCAGGGCGGACAGCAGCGAGGTGCGCTCGTGGGAGCCGCTGGCGAGGCCGAGCTGCCCGATCTCCCAGAGCCTGACCACACCGGGGCCCGCGCCCTGCGCCCGCAGCCAGCCGCCGACCGAGAGCCGGTCAAGGGCCGCCGCGTCCGGGTGGGACCAGGGGTCGTCCGGGTCGACGGTCTTGGCCAGGGCGACGAACTCCGCGGTGACCCGCTCGTGCGCGGCGCTGTCGCCCGGCCCGAACCAGTGCGGCGGGTCGCCCGCGGAGACGCCCTCGGGGGTGGCACGGGCGATGGCACCGGGTTCCGCGACATAGCTGCGGGTCAGGGTGAGTCCGAGCTCGGCGACCAGGTCGAGATAGGCCGTGTGGGCCCGGCCGACGACCTCGCCCCCGAGCTGGACCAGCCGGCCGTCGGGCAGCCGCTGCTGCTCGACCCGCCCGCCGACCCGGTCGCGCGCCTCCAGCACGAGCACGTCCGCGCCGCCCGCGGCCAGGTCGCGCGCCGCGCTCAGGCCCGCGAGACCGGCGCCGAGCACGATGACGTCATGGTTCATCGGGGGGTCCTTGTCCTTTCCGGTGTGATCTCCGGTGTGATTCCGGGCGTGAACCCGGGTGTGGACCCGGGTGTGATCGACGCTCAGCTGAGTACGAGGCAGTGCTCGGTCTTCCAGCCGATCTCGACCGACTCGCCGCCCTGCCAGCGGTCCTCCATCCGGGACCGCGCGGTGTTCTGCTCCAGCGCGGCGACGGTGACGCCGGGCGCCAGCTCCACCAGGTACGTGGTGGTCGGCCCCGAGTAGACGGTCTCCCGTATGACGCCGTTGACGACCGGCATCCCGGGCTCGAAGTCGGAGAGCCAGATCTTCTCCGGGCGGATCGACATGTTCACGGTGCCGCCCTCGCTGATGCCGGGCCGGGAGCCCACCGGCAGCGCGGGCCCGTCCTCGAGGTGGACCGAACCGTCGCGGTACACACCGGTGATCAGGTTGGAGGTGCCCATGAAGGAGGCGACGAAACGGCTCTCGGGACGCTCGTAGACGTCCTCGGGCGTGCCGCACTGCTCGACCTGGCCGCCGTTCATCACGGCGACCCGGTCCGACATGGTCAGCGCCTCGTCCTGGTCGTGCGTGACGAAGACGAAGGTGATGCCGACCTCGCGCTGGATCTGCTTCAGCTCGACCTGCATCTGCCGCCGCAGCTTGAGGTCCAGGGCGGCCAGCGGTTCGTCCAGCAGCAGGACGGCCGGGCGGTTGACCAGCGCCCGGGCCAGCGCCACCCGCTGCCGCTGGCCGCCGGACAGCGTGCGCGGCTTGCGGTTGCCCAGGTCGGCGAGCTGGACGAGGTCCAGCATCGCGCCGACCCGCTCGCGGATCTCCTGCTTGGCGGTGCCGCCGCGCTTGAGGCCGAAGGCGACGTTGTCGGCGACGGTGAGGTGGTCGAAGAGCGCGTAGCTCTGGAAGACGGTGTTGACGTTGCGCTTGTTCGGCGGCAGCGCGGTGACGTCCTCGCCGGAGAGCAGGACGCTGCCGGAGGTGGGGTCCGCGAAGCCGCCGATCATGCGCAGGCTGGTGGTCTTGCCGCAGCCCGAAGGGCCGAGCAGGGAGAAGAACTCGCCCGCAGCGATGTCCAGGCTCAGCTCGCGGACCGCGTAGGAACCGGCGAACTCCTTGCTGACCCGGTCCAGCCGGACCGCTGGGGTGGTGTCCGTGGTGTCCATGGGTGTCACTCCCCGGAGAGGATGTCGAGGCCGCCGCGGCGGCCGAAGAAGCGAGGGATGGCCAGGGCCAGGGCGATGAGCAGGATCGAGCCCAGGAGCATCAGCGAGCCCACGGCGTTGATGGTGGGCGCCACACCGAAGCGGATGGCGGAGTAGATGCGTACCGCGAGCGGCTGCGGGTCGACGCCGCTGGTGAAGTACGCGAGCACGAAGTCGTCGAAGACCAGCGCGAAGATCAGTACGGCGCTGGCGAGGATGGCGGGGAGCAGGGCGGGCAGGGTGACCAGCCGCAGCGACTGCCAGCGGGTGGCGCCCAGGTCCATCGCGGCCTCCTCCACCTCGGGGTTGAGGGCCGCGACACGCGAGCGCAGGATCACCGTGACGTAGGAGATCGAGAAGGTGATCTCGGCGATCATCACCGTCCCCGTGGACAGCGTGATGCCCAGGCCCTTGAACAGCAGCAGCGACGCCACCCCGCTGACGATCTCCGGGGTGATCAGCGGCACCAGCATCACCAGGCCCGCGTAGCTTCCGAGCCGGCCGCGGGCCCGTACCAGGCCGAGCGCGAGGGCGACGCCGAGGACGACGGAGCCCGCCATCGCGACCAGGGAGACCCGCAGGCTCATCCCGAGCGAGGCGAGCAGGACGTGGTCGTGGAAGAAGGCGGTGTACCAGCGCAAGGAGAAGCTCCTGAACACGGTGAGCGACTTCTGCGAGTTGAAGGAGAACAGCACCACCATGCCGATCGGCAGGTAGAGCAGCACGAAGAACACGACGGTGATCGCGATCGCGGTCCACGGCTTGCGCTCGGCGCCGTGGCGGCGGCCCGTCCCGGGGACCCTCCCGCGGCTCATCGGGTGGCCTCCGCCTCGTCCTTGCGGGTGCGCCGCAGGTAGCCGAGCATCCCGACGAGCAGCACCGCCATCAGCAGCATGGTGAGCGCGGAGCCCAGCGGCCAGTTCTGGCCCTCGAAGAACTTGTCCTGGATCAGGTTGCCGATCATGATCTGGTTGGGCCCTCCCATGAGCTGGGCGCTGACGAAGTCGCCCATGGCGGGCAGGAAGACGAGCACCATCCCGGCCGCCGCGCCCTGCCGGGTGCTGGGGACGGTGACGTAGAGGAACGTCCGCAGCGGTCCGCCGTAGAGGTCGCGGCCCGCCTCGATGAGGGACACGTCCATCCGTTCCAGCGCCGCGTAGAGCGGGATGATCATGAAGACCACGAAGCCGTAGACGAGTCCGGCGATCACACCGAAGCCGGTGTTGAGGATGCGGGTGTGGCTGTCGGCCAGGCCCACCGCGCGCAGCGCGTGCAGCACGGGGCCGTCGTCGGACAGCAGCACCGACCAGCCGTACATCCTCACCAGGTAGTTGGCGAAGAACGGGACCACGATCGCGGCGATCAGCGCGTTCTTCAGCCGTCCGCCGTGCAGCGCGATGGCGTAGGCCACGGGGTAGGCGATCAGCAGGCAGACCACCGAGGTGATCACCGCGTATTCGAGCGAGCGCAGCAGGACGCGGCTGTACGCCGGGTCGGTCAGCGCCCGCCAGTTGGCGAGGGTGTGGCCGAAGCGCGGGTCGCCGAGCGTGGTGGTGGTGCCGAAGGAGAGCATGGCGACCAGCAGCAGCGAGGCGAGGAAGATCACCGACATCCACAGGGTGCCCGGCAGCGTGAGCAAGGTCCAGATCCGGCTCCCGGCCGCGGAGGGCCGGGCCGCCCGCTCGGGCGGCTTCTCGGCGGCGGCCGTGGCGGCGGGCGACGGCTCGGTGGTGAGATTCATGTCAGCCCGCCTTCACATCGGTCCACGCCGCGTCGCGGGCGTGCGAGTCGGCGGCGGTGGCGGGATTGCGGAAGTAGAGGTCCGGCTTGAGGTCCTGCGGGGTGATGACGCACTCCGGCATCCGGCTGACCAGCGCGGCGTAGGCGGACTCCGTGCCGTGCACCGGCATCGGGTAGCCGATGTACTGCATGTTCTTGATGACGTTCGCCGGCCGCAGCATGTAGTCGATGAAGAGCATGGCCGTGCCCGGGTGCTTGGCGTTCGAAGGGATCGCGTAGCAGTCCGAGTTGATCGGCGAACCCTCCTTGGCGACCTCGAAGCCGTAGACCGAGGCGTTCTTCGCCTGGTTGAGCACGCTGACCATGTCCCCGCTCCACGCCTGGGTGATGGTCGTGTTGCCGTTGAGGAGGTTGTTGTAGTCGTCGCTGGAGAAGCCGCGCAGATGGGAGCGGAGGTTCTTCAGCAGTGTGGTGATCCGGTCGAGGTCGGCCTTCTCGCTGGTGTTGAGGTCGATCCCCAGCTTCAGGGCCGCCATCCCCAGCGCCTCGTCCTGGTCGTCGAGGACGAAGGCGGTGCCCTTGGCGGCCGGATCCCACAGGTCCTGCCAGGAGCCGCTGAGGTTGCCGAGCTTGTCCTTGCGCCAGCCGATGCCGGTCTTGTACATGGTGAAGGGCACCGAGTGCGCGGAACGGGCGTCGTACCACGGGTCGTTGAAGTAGTCGTAACCGCTGTAGACCGCTTCGGCGTTGCGCAGCTTCGTGTGGTCGATACGGCGCAGCCGCCCGGCCTGGACGAGCCGCTGGGTGTACTTGGCGGAGGGGAATATCAGGTCGTAGTTGTTGCCCGCGTCGAGCTTGGCGAGCATGCCCGGCATCGAGTCGAAGTTCGACTGGACGACCTTGACGCCGTACTCCTTCTGGAATCCGGCGAAGACCGACGGGTCCACGTAGTCGGCCCAGTTGAAGTAGACGAGGTCGCCGTCGACCTTGACGTCGATCGGGGGCTGGGTGTCCTCGGCGGCGGGGGCGCGCGAGGCCATGAACCCGCAGCCGCCCAGGCCGATGCCGACGGAGGTCAGCGCGCCGGCGCGCAGCAGGGAGCGGCGGGAGAGCGGTGGTGCCTGACAGGACATCATTTGTCCTCTTCGCTGGGGGAGTTCAGGGTGTGCGGAATCACGGGTTCCGCTCGATGGCCGCGTGGGGTGGCGGTGGGGACGGAGCGGGGGCTCGGATTCCGGCGGGGCCGGCGAGGGCTCAGTGCTGGCGTGGTGCGGCGAGCGGTTCCGCGACTGGGAACGGGGTGTGGACACCGAGGGGGAGGGCGACGGTGGACCAGATCTGGTCGCGTGCGTCGGTCAGTGCCATGGCGGCGTTGCCCATAAGGATCCGGGTCCCGTATCCGTCGGTCAGCGCGATCACCAGGTCGGCCATCCGGCCGACGTCGCAGGGCTCGAACTCGCCGGCCGTCTGGCCGTCGCGGATCACGCCCGCGATCCACTCCCGCAGGTTGTCGTAGAGGTCCTGCGCGACCTTGAGCGAGTCCGCGTCGCGGACCGCCCGCAGGTGCAGCTCCTGCCAGAGCAGGAAGTCACGGCGCAGCTCGCCGTCGAGCGGCAGGCAGGCGTCGATCACCCGGGCCAGCCGCCAGCTGTGCGGGCTGTGCTCCGGTGCCTCGGCGGCGTAACCGTCGGCCCCGGCGTGCTCGTAGGAGAACTTGAGCGCTTCGAGGAACAGCTTCTCGCGGTTCTCGAAGTGGTAGTGGAGCAGAGCGGTGGAGACACCCGCGCGCTCGGCCACCATCCGCATCCTGACCTTCTCGAAGCCCGTCTCGGCGATGGTCTCGCAGGCGGCGAGCAGGATGGTCCTGCGGGTCTGCTCGGTGCGCTCCTCCGCGCTCATCGGGCCGCCCCGGCGAGGGACGCGCGCACCCGGTCGGCGAACCAGCCCACCGCGCTCTCCCGGCGGGACAGCGGGCCCGGCGCGAAGCCGGGGGTGGACAGACCGTGCTGCACCCTGGAGACCAACTCGGCGTCCTCGTCATTGGTGATCCACCCGATGTGGATGTTCAGCCGGCGGGCCAGCCGTGTGCGCAGCCCGACGCCGTGTTTCGTGTAGTACGCGCCCGGAATGGCCACGCGGTCCTGAGCGGTGGGCAGGGCGGTCCAGGCGAGCACGTGATCAGGATAGAAGTCGATCAGGGTGTTCGGATAGATAACGGCGTAACGCCACGTGCGCCGGTCGGCCTCGGTCAGGCCGGGCATCGGGTCGGCGAGCTTCTGGTAGAGCCGCTCGACCAGGTTGGAGGACGGTTTGTCGCGCAGCGGCGACTCGAACAGGACGTAGTTCTCCGCGATCTCGCAGGTGTAGTTCTGGTAGTCGAGCAGCCGCATCAGCCCCGGGTGGGCGACCGGGACGTGGTAGCCCTCCAGGTAGTTGTCGACCGCGACCTTCCAGTTGGCGTGCTGCACCTCGGCGCCCGCCAGGTCGTGGATGCGGCCGCGGCCGAGCGGGATGAGATCGGCTCCCGCGTAGTGCCCGACCGCCTCGGCCAGCCCGGCGCACTGCTCGGCCAGGGGTACGGCCGCCATGTCCAGGTTGACGAAGACGAAGCCCAGGAAGGACTCGACCCGTACCGGGTGCAGCCCCAGATTGGGCTTGTCCAGGCACGGGATCTGCCGGGCCTCGGGGGCGCCGACCAGCGTGCCGTCCAGCTTGTACGTCCAGCCGTGGTACGGGCAGCGGATCGCCTTGCCCGACGGCTCGGGGGCGGAGACGAGGCGGGTGCCGCGGTGGCGGCAGACATTGAGGTGCGCGGCGAGGCCGCCGTCCTCGGTGCGGACCACGAGCGCCTCGCGCCCCGCCACCTGCGCGGCGAGCCGGGCGCCGGGCCCCGGCAGATCGGACTCGTGGCAGACGAGCTGCCAGGAGCGGGCGAAGACGTGCTCGGTCTCGGCCTCCGCGATCAGCGGATCGGTGTAGTAGTGCGCCGCGAGCGCCGCGGCGGGGTCGGGCCCCGGGGCGGGGCGGGGAGCCGATCCGGGGGAGCTTCCGGGGGAGGCTCCGGGGTCGGCTCGGGGGGCCGATTCGGCCGCTACTGAAGGGAGTTCGGACTGCATCTGGCACTCCTGCAGGTCGCGCGGGGCCACATGTGGGCGGCGGCCAGGGCAGCGGGAGGACCCGCCGTCCACGGCCGTCGAAAGGCCGCGCTGACTGTTTGTTCAGCCAGGTTGGGACCAGACCTCGACCATGTCAAGACTTGCTGACTGACTAATTGATTAGTTACGGTGGAGGAGCAGTCACCGCCGCTACCGGGTGCCGCTGCCCGGTACGTCCGGCGGCCCCACCTGCGCGGCGTGACCCTCTCTCCCCGGGCCCACCCCCTCGCCCGCACTTCTCCGCCGAGGCCGTCGTACGCCGCCGCGCCTCCCCGCACCGCCTGTTCCCACCCCCATCCCACTCCCATACCTGTGGAGGCCGGCATGCACGGTCATCGCAAGCTGGTCTGGCTCGGGCTCACCCCCGAACCGGAACGCGAGCTGCCGCGCGCCGTCGCCGCGCTGCGTACCCCGCCGCCCGGAGCGGCGCCGGTGACCGCGGCCGACGAGGGCCGCCGTATCGAGCGGCTCGTCCTCCACGGGAGCCAGCGCGCCTGGCTGCGGTACCTGTCCGAGGTCACCGCCCTGGTCGCGGCCGTCGCGACCGGCACCGCACCCGGCGACCCGCGCACCGCACTGCTCGCCGGAGAGGTGGTCCTCAGCCACCACCAGATGCTGATCGGGCTGCCCGGACCCGGCTACGACCGCGCCGCGGCGGACCGCACCGCGGCGGCGACGGCGGTACGGGCGCTGCGGGAGCGCCTCGCGGCGCCCGCGCCGGACGGCTTCGGGGACCGTACGGCGTCCGCCGGGGATCAGCCACAGCCGAGTACGCGACGAGGTGAGCGATGACCACGATCCGAACCGTGACCGGGCAGCCGGCTCCGGTGCTGGGACCGGCACCGCAGGCCGCGGAAGGGCTCGACGCCTATCTGGCCGCGGGTGGCTACCTGCCGTGGCCCGACCCCGGCACGCTGCTGGAGCGTGTCGCGGCCGCGGGTCTGCGCGGCCGGGGCGGGGCGGGATTCCCCGCCGCGGTCAAGCTGCGCGCGGTGAGGGATCAGCCGGGGACGCCCGTCGTCGTGGCCAACGGCGAGGAGGGGGAGCCCGGTTCGGTCAAGGACCGCTGGCTGCTGCGGGCCCGCCCGCACCTCGTCCTCGACGGGCTGGCCAGGGCCGCCGCGATCACCGGGGCCGACAGGGGATACGTCTATCTCTCCGACGACGTGGCCGCCGAGCGGGTCCGGCGGGCCCTGGCGGAACGCGACCTGGGACCGCGGGTCACCGTCGTCCTGACCGAACACACCTATGTGGCCGGTGAGGAGAGCGCCGTGGTCCGCCGTATCGACGGCGGGCCCGCGCTCCCCACCGCGAAGCCGCCCCGCCCGTACGAGCGGGGAGTCGGCGGCGCACCGACCCTGGTGGCCAATGTCGAGACGCTGGCCCGGCTGGCGCTCCTCGCGGGCGGCGGCGCGGACCCGGGGTCCGGAGCCGGCGCCGCGGACACCACCCTGGTCACCCTCTCCGGCGGCGGGCGCCGCGCCCTGCTGACCGAGGCCGGCCACGGCACCGCGCTGCACACCCTCGCCGCGCTGCACGGCGTCCCGCGGCCGCGCGCGGTGCTGATGGGCGGGCTGTTCGGCGGACTGCTGGGCCCCGACCGGCTCGGCCTGCGGCTGCGCCAGGACGAACTGGCCGCCGTCGGCAGCGGCCTGGGCTGCGGCGCGATCCGCTTCCTCGGCGACGACGAGTGCCCCGTCGGGGCCGCCGCCGACGCCGTGGCGCTGCTCGCCGCCGAGAGCAGCAGGCAGTGCGGTGTCTGCGTCTCGGGAACCCGTGCCATGGCCACCACCCTGGCCGCCCTCGCCGCGGGCGGCTGCGGCACGGACGGTACGGAGAACCTGGCCCGCTGGTCCCAGGGGCTGCCAGGGCGCGGCGCCTGCGGCCTGCTCGACGCCGGGGCCCGGCTGACCGGCTCACTGCTCGCCCACTTCCCCCACCTGGTCGCGGCCCATCTGCGACGGCCCTGCGAACGCTGCGCGGCCGCCCCGCCCGACGACGGCCGCCGACTGCGCGTCCCCGTCCCGCACATCACCGCGGACACCGGGCCGCGGGCGCGGCAGACCGCCCGCACCTGACCACACCCCCTCGACCGGCCCCGATCCCCGTAACCCCACGCCCCACCGCCGCACGGCTCCACCGAATCGCCGTACCCGAAACACGAGGCCCCGCCATGAAGTTGCTGCTGGATTCCACCCTCTGCCAGGGCTACGGGCTGTGCCAGGAGCACGCCCCGACGCTGTTCGACATCGACGAGTGGGGTTACGCGAAAGTCCTGGTCGCGCAGCCGTCCGCCGAGCAGGAGGAAGCCGCCCGCGCGGCGGTCGAGTCCTGCCCCAACCGCGCGCTGCGACTGGAGAAGTGACGATGCGACGCGATCTCACCGCGCTCTTCGACCCGGCCTCGGTGGCCGTGCTCGGCGCCAGCGACGACCCCGCCAAGTACGGCCACGCCGTGGCCTCCCAGGCGCTGCGCGCCCCCGGCCGGCGACCGGTCCACCTGGTGAACCGGCGCGGCGGCACGGTGCTCGGCCGTACCGCCGCCACCAGCCTGACCGGCATCGGCGAACCCGTCGGCCTGGTCGTCATCTCCGTGCCGCAGGCCGCCTTCGAGGACTCCGTCGAGGAGGCGCTGAGCTGCGGCGCCAAGGCGATCGTCGGGATCACCGCGGGCTTCGCCGAGACCGGCGAGCACGGCCTGACCCGCCAACGGGCCATCGCCGAACGGGTCAGGGCCGCGGGCGCGGTGCTGGTCGGCCCCAACTGCCTGGGCATCGCCGACAACACCACCGAGCTCTATCTGGCCTCCGACACCTTCACCCCGGGCGCGGTCGCGCTGCTCAGCCAGAGCGGCAACCTCGCCCTGGAGCTGCAACTGCGCCTCGACCCCTACGGACTGGGCTTCTCCCGCTTCGTCTCGCTGGGCAACCAGGCGGACGTCACACTGGTCGACCTGGTCGCCGACTGCGCGGCGCACGAGCAGACCCGCGCCATCGCCGTCTACGCCGAGGACTTCGCGGACGGCCGGGCCTTCGCCGAGGCCGCCGCGACCGCCGACAAACCGGTCGTGCTGCTCACCGCGGGCCGGGGCACCGCCTCCGCGCGCAGCGCCAAGTCCCACACCGGCGCGCTCACCACCTCCGCCGACGTGGTCGCCGCCGCCTGCCGCGACGCCGGGATCCATCTGGTGCACACCCCACGGGAGATGGCCGCCGTACTGGCCGCCCTCCAGGAGCGCCCGGCCCGCGGCCGGCGCGTGGCGGTGTTCACCGACGGCGGCGGCCACGGCTCGATCGCCGCCGACGCCGTCGAGGCCGAGGGACTCGCCGTCCCCGAACTCGGCGCCGACGCCCAGCGGGAGCTGAGCGGTGTGCTGTGGGAGCAGTCCGCCGTCGGCAACCCCGTCGACCTGGCCGGGATGGGCGAGCAGGACCCGATGTCCTACGCCCGCAGCGTCCAGGCCCTGTTGGCCGCCGACGAGGTGGACGCGGTCCTGATGACCGGCTACTTCGGGGGCTACGCCGCCGCCGAGGGCGGACTCGGCGGCGCGGGCAACGTGCTCGGCGCCGCCGAACTCGACGCCGCCCACACCCTGGCCGCGCACCTCGCCCGCAGCCCCAAGCCCCTGGTGGTGCAGTCGATGTACCCCAGGTCCCCCAGCTGCCAGGTGCTGTCCCGGGCCGGAGTGCCGGTCTACGAGGCGGTCGAGGACGCTGCCCGCGCCCTGCGCGCGCTCGCCGCGGACCCGGTGGCCGGACGCGCGGGCGTCACCCCGCTGCCTACGGCGGCCGCCCCGCTCACGGACGCCGACTACCACGGCACCCGGCGGCTCCTGGAAGCCGCGGGAGTGGCCTTCCCCGCCGCGCGCGAGATCAGCTCCGAGGTGGAACTGCTCGGCGCGGCGGCCGAGTTCGCCGGACCGTACGTCCTCAAGGCGCTGCACGTGCTGCACAAGTCCGACGCCGGAGGTGTCGCCCTGGGCCTGCCGGACCGGGACGCCCTGGTCGCCGCCTACCGCACCATGCACGCCAGGCTCGGCGCGCCCTCCTACTCGGTCGAGGCGATGGCCGACCTCTCCGACGGCGTCGAGCTGATCGTCGGGGTCAACCGCGACCCGCGCTTCGGCCCCGTCGCGATGGTCGGACTCGGCGGGGTGCTCACCGAGACGCTCGGCGACGTCGCCTTCGCCCTCGCCCCCGTCACGGCGGCCCACGCGGAACAACTGCTGCGCGGGCTGCGGGCCGCGGCGCTGCTGGACGGGGTACGCGGTCGCCCCGCGCTCGACGTGACGGCCGCCGCCCTGGCCGTCGAGCGGATCACCCAGGTGGCCGCCGCCCACCCCGAGATCGCCGAACTCGAGGTCAACCCCCTGCTGGTGAGCCCGTCCGGCGCGCTCGCCCTCGACTCCCGCGCCGTACTCGGCTGAGCCCTCCCGCCCACACCCCACCCTCCGGAGCGTCACCATGGACTTCCGCTACACCGCAGAACAGACCGACCTGAAGCGCCGGGCCGCCGCGTACGCACGGCTGCTGATGCAGTACGAGGACACCTCCGAGCAGGCCGGCGGGCCACTCCCGGCCGAGACGGTACGGGAGTTGACCCGGGCCGCGATCGACGCCGGGGTCTACGCCATCAACATGCCGAAGGAGTGGGGCGGCGCCGGTCTGTCGCTGCTCGACCAGGTCATCGTCGAGGAGGAGTTCGGCAAGGTCACCAACTGCCTGTGGGACATCCCCTGGCGGCCCGCCAACGTCCTGGCCTTCGGCACCGAGGAGCAGCGGGAGAAGTACCTGCTGCCGATCATCCGCGCCGAGCGGTTCGACGCGTTCGCCGTCACCGAGCCGGGAGCCGGGTCCGACCCGTCGTCGGGCACCACCACCGCGACCCGCACCGAGGGCGGCTGGCTGATCAACGGCGAGAAGTGGTTCGTGACCTGCGGCGACATCGCGGACTTCCTGCTGGTGCAGGCCGACGCGGGGCCGGAGCGGGCCGCCACGCTGTTCTTCGTCGATAAGCAGGCGCCCGGTGTGGTGATGAGCCGGGTGCCGCACTTCATGCACACCGCCGTCAACGGGCACCCCGAGTTCACCTTCACCGATGTCTTCGTCGCCGACGAGGACGTGCTCGGTGGTGTCGGCAACGGCTACGAGCTGACGAAGCAGTGGTTCACCGACGAGCGGCTGATGATCGCCGCGCGGACCGTCGGCGCGGCCGAGCGGGCGCTGGAGCTGGCCCGCGACTGGGCCGTGGAGCGCGAGCAGTTCGGTGCGCCGATCGCGTCGTACCAGCTCATCCAGGGGATGCTCGCCGACAGCGCGGCGGAGATCGCGGTGCACCGGGCGTACACCCACCAGGTCGCCTGGGAGGCGGACCAGCCCGGCACCGACCCCAAGACCCTGCACGCCAAGGCGTCCACCGCCAAGCTCGCCGCCAGCGAGGCCGCGGGGCGGGTGATCGACCGCTGCCTGCAGATCTTCGGCGGCCGCGGCTACGACCGCTCCTACCCGGTCGAACGCCTCTACCGCGAGATCAGGGTCGACCGGATCTGGGAGGGCACCTCCGAGATCCAGCGCCTGATCATCGCCAACGAACTGATCAAGCGCGGCACCCGGGCACTCGCCCTGCCCACGCACTGATCCGCCCCGCCCACCCCTCGTTCACGACAAGGACCACCATGGACTTCCGGCTCACCCCCGACCAGGTCGCACTCAAGACCACCGCCCGCGCACTGACCGAGTTCGTCATGACCTACGAGCAGGAGTGCGAGGAGAACAACGGGCTGCCGCCGCAGGCGCACGACGCGGTGCGCGCGGCCGTGCTCGACTCCGGGCTGCAGGCCGTCAACATGCCCGCCGAGTGGGGCGGCGCGGGCCTCACCATCTTCGAACAGGTCGTGGTCCAGGAGGAGTTGGGACGGCTGACCGGAGCGCTGTGGGACATGGTGTGGCGCCCGGCCAACGCCCTGCGCTTCTGCACACCTCAGCAGCGCGAGCGCTTCCTGGTGCCGGTCATCAAGGGCGAGCGGCGCGACTGCTACGCCGTGACCGAGCGCGGCGCCGGCTCCGACCCGCAGAACCTGGCCACCACCGCGACCCGTACCGACGGCGGCTGGCTGATCAACGGCGAGAAGTGGTTCGTGACGGTCGGCGACCACGCCGACTTCCTCATCCTGCTCGCCGCCGCGGGCGAGGAGAAGGCCCCCACGCTCTTCCTGGTCGACAAGGACACCCCGGGGATCGAGATGACCCGGGTGCCGCGCTTCATGCACACCTTCGTCTACGAGCACCCCGAGTTCACCTTCACCGACGTCCTGGTGCCCGAGGACGCCGTCCTCGGCGGGATCGGCAACGGCTACGACATCACCCGCTCCTGGTTCACCGAGGAGCGGCTGATGATCGCCGCCCGGACGATCGGCGCGGCCGAGCGGGCGCTGGAGCTGGCCCGCGACTGGGCCGTGGAGCGCGAGCAGTTCGGTGCGCCGATCGCCTCCTTCCAGCTCATCCAGGGGATGCTCGCCGACAGCGCCGCCGACATCGCGGTGCACCGCGCGTACACCCACCAGGTCGCCTGGGAGGCGAGCCTGCCGGACGCCGACCGCAAGACGCTGCACGCCAAGGCCGCGATAGCCAAGCTGTCCGCGAGCGAGGCGTCCGGCCGGGTGATCGACCGCTGCGTGCAGATCTTCGGCGGCCGCGGCTACGACCGTTCGTACCCGGTGGAGCGGCTCTACCGCGAACTGCGGGTCGACCGGATCTGGGAGGGCACCTCCGAGATCCAGCGGCTGATCATCGCCAACGAACTGGTCAAGCGCGGCACGGGCGTTCTGCAACTGCCCACCGCGGACTGACCGCTGCCACCCGGGTGCGCCGCCGGCGGCGGCGCACCCGCGCTCGGCAGTGCCCCACCTCAGCATCGGACGGAAGGGTTGCCGCATGGCGGAGATAGCACGCATTGGGGTCGTGGGCTGCGGCCTGATGGGCTCGGGCATCGCCGAGGTCTGCGTCCGCGCCGGGCTCGACGTGGTGGTCGCGGAGGCGGGCGGCGACGCGGCCGACGCGGGCGCCGCGAGGATCGCGGGCTCGCTTGACCGCGCGGTCGGCCGGGGCAAGCTCACCGCCGGTGAACGCGCCGCCGCACTCGGCCGGTTGACCGTCACCGACACGCTGGAGCGGCTGGCGGACCGCGATCTGGTGATCGAGGCGGTGGCCGAGGACGAGGCGGCCAAGCTCGATGTGTTCACCCGCCTCGACGCGATCCTCACCCGGCCGGACGCGATCCTCGCCACCAACACCTCCTCGATCCCGGTGATCCGGCTGGCCCGGGCCACGTCCCGGCCGCAGCAGGTGCTGGGCCTGCACTTCTTCAACCCGGTGCCGGTGCTCCCGCTGATCGAACTGGTGCCGACACTGCTGACCGGCGCGGAGACCGTGGAGCGGGTCACGGCCTTCGCCGCGGGCCGGCTCGGCAAGGAGGTGATCCGGGTACGCGACCAGGCGGGCTTCGTGGTGAACGCGCTGCTCGTGCCCTATCTGCTCAGCGCGGTACGGATGGTGGAGTCGGGCCGGGCCAGCGCGGAGGACGTCGACCGGGGGATGGTGCTGGGCTGCGCGCACCCGATGGGCCCGCTCGCCCTGGCCGATCTGATCGGCTTGGACACCACCCGCGCGATCGCCGCGTCGCTGTACGACGAGTACAAGGAACCGCTCTACTCACCGCCCCCGCTGCTGGCCCGGATGGTCGACGCGGGCCTGCTCGGCCGCAAGTCCGGCCGGGGGTTCCACCGCTACACCTGACCGCCCGCGGCGCGTGGTTCAGGACGCGTCGGAGGGCAGCGCGGTCGGGTCGGCGCCGTCCAGGAAGGATATGCATCGGGCAGCGAGGTCGTCGGCGCCGATCGCCGCAGCCCACCGGGCCGCCGCACCCGCCAGCGCCACCGCTCCCGCCTCGTCGCCGCTGTCGCGGGCGAGGACGGCCAGCAGCAGCTGCTGGGAGAGGGTGCCCGGGACGGCGCCCGCGCGGGCACCGACGTCCGCGGCCAGCCGCCAGCGGCTCAGCGCCTGGGCATCGCGGCCCGCGTCGTGGTCGTGGTCGCCCAGGTGCCGCAGCGCCTCCCGGGCGAGGAGCCCGTCGCCGCCGTCGCCGTCGCCGTCCGGGCCTTCACCGCCCCGGAGAGCGGCGGCGAAGTGCGGGTGCGCCGCGTCCCGCTCGGCGAACAGATTCTCCGTGATCAGCCCCAGATAGAAGTGCGCCCAACCGCGCCGCACCTCGTCCGGCGCCCGCTCGGTCAACGCGACCGCGCGGCCCCTCAGCTCCGCGGTCACCGCGGGGTCCTTGCCGTCGGGACCCAGCCGGTAGGTGCCGCCGGAGCGGATCTGCGCGGCGTAGTCGTGCCGCAGCCGCAGGAAGCCGAGGGTCCACAGGGCGGCGTGACCGGGCTCGTCCGCGGTCGCGCACACCTTCTCCGCCGCGCTCAGCCGGTCGTCCGCCAGCGCCGTACCGGCGAACCAGTCGCTCTCCAGGGCCACTTCCGCGGCGGTGAGGGCGAGCCGTACGCGGCTCGCCTCCTCGTCCACGGCCGTCGCGTCCAGCAGGCCCAGGGCCCGCCGCCAGCGGCCGCCCGTACCCAACTCCAGTGCGGAGGCGGTGACTTCCGCGACCGGCACCGCTGCCATGACCACATTGTCCTCGGTGTTCGTCATGGCCAGGACGGTAGTTATCCGAAAAACTATCCACAAGAAAACTACTTCGAGCGCCTGGAGCTACGGATGCGGGACTCGGTCGACCAGCACGTCGCCCTCTGGTCGGGAGAACTCGACTGGCTGGACCCGGTGAAGGAGGCGATCCTCGCCCGGCTGGCGATCCTGGCCCGGCACGCCGCCCAGAGCCGCCGCGACACCCTCGACTCGGACGGGCTCAAGCACTGGCAGTTCAAGGTGCTGATGATGCTGCGGCGCGTCGGCCCGCCGTACACGGCGAGCCCTTCGCACCTCGCCGACATGCTGGGCCTCACCCGCGGCGCCCTGTCGGCGCGGCTCGGGCCGCTGGAGGAGGCGGGTCTGCTCGCCCGTACCAACGAGACGGGCGACCGGCGCCGCGTGCGGGTCAGGCTGACGCCCGCGGGTTACGAGGCGTTCGAGCGGCACGGCGTCTCCGAGGAGCAGGAGGAGCAGGTCCTGCTCTCGCCGCTGACCGCGGGGGAGAAGCAGCAGCTCGCCGACCTGCTGCGCAAGCTGGTCGTCGGCGTCGAGAGCCGTCCGCCGTCAGGCGGTTGACGACGTGGCCGGGGCCGGAGCGGCGGGCACCGGCCGCTTGCCCGCCCCACGCAGGAAGGACGCCAGCGTCGGGACCAGATAGGCCGCCCAGGCGCACAGCTGCAACACCGTCGGATCGGCCTGGAAGTTGAAGACGCCCTTCAGCAGGGTGCCGTACCAGCTGTCCTTGGGGATCGTGGAGGTGATGTCGAAGGCGAGGTTGTTCAGGCCGCCGATCCACCCGGCCTCCTGGAGGTCGTGCAGACCGTACGCCAGCACGCCCGCCGCCACGACCACCAGCATCGCGCCGGTCCAGGTGAAGAACTTGGCCAGGTTGATCCGCACCGCGCCCCGGTAGAAGAGGAAGCCGAGGACCACCGCGCTCACCAGGCCGAGCATCGCGCCGACCAGCGGGCGTACCCCGTCGTCGCTGGACTGCACGGCGGTCCAGACGAACAGCGCGGTCTCCAGGCCCTCACGGCCCACCGACAGGAACGCCGTGACGACCAGCGCGGTGGTGCCCATGGCCAGGGCCGCGTCCAGCTTGCCCTGCAGCTCCGTCTTCAGATGGCGCGCGGTGCGGCGCATCCAGAACACCATCCAGGTGACCAGCCCGACCGCGACGATCGACAGCGAACCGCCCAGCGCCTCCTGTGCCTTGAAGGTCAGCGTCGAGGAACCGAACTGCAGCAGCGCGCCGAAACCGAAGCTCAGCACCACCGCGGCGCCGATCCCGCTCCACACCGGCGGCAGGCTCTCGCGGCGGCCGGTCTTGACCAGGTAGGCGATCAGGATGCAGACGATGAGGCTGGCTTCGAGGCCCTCACGAAGGCCGATCAGGTAGTTGGCGAACACGGCGGTACTCCAGGGGCAGCAGAGGGTGAGCGGGTCGGGGCGGACGGGGGTGTCAGCCGAGCAGGGCCTGTCCCCACCACTCGCCGGGCTTGCGGACCCCCGGCGGGCAGGCGAAGTGGGCCGAACCGACGTGCTGGATGTACTCGTTGAGGGCGTCGTTCGCGGCGAGCCTGCGCTGCAGCGGGATGAACGCCTCGCGGGTGTCGCGCTGGTAGGCGAGGAAGAACAGCCCGGCGTCGAGCCTGCCGAGACCGTCCGAGCCGTCGGTGAAGGAGAACCCGCGGCGCAGGATCCGCAGGCCCTTGTTGCTGTCGGGGTGGGCGAGCCTGACATGGCTGTCCTTGGGCAGCTTGGCCAGATCGGGCGTGTCGCGCTCGTGCCGCTTCCCGTACGGCGCGCCCTCGCCCTTGGTGCGGCCGAAGACGTCCTCCTGCTCCTTGAGCGCGGATCGGTCCCAGGTCTCGATGTGCATCCGGATCCGCCGCGCGACCAGGTACGAGCCGCCGGTCATCCAGTCCTGGCCGTCCCCGGCCGCCGCCCAGACATGGGCGTTCAGCGTCGCGGTGTCGTCGCCCGCCACATTGTGCGTGCCGTCCTTGAAGCCCATCAGATTGCGCGGGGTCTGCGCCTCCGGCGTGGTGGAGGACGTCTTGCCGAAACCGAGCTGGGACCAGCGCACCGACACCTTGCCCATGCCGATCCTGGCGAGGTTGCGGATCGCGTGCACGGCCACCTGCGGGTCGTCGGCGCACGCCTGGACGCACAGGTCGCCGCCGCTGCGGGCGGGGTCGAGGGCGTCGCCGGGGAAGTGCGGCAGGGCGACCAGGGCCTCGGGACGCCGGGCGCGCAGCCCGAACCGGTCCTTGGTGCCGCCGTCCGGGGCGACCTGCTCGAACAGGCTCGGCCCGAAGCCGACGGTCAGCGTGAGCCGGGAGGCGGGCAGGCCCAGCGCCTCACCGGTGTCGTCCGGCGGTGCGTCGGCCAGGCCGTCCACCGCGCCCTGGCCGACCTCGCGGCCCGCGGTCATCGCGGCGGCGGCGCTGGTCCACTGCTTGAGCAGCGCGGCCAACTCCGCCCGGTCGTCGGTGAGTACGTCGAAGGCGGCGAAGTGCAGCCGGTCCTGTACGGGGGTGGCGATGCCCGCCTGGTGGTCACCGTAGAACGGCACCGCCCCGTCGGCCACCGCCGCGCCGCCGTCACCGCCGCCGGTGACCGCCGCGGCCACCGAGCCGCCGCCCGCCGCGCCGAGCGCGAGCCCGGCACCGGCCCAGCCCATCACCGCGCGGCGGCTCGGCGCACGCGTCGAAGCGCTGTCGGCAGTGGAGGCGGTGGAGGCGGTGGACGCGGGGGAGTCCGGAGCGGGGGACGGGGCGGCGGACGCGGTGTCGTCGCCGGTCCCGGCTGCTTCGGCCATGAGCGGTTGCCCTTCTGCTGGTGGTTCCGCGATGCGCGGGGGGAGTGCCGGACGGTGCCGTGCCGCGCGGGCTACTTCGCCGGGGCGACGGCCGCCGCGAGCTTGGACAGCGGCTCGGCCAGCGCGTTGACCGCGTCGGAGAACGTCTTGCGCTCCGGCTGGGTGACCTTGTCGTACGAGACGAAACCGGCGCCCTGGCGGTACTTGTCGAGCAGCGTCTGCAGGTGCGCGAACTCGGTGTCCAGGGTCGTGGACAGCGCCGGGTCCTTCCGCGCGGCGACCGGCTTCAGCAGCTCGTACGCCTTGCGGGCGCCCGCGACGTTGGCGTTGAAGTCGGAGAGGTCGGTGTGGCTGTAGCGGTCCTCCTCACCGGTGACCTTGCCGGTGGCGACCTCGTCCAGCAGCTCCTTGGCGCCGTTGGCCATGCTGGTGGCGGTGATGTCGGCCGAACCCACCCGCTTCTGCCAGCCCTTGAGGTCGCGGACGAGCTGGTCGGCGAGGGCGCCGTCCTCGGCGGTGAGCTTGCCGGTCACCCACAGGGACTTCTCCAGCCGGTGCCAGCCGGTCCACTTCTGCCCGGTCTCCAGACCGTCCTCGCGGGTGTCGGTCTTCGGGTCGATGTCACCGAAGCTCTCGGCGACCGGCTCGGTGCTCTCCCAGCCGACCCGCGACGGGGCGAACGCCGCCTTCGCCGCGGCCACGTCACCGGCCTTCACGGCGTCGGCGAACTTCTGCACCAGCGGGATCGTCAGATCCGCCTGCGCCTGGGAGTAGGTGCGGTACGAGGCGACCGCCTTGTCCAGCCGCGGGTCAGCGGGCTTGGGCGCGCCCGCCCCGGTGACGGTGACCTTCTGCCGGATGCCGTCGCCCTGCATACCGGGCTTGCAGGCGATCTCGTACGCACCGGCCTTGATCTGCGCGGTGATGCTCGCCTTGGTGCCGGGGCCGATGTTCTCCCGCTCGGTGACGATCCGGTCGCCGGGGGCGTAGACGTAGACCTCGGTGACCTTGGAGCCCTTGTTGTGCACGTCGAGGCTGACCGGGCCCGCGGGGAACTCGGTGCGGGAGACCTTGCAGCTGCTGTCGGCGGCGTCGACGCGGATGGCGTCGCCGGACGAGCTGTCGCTCTTCTTCGCGCAGCCGGTCACCGCGGCGGTGCCGAGGACGACCAGGGAGAGCAGGGCGACAGCGGTGGCTCTGGGGGCGACGGCAGACATGGGTCAACAACTCCACGGGCAGGCTCGGGGAACAGGGCGGTACGAGCGGGGACGGCGAGCACCCCGCGGGCAGCGGACACCGCGAGGCGAAGTAAGGCAAGGCAAACCTTAGTAAAGACCGCCTGAAGTGTCCATGTGACCGTCGTCGCCCGGTGCGGACGCCGCGAAAAGGGCAGGGAGAAGGATCAGGGGGAGGGTCGCGGCGGGTCCGGGACGGTCAGGACGGGCGATGGGAGGCCGCGGGCAACTGGTCGGCCAGGCGGCGCAGTACGGCGGCGATCGGTCCGGGGCGGCCGGGCGCGGTGGCGATCAGCAGATGGGCCAGCGGGAAACCCAGCGAGCCGGCGGCCGGTCCCGGCGAGGTGCGCAACCACACCGTGACCGCCTGCTGGAGGATCTGGTCGGCGGCCTCGGCACTGCCGCTGCCGCGGTAGCGGACGACCGCGGCGGCGGTGTACAGATACGCGGCCAGTTCCCAGCGGTGCGAGCGCACCGCGATCTCGGCCTCCAACTCGACGCCGAGCACGGTACGGGGGTGGCCGTGGCAGTCCTCGGGGGCCAGGGGATGGCCGGTCACCGTACGCGCCGCCACCAGCCGTCCCGCCTCCTCGGCGGCGCGGACCGCGTCCATCAGCCCGTGCGCGTGGCCGTCGGGCAGTACATCGCCCCAGTTCGGGTCGGGCAGCCGGCGGTGCGGTCCCAGCCGCGCGGAGCGCAGCACCGGGGAGCCGTCGACACCCACGTCGTACGCGTCCACCCGCCCGTCGGGGTGGCCGACGGCGACGGGGACCAGGCAGCCCATCCGCCGGGCGCGCCAGGCGGCCTGGCTCCAGGCCGGGTGGGCGGCGTCGCGCAGATCGCTGGAGTGCGAGATCACCGTGCCGACGGTGTGGACCGTGCCGCCCGGCAGTACCGCGATGGTCACGGGCGCCCGCAGGGTGTACGGATCGGGAGCGGGCGCGGCGTGGCGGCGGCGCGTCCTGCCCTCCACCGCGTTCATGTGCGTCCCCCTCACGCCGGCCGGTCGCGGGGAACATTCTCCTCGCGGATCCCGCACTCTCCGAATCATCCCGCACACAGGCTGTGCTGGCTACGAACCCGTAGGTACGCGACCGATGAGGGACGCTTTTTCGACAGCGTTGTCGGGCGCGGTTCCGGCCCGGGGCACCGGGACCTGTTGATCATGCCCTCTCGGCCAACCCGATGCCTGTTCGTACTATTCTCAGCCTACGCACGTAGTTCTGTGCGCGAGTGGAAGCACTGCTGGACCGCACGCAAGACGACGCCTACCCGCGACGAAGGAGCAACGCCACGCCACCAGGAGCTCCGACAGTCCACGCCGACCACCTACGAGAACGCGCTCCTCGCACGTCCAGCAAGCGGATACCTCCACCGTGTCCACCCGCTGGTCTCCTCCCTGGTTAACGACCCCCGGCGCACGCAACACCACCCATCACATCCTCCAGGAGATCACCATGGCTTCTGCCCCCACCGGCACCGGACGCGCCGCCACGCCAGGGGACATCGCTAGCTCGTCCATCTGGTTCCCGCTGATCTGGTTCCCGTCCGCCATCGCCTGACCCCCGGACACCGGATTCTCCGGACACCGGCCGAGCGTCCCCAGTACCGCTCCGCTCAGCACCGAGCCCGCCCGCCCCGCAGTGAACGCGGGGCGGG
>NZ_JBFAXL010000033.1:0-104636 GCF_040680795.1 Streptomyces sp. NPDC051976
CGTCGTAGGAGTGCGGCCATGGCCTCGGCGATGAGTGCGCCGCCGGTGGTGGCGTCCGGGACGATGACTACTTCCACGCTGGGCCTGCCGATCTGAGCGAGTACGTCTCATGAGGACGTCTATTAGGAAACTTTCCTATCAAAGTGATGGTGACGAGCGGACCCGAGCCGTGTCAAGGGGTTCCGGCCCGCGCGGCACTCGCCGGACACCCCGGACACCCCGGACACCCCGGACACCCCGAACACACCAGTGACCCGGCAGCCGGGGTCGGCCGCCGGGTCACCCGGGGGAGGGGACGACGGAAAGCGGCGCTCAGCCGACCGGCACCCCGCCCGCCACCTGCCCGAGACCGATCCAGCTCCCGTGCCCGTCGCCGCCGTTCCACGCGTAGACGGTGGCGGCGTTGTCGGTGGGGTCGAGGAGGATGTAGTCGGCGTTGCCGTCACCGGTGAAGTCCGCGAAGGAGACCCGGCCGGCGTCGGTGGTCAGACCCGTTGCCGTCTGGCCGTACTGCACCCAGCCACCGCCGCTGTCGCCGCCGCGGTTGAGGTACGACTGCACGGCGCCGTCCGGCTGGATCGCGCTGTAGTCGGCGCGGCCGTCCGCGTCGAGGTCGGCGAAGCGTACGTGGGTCGCGTCGCTGGTCGTGCCGGTGGCGACCTGGCCGAGCGGCTGCCAGCCGCCGTGGCCGTCGCCGCCGTGGTTGAGCCAGACCGAGACGGCGCCGCCTGCGGCGAGCAGGACGTAGTCCGTCCGCCCGTCACCGTCGAAGTCGGCGAATCGCACATGGGTCGCGTCGCTGGTCAGACCGGTCGCGATCTGGCCGAGCGGCTGCCATCCGCCGTGGCCGTCGCCGCCGCGGTTGAGCCAGACGGACACGGCGCCGTTCGTACCGAGCAGGAGGTAGTCGACGCGGCCGTCGCCGTCGAAATCGGCGAGGCGGACCCGGCTGCCGTCGGTGGTCTGGCCGGTGGTGACCTGGCCGTACGGCTGCCAGCCGCCGTGGCCGTCGCCGCCGCGGTTCAGCCAGACGGACACGGCGCCGCTGGAGGCGACCGTCAGATAGTCGGCGCGGCCGTCACCGTCGAAGTCGCCCCAGCGGACCGGGCCGGTGGTGCCCGACTCGGTGCCCGCCCCGAGCGCCCGGCCGCCGGTCACCCAGTGGTCGGTGAACGCCTGGTCGAGGGCGGGGTAGAACGCCTGGGCCATCCGCAGATAGCCCGCGTCGTTCGGGTGCAGGTGGTCGACCATTTCGGCCGAGGTGAGCGCCGGCGGCTCGACGTACCGGAACTTCTTGCCCGCCTGCTGCTCGGGGCCGGCCAGCGCCTTGATCCGCGCGTTGTACGCGGCCGCCGCGGACTCCAGGCCCGGCGAGGTCGGGATGACGCCCATCGCGAGGACGGTGATCCCGGGGCGGTCGGCGAAGACGCGGTCGATCAGGTCGGCGAAGCGGTCGGGGGCGTGAGCGGTGTCGATGTTCCGGTCCAGGTCGTTGACGCCGATGTGCAGCAGTACGACGTCCGGCCGGGCCCCGGCCAGCCAGCCGTCCACGCCGTCCCGGATCTGCTGGATGACGTAACCGCTGTGCCCCTCGTTCGACGGGTCGGGCAGCGTCCCGGACGCCTGCGAGCCCACGAACCGCACCGCGTACCGCGACTGACCCGTCGTCAGATTCCACAGCGGCGCCCGGTACGAGGAGGTCGTGGCGCTCCCGACGCCCCACGTGATCGAGTCCCCGAGCGGCATCACCCGCAGCACCGGCGCCCCGAGCGGCGCCGCCGCGGCCACCCCGGTCGCGTCCGTCGGCAGCCACCCCAACCCGAGCGCGACCGCCACCCCCACCACCCCCGCCCGGACCCACCGGCCCCACCCGGCCACCGACCTGCGCGACGCGACCCGCGCCGACGGGCGTAACTGCTCACTCATGGACTCTCCCTGGGCTCGGGGGGCAGGTGCCGTGCGAGACCTACCTGACATCGTTGTCAGCCACAATCGGATCAGAGGTGCGAGAGCGCCCTCCGAAGCTAAGCCCGTCGACGCGAACACGTCAATCACCCGGTGATGATATCGTCCACCGACGTTTTTGATATCATGCCGCGTAGTGACGACACGGCCTCACCGGTCGCAGGAGGAACGTATGGCGCGCACTCTCATTGACGTCGACGACGAGATGCTGGCCGAGGCCGCGGAGATCTTCGGAACGACAACGAAGGTCGCCACGGTGAACGCTGCCCTGGCGGATGCGATCAAACGCCGCAAGCGCGCGTCGTTCCTGGACTGGCTGGCGGAGGGCGGTCTGCCGGACCTCACGGGGCCCGTCGAGCCCGCCGAGGGTACGGACAACCCCCATCACGCCGCATGAGCGACCGGTACCTGATCGACAAGTCCGCCCTCGCCCGCTATCCCAAGCCGAACGTTCGAGCCGTGATCGAGCCGCTGCACAATGCCGGACAGCTGGCCGTGTGCGGGGCCGTCGAACTCGAAGTGCTGCACAGTGCCCGGTCGAAGGCGGACGCGGAGCGCATCCGCGACGAGATGCGGGGCTTCGACTGGCTGCCCACGCCCGATGAGGCGTGGGACCGCGCGCTGGACGTGCAGGCGCGCCTCATTGTGGCCGGGAACTGGAAGGCACTGTCCGTTTCGGACCTGATCATCGCCGCGACAGCGGAGCGGAGCGACGCGGTGGTCCTGCACTACGACGGCGACTTCGACATGATCGCAGGCGTGACCGGCCAGCCGATGCGCTGGGTCGTCCCGGCGGGAACCGCTGACTGAAGACGCCCGCGAGGTGACACTCCCCAGCGATCCGGTGCGTCCAGTACGTCTGGTACGGGCTGGTGCCGATGGCTCCGGCAAGGCCGGTCAGCCGTACGCTCAGGCCGCCTCCGCCTTCACCCTCCCCGAGCGGATCGCGTCCACCAGGGCCTGGTGGTCGGCCTCGTTCTGGTCGGCGTAGGACTCGGCGAAGTGGGTGAGGGCGCGGTCGAGGGAGTCGCTGGTGCCGAGGTAGGCGGAGAGGGCGATGCGGTCGGTGGAGCGGGCGTGGGCGCGGGCGAGGGTGGCGCCGCAGAGTTCGCCGAAGGTGTGCAGGCCCTCGGGGCGCATGGTCTCGGGCGCGGCGATGCCCTTCCAGTCGCGCAGTTGGCGGATGTAGAAGTCGCGGCGGTGGCCGTCGATGCCGTCGACGCGCTCCCAGCCGAGGAAGATGTCGCTGGTGGCCTGCATGAGGCGCTGTCCGGCGACGACGCGTTCGCCCTGGGTGGCGTAGCCGGAGGCACCGGCGTAGCGGGCCAGCACGGACTCGTCGGCCTCCTTGGCCTGGAGCAGCAGCGGGTCCTGGTCGTCGCGGCCGAGCAGCAGCATGATCCAGCAGCGGGTGCCGACGCTGCCGACGCCGACCACCTTCCGGGCGATTCCGGCCACCTGGTACTGGTCCAGCAGATGGCGCCGGTCGGACTGCAGGGTCCGGGAGTAGCTGTCGAGCAGCCGCTTGAGGCCGTCTTCGAGCATCCCGCGTTCCGCGTCGGGCAGCAGGTCGCGCAGCGGTGTGACCAGGGGCGGGTCGGCGGCGAGGCGGCGGCGGCCGTCGACGACCTCGGTGAGCTTCTCGAACGCCTGGAGGCTGTCGCGGCTACGGGCCTTCGCCGTGGCCTTCGTCCACTTCTTGCGGCCTCGTGCGGACGCCTTCGCGCCGAACTGCGCTCTCACCCACGCGTCGTCGAACTGGGCGTACCAGACGGGGAGGTTGCCCATGTCGGCGAACTGCCGCATGTGCTCGCGGTACGACCGTACGGTGGCCCGAACGATCGCGGCGCGCATCTTGGTGCTGAGGCCGTTCGCGCGGGACGCGATGACCAGGCTGGTGGTGAGCCGCTTGAGGTCCCACTCCCACGGCCCGGGCAGCGTCTCGTCGAAGTCGTTGATGTCGAACATCAGGCGGCGCTCGGGCGAGGCCAGCAGCCGGAAGTTCAACAGGTGGGCGTCGCCGCACAGTTGGGCGCGGATGCCGGAGGCCGGGGTGGTGGCCAGGTCCATGGCCATGATGGCCGCGGCGCCGCGGTAGAAGCGGAACGGCGACTCGGACATCCTCCCGTAGCGGATCGGGACCAGTTCCGGCACGCGGGTCGCCGACTGCGCCTCGATGACGTCCACCGGGTCGGTGCGGTGCGGCGCCGGCGCGTACGCGGCGTGGCTGGAACGGGGTACGGCCTTGCGCAGCGCCTTGCCGCGGGCGGCGCGCTCCGCGACGGAACGGTGCCGCAGTTCGTCCGCCAGCATCTCGTACGCGGTGGGCGCGACCTTCGCGTGTTGCGGCCCCTGCCGAGCTGTCGTGGTCATCGCTGGCTCCTCCCAGAGAGGTGGGCGCCATTGACCGGCGGACATGGCCGATCACAGGCCCGCGATTCCAGCTTGGCACGGCGGACGCCGACCGGCAGCTTCACAATCCGAATTTCTCTGACTATGGTCAGAGAATGGAACGCGAGCAGATCGATGTCGTGCGCGGATTCAACCGCGCGGTCACGCAGCGCGTCGGCGCGCTGGACGACGAGTATCTGTCGCGGCACCGGTCGCTGGGGCTCTCGCGGCTGCTGTGGGAGGTCGGGCCGGACGGAACCGAGGTGCGCGTTCTTCGCTCGCGGCTGGGCCTGGACTCCGGGTATGTGAGCCGGCAGCTTCGGCAGCTGGAGTCCGACGGCCTGGTCACCACGGACCCGCACGCGGGCGACGGGCGGGTGCGGAAGGTACGGCTGACCGAGGCCGGGGACAAGGAGCGGGCGGTGCTGGACCGCGCCTCGGACGAACTGGCGGAGTCGATCCTCGCTCCGCTCACCGAGAGCCAGCGCGGGCGGCTGGTGGCGGCGATGACGGAGGTCGGACGGCTGCTGCTGGCCTCCCAGGTGCGGATCGAGATCACGGACCCACGGAGCCCCGAGGCCCGGTACTGCCTGCGCTCCTACGTCGAGGAGCTGGGACGGCGGTTCGCCACCGGATTCGACCCGGCCCGCAGCATCCCCGCGAGCGACGAGGAGATGACCCTGCCCAAGGGCCTGCTCCTGGTGGCGAGCGCGCACGGCTCTCCGATGGGGTGCGGGGCGCTGAAGCTGCACCCCGAGACGCGGATCGCGGAGGTGAAGCGGATGTGGGCGTCCCCGGACGTGCGCGGGCTCGGCCTGGGCCGCCGCATCCTCGAACGCCTCGCGGAGGAAGCGGCCGCCCGCGGGATGTGGACCCTGCGGCTGGAGACGAACGGCACGCTGGCGGAGGCCAGACGCCTCTACGAGAGCGCGGGGTTCGTCGAGGTCGAGGCGTTCAACGACGAGCGGTACGCGGACCATTGGTTCGAGCGGAGACTCGCCGGCTGAGACGATGGGGACCATGGCGACGACACTGAGCGCGGTGGTGGTCGAGGCGAGGGACGTCCAGGGGCTGGCCCGGTTCTGGGCCGAGGCACTGGAGTGGCGGGTCGTCCCCGAGGACGCGGGGGAGCCCGGGCGTCCGGGCGCCGAGGTGGTCGTACGACCGGCCGGGGGCGGTGGCCTGGCGCTGGTCTTCGTGGCCTCCGAGCGGCCGAAGGCGGGGAAGAACCGGCTGCATCTCGACCTCGCCGGAGGCACCGACCAGGCGGCGGAGGTACGGCGGCTGCTCGCGCTGGGCGCGGTGCCCGCGGACATCGGCCAGGGCGACGTGGCGTGGGACGTCCTCGCCGACCCGGAGGGAAACGAGTTCTGCGTGCTCCCGCTCGGGCACGCGGACCATGTCGACGACGCGGTACGGGGACTGGCCGCGATCTGCCAGGACGCCGCCGATCCGGTCGTGCAGCGCCGCTTCTGGACGGCGGCGACGGGCTGGGCGGTCGCGGCCGAGGGGGAGTGGGGGTTCGTGCTGCGCTCTCCCGCGGGGACCGTCCCGGTGCTGGTCATGGGGCCGCCCGCCACACCCAAGAAGGGCCGGAACCGCTGGTCGCTGCGGTTGGCGCCCAGCGCCGGTGCCGACGGTGAACTGGCCGCCGAGACCGCCCGGTTGACGGCCGCGGGCGCGGTGTCCGCACCCGGCGGCGGGCCGCTGGGGCCGCTGACCGACCCCGAGGGAAACGAGTTCGGCGTGGCGAACCCCGGGTCCGCGCACTGACCCGGGGTTCACCGATCCTGGTTCACCCGCCGGGCGGCGGCGCCGTCAACTGGACGAAGGCGCCGTCATGGTGGACCAGGGGCCTGCCGTGCGGGGTGTGGTCCGCTTCCACCACCCGGCCGATGACCAGGGCGTGATCACCCACCGGGAGCACCCGGACGAGAGCGACGACCAGCGAGGCCAGGACGTCGTCCAGCACGGGCAGCCCGAAGGTGCCGCGGTGCCAGGGCGTGGCGGGGCCGAACTTCGGCGCCCCCGCGCGGGCGAACCGGCGGGCGATCTCCTCCTGGCCGTCGGCCAGCAGGTGGACCATCACATGCCGGGCGGCCTCCACGGTCGGCCAGGACGCGGCGCGCAGGCCGACGGTGAAGGAGACCAGCGGCGGGTCGAGCGACACCGAGGTGAGCGAGGTGGCGCAGAAGCCGACGGGGGTGTCCTCGCCCGCGGTGATGACGGCCACCCCCTTGGCGTGGTGGCGCATCACCGAGCGGAACAGGCCGGGCCCCACGCCCGCGGGCGCGTCGCCGTCCGCGGGAGCAGCGGCCTGCTCGTCGTCGTACGCCCGCGAGGCGGAGGTGATCGCCGTCACGCCGCGCTCTCCGGATCCCCGGCCCCGACCCCTGCTCCGGCACCCACCGCCGTGGGCCCCCCGGTCAGGTCCCCGGCCAGCCGGGCGATCTCGTCGGCGAAGGGCGAGGGCTCGTCCGGGCCGTACGCCGCCAGGTGCGCGCTCCAGTCCGCGCGCGCTCCCGCGGTGTCGGCCAGGGCGTGGCGGCTGGCGCCGCGCCGGTAGAGCAGGTCGGGGTCCTCGTCGGCGAGGACCGGCACCGCGATGTCGAGGTCGGCGAGCGCCCGTTCGTGCTCGCCGAGGTCGTGCAGTGCCAGCGCCCGGTTGGCGTGCAGCACCGGGTCGTCCTCCAGGTCGAGGGCGCGGTCGAGGTCGTCGACGGCCTGGGTCAGGCGGCCCGCGGAGTAGGCGAGGACGGCGCGGTTCACCCAGGCGGCGAGGAAGGACGGGTCGGACTCCAGGGCGGCGGTGAAGGAGGAGAAGGCGGCGTCGATGTCCTCGGCCTCGGCGAGCAGCGTGCCCCGGGCGCACAGCAGCCCGGCGTTCTTCGGGTCCAGGGCCAGGCCGGTCTCCACGTCGGCGCGGGCCCGGTCGGCCTCGCCCAGTGCCATGAGCAGGTCGGCGCGGTTGACCAGGGTGTCCACATGGCTCGGGTCGAGGATCACCGCGTAGTCCAGGTCGCGCAGCGCCGCCTCCTCGTCGCCCAGCTCCCGCAGCAGGTCGGCCCGGTTGAAGTGCGCCTCGTGGAAGGGCGGGCTGAGCCGGATCGCCTCGGCGTAGTCGGCGAGCGCCTCGGTGAACTGCCCGTTGGCGCGCCGGCCGCCGGCCCGCTCGAAGTAGTAGTCGCCGTAGTCGGGGTCGCGGCTGATGACCAGGTCGTAGTCGGCCAGCGAGCCGGCGTGGTCACCGAGCGCGGCCAGGATCTGCGCGCGGTTGTAGAGCAGCACCGAGCGGTGCAGCAGCTGCTCGTCCGCGCCGAGGTCGGCGTCCGTCATGGCGATGCCGTCGTTGACCAGGGTCAGGGCGGCGCCGAGGTCGCCGCGGTGGAGTTCGACCAGCGCCTTGGCATTGCGCATGAAGGCGCCGACGAAGACCCTGCGGTGCGGGTCGGGGTTCCAGTCGGCGATCGCGATGGCGGTGTTGACCCACTCCAGCGCCCGCGTCTCGTCGTGCATGCCCTTGGGGAGGTGGCGGGTGTAGAGCATCGCCATCATGTAGCAGCTGTTCATGTGGATCTCGGGCTCGGTGTTGCCCGAGCGCAGTTCGGCGAAGTACGGGAAGCCCTCCTCGCCGCGGCGCAGGTAGGACAGGCAGGCGCCGATCTTGTTGGTGAGGTTCCAGTACGGCTTGGGCCGCTCGTCGCCGAAGAACGCCCGCCCGCGGTGCGCGATCTCCATCGCGGCCTCGTAGTAGCCGTTGTCGAAGCAGGACTCGCAGGCGTCGACGAGGGCGGTGCCCGCGGCGGCCCGGTCGGTGCCGCGCTCCAGGTGGTAGAGGCGCGCGCCGAGCGACTCACCCGGCCGCGCCCGCTCGGCCAGCAGCGCCGCGCGGGCGCTGTGGCGGCGGGCCCGCTCGTCCGCGGGCAGTTCGGCGTAGGCGCGCTGGGCGGCCGGGGACCTGCTCGTACCGTCGGAGTCGAGGAAGAACTGCGCGAGGTCGGCGTCCGCAGCGGGCTCGGGGTCCGCGCCCGGCATCGCGGCGCGGTCGGCGTAGGCGCGCAAGGCACGGCCGAGTTCGTCGTCGCCCGAGCCGTCGGACTCCACCACGACGGTGAGGACGGCCGGGTCGCAGCGGCGCAGCAGCACCGCGACCAGCTCGCGGTCGGTGGGGTCGGCGTCGTCCAGCTCGCGGAACCTGATGACGGTCCCGCCCGGGTGCAGCGCGCGGGCCCAGTCCATCAGCAGTTCCGCGACGCCGTGGGAGACCCGCAGGGTGCGGGTCACCGAGTAGAAGCGGGTGCGTTCGGCGCGGCTCGCCAGCGCGGTCAGGGTCTGCGGTGCGATCGGGACCAGCGGCGTCAGGTCCGGCGCGAGGGCGATGACCTCGATCGCCCGCCGCTCGATCAACGCGTCGTGCGCGCCGCTCAGTTCGGGTACCACGGCGCGCAGCAGGGCCCCGCCTCCGGTGTAGGGCCCGCGCAACCGGCGGTGGCACCGCACATCGATGTCGGGTTCCGGCGACACGGGCAGGCCCTCGGCTGCCGCGGTGCCGGTGGTGGCGACGGCCCAGCTGTGCCTCGGCGGGGAGGAGGTCATGACAGTGCTCCTTGGGTTGGGTTCTTGCGGGCGCGCCGGTCCCGCAGGGTGACGTAGAGCAGCAGACCGAACTGAAGGGCCGTCAGACCTACGAAGCTCACCGCGTCGAGCACGCCGCTCGTCGCGGTCCCCGAGTCCCTGAACCGGTCGTTGATCTGCGACCAGAAGTGCACGGTGGTCGGAATCCCGGCCCACAGCAGGCTGCCGAGCGAGAACCCGTAACCGACCACCAGCAGCGGCGCGTACCAGCGCGCCATCGCGGTGTCGCGCTCCGACCACTCGGTGTCGGCCACCGGCGGCGGCCGGCGGGTCAGCCGGCGGAACCGCGTACGGATGTGGAAGCGGGCGGCGTTCTGCAGGTCGGAGCAGCGCAGGGCGTTGGTGAGGACGTAGTAGAGGTCCGTCTCCAGGTAGAACATGAACTGCCACAGCAGCCGCATCACACAGGTGAAGGAGATGGCCAGCATCAGGGCGGGCACCCACGAGGGGAGGCCGTGGCCGCGCAGCGCGACCGCCAGCAGGGTGAGCCCGGAGACCAGTACGGCGTCGGCCAGGATCCCGGCGAGGAACGGAAGGTAGCGGCGGCGGCGCTCCACGCTGAAGAGCGAGTCCAGCCGGGTCTCGGCGACCAGGTAGTACAGCCGCCGGCTGATGGTGAGCGTCGAGGGCAGGCCCAGGCGGCGCCCGGAGAGCGCGTGGAAGCCCTCGTGCAGCAGGATGCAGGGGATCTGCACCACCGTCAGGGTGATCGGGATCAGCGAGAGATGGTCGGTGAAGAACACGTCGTGGTACGAGGGGCGCAGCGTGCTGTCCCGCGCCATCGCCACCGCCGCGGCGGCCAGCAGCGCGGCGTAGCACAGCCAGGCGGGCCAGGAGAAGATCCAGCCGCCCAGCCGCTGCCAGCGCACCGTCGCGGCCCCGTCGCCCGGACCGTCGCCGGTGCCGTCACCCGAGCCGTCGCCGGAGTCCTCGCGCACGAATTGGAGGTCCTGGAGCACCTCGAGGAAGTCCTCCACGTCGAGGGGCTCACCGCAGGTCCGCTCGTACCAGGCCGCGACCCCGGAGAGCGGCACCCCCGAGTCCAGCATGCGCAGGGCCTCGGCGCCCTCCTCGGGGAAGACCGCGTAGGAGGCGATGTCCGGGCGGCCGACCATCACCCCGTCGTCCTCGGCGATCATCGTGAGCCGGTGCAGCCGGACCGTGGTGTCCGGAGCCGCTGTCGGGGTGCCGTCCGAAGAGGTCACGGTCATGCGGGGGAGTGCCTCTCTGCGCGAGATGTGGCCGGAGCCGGGCTCCCTGTGAGTGCACAGAGCCCGGCTCCGGCTGGGACGTGTTCCTAGAGGGCGGAGCAGCAGTAGTACGCGGCGCTGGTGAGGCGGATGGTGCCGGCCTTCCGGATCGACATCTTCTTCATGGGGGTCCCTCCTCCCGGTCCCGTCGGATGGGCGTCACCGGCACGAGGTGCCGGGCCGAACGCGGCCAAGTCTGCGTGGCGGGAAGGGCCGCGCACGTCGACAACATGACGTACGCACATCGGTGAGAATTGACTAGATGTACTCGTCTCCATACGTTTTGTGACCACATCGCGGCGCATCCATCTGTACCGATTCGCCTGCGTTGATTTTTCGTACGAGGCACATAGGGCTCGTTTTCCTTTCGGCGCGGTGACTACCTGCCACCGCGAACCGTCGACACACCGCAGTCGTGTGCACACACTGCGCACATGACTAAGTCAGCGCCCTTTGTCGGACGAACCGTTGAGCGCGCGACCGCGGCGGACACGTACGTACGCGCGGTGGACGGCCAGGCGCAGCTGCTGCTGATCACCGGCGAGGCGGGCATCGGAAAGACCCGGCTGGTGGAGGAGTTGGCGGTGCTGGTGGGCACCGAGGGCCCCGGGCACGTGCGGATCGGGGAGTCGGTTCCGCTGAGCGGCACCACCTTGGCCTACGGGCCGTTCGTGGCGGCGCTGCGCGACCGGGCCGAGTATCTCTTCGCCGACGGCGGCAGCGCTCGGTCGCCCGCCCCGCGGCAGCGGCTGTTCGAGCGGATGCTCACCCTGCTGTCCGACCTGTCGGCGCGCTCCCCGCTGGTCCTGGTCCTGGAGGACCTGCACTGGGCCGACACCTCCACCCGCGATCTGCTGGCCTTCCTCGCGGTACGGCTGCGCGGCCAGCGGGTGCTGGTGGTCGCCACGATGCGCGAGGAGGAGCTGAGCGCCGCCGCCCGGCGCTGGTTCGCCGAGCTGGTGCGATGTCCGCGCGTGACCCGGCTGCGGCTGGCCCGGCTCGCCGACGCCGAGGTCGCCGAACTCGTCACCGCGATGCTGTCCGCCGACGCGGCCGACGCCGATGTGGCCGCGACCGTCTCGGCGGCCGAGGGGAACCCGCTCTACGCACAGGAGTTGGTCCGCGCGGGCCGGCACTGGCCGCCGGTCTCGATCGCCGAGGTGGTGCTGGCCAGGGTGAGCGGTGTGGACGCCGCCGTCCGCGAGGTGCTCGACCTGATCTCGGTCACGGACGGCGGGATGCCGCACGAACTCCTCGCCGCCACCGTGTCGTTACCCGAGGCCGACCTGCTGGCGGCGCTGCGCGAGGCGGTCGCCCACCGGCTGCTGGTCGCCACCGACGACGGGTACGCGCTGCCGCACGGCCTGATCCGGCAGATCCTCTACGCCGACCTGCTGCCCGGCGAACGCCGCCGCCTGCACCGCAGTTACGCCGCCGCGCTCGCCGCACGCAAAGGGTCCGACCCGGCGTGCCTGGCCAGGCACTGGCATCTGGCCGCCTGCCCCGACAAGGCCGCGCAGACCGCCCTCACCGCGGCCCGCCTGGCGGTCGCGGCCCGCGCCTACCCCGAGGCGGACCGGCTGTACGCGCAGGTCGCCGATCTGGCGCAGTGGCTGCCCGACAAGGGCGCGGCGGTGTGGGAGGAGGCGGCGCGGGCGGCCAGTTACGCGGGGGAGCCCGGCCGGGCCACCGAGTACATCGCCCGCGCGCTGGCCGCCGACGGCGCCCGCGGCCCCGACGACCGGGCCCGGCTGCTCGAACGCCTGGGCCGCTACCTGTGGGAGTCGGGCAACCCGCGCGGCGCGATGGAGGCCACCGAGCAGGCGGTGGGGCTGCTCGACGGCGCTCCGCCGTCGCCGCTGCGGGCCCGGGTGCTGGCCGCCGCGGCCGACGGCCGGATGCTGATCGGCGACACCGACGCGGCGCTGGCGCTGACCGACCGGGCGCTGCTGGTCGCCGAACAGGTCGGCGCGGTCGCCGAGCACGCCCACGCGCTCACCACGCTCGGCGTCATCCGGGCGCAGCGCGGCGACCTGGACTCCGGGCTCTACGCGCTGCGCGCCGCCCGCGACCTGGCGCGGCGCACCGGGGCCGTCGAGGACGTGCTGCGCGCCGCCGGCAACCACATGTACCTGCTCTGTACGGCGGGCCGCTTCGCCGAGGCGCGCGAAGTGGCCCGGGACGGACGCCGGGCGGCGAGCGAACTGGGCGCCCCGCCCCCGCTGACCGCCGTGCTCGACTTCAACACCGCCGCGGTGCTGGTCGCCACCGGCCAGTGGGCCGAGGCCGACCAGTTGCTGTCGGAGCTGGTCGGCGCCTCGACCGCGCACATCACCCGCTATCTGCACCTGCTGCAACTGGAGTTGGCCGTGGCCCGGGGGGAGGAGCGGCGGGTCACCGAGCTGACCGGCGTCCTGGCCGAGTCCCCCGACGACCCGCGGCTGATCGGCCCGGTGCAGGCGTGCCTGGCCGAACATGCGCTCGGTGCGGGGGAGTTGACCAGGGCCGCGGACCATGTGCTGCGGGGGCTCTCGGCGGTCGGCGAGGGGGCGCTCGCCGAGGAGGAGATCCGGCTGCTCGCCGACGGCAGCCGGGTGGCGGCCGACCTGGCGCTGCTGCCGGGGCGGATCAGGCCGCGCGGCCTGCCGGCGGGATGGGACGGGGCCGCGGACGCCTGCGCCGGGCGGGCCGGGGCCATCGCCGGGCGGCACGCCGACGAGCCGGTGGTCGCCGCCTTCGGTGCGCTGACCGCCGCCGAGCACGCGCGGGGCGAGGGGACGGACGACCGGACGACCTGGCGGGCGGTCGCGGACGCGTGGCAGGCCGCCGACCAGCCGTACCGGGAGGCGTACGCGCGGCTGCGGGAGGCCGAGACCGCGATCAGGGCGGGGCGGCGGGCGCAGGCGGTGCGGGCGCTGGCGGCCTGTGTGAGTCTGGCCGCCCCGCTCGCGGCGGCCCCGCTGCTGCGGCACGCGGAGGAGCTGGCGGCTCGCAGCAGGCTGACCCGCGAGCTCGGCCCCAGTGAACTCCGTCCCCGCGAACTCGGCCCCGGCGACCGCGCGATGGCCGCGCACGCCCGCTTCGACCTGACCGAGCGCGAGTCCCAGGTCCTCGCCCACCTCTCCAACGGTGAGAGCAACCGGCAGATCGCCCGCTCCCTCTACATCAGTGACCGCACCGTCGCGGTGCATGTCTCGCACATCCTGGGCAAGCTCGGCGTCCGCAACCGCACGGAGGCCGCGCTGGTCCGGGCGCGTACGGGACTTGCCTGGTCGTGGGAGCCGGCGCCGCCGTCCCCGCCGCCCGACAGCGGTGACGTCATGCCGGGCACGGTGTGACAGGACACCACCAAAGCGGCGCCCGATAGCGGGAGTTGCTGGTGAGGTGGGGTGGATTCCGGAACCGGTTATCCGCTATGATCGGACGTGTCGCCAGTGGTGATCTGCGTAATTATGTGTATTTGCCATTTTTTTCGCGCAATCACCCGATGAATTGACACCATAAACTCGCGATCCGGGATGCCCTGACTCGGATCGCGGTAAACCGGCGTCGGCCGCACTCCCCCGTGGCGGCCGACGCCTTCTTTCGTGCCCGGCTCAGGTCAGCCCGCCAGTGTGGCGACCTCCGCGGCGGCCAGCAGAAAGGCCCCCACGCCGAAGTCGGCGGTGGAGTTGTACGTGACGGGCTGGCTCGACTCCGGGTCCTGGCCCACGTTCTGGACGTAGCCGAGCAGGCCGTCGGGGTGCACCGCGGTGGCCACCATGCCGTTGTACGCGCGGGCCAGCACCGGCAGATACGTCGTCCTGCTGATCAGGCCGGTCCTGATCGCGTAGGCCAGGCCGAAGGTGAACAGCGCGGTCCCGCTGGTCTCCGGGCCCGGGTGCTGCAGCGGGTCGGCGAGGTTGACGTTCCAGAAGCCGTCGGCGCGCTGCCGGGTCAGCAGCGCCCGGCTCAGCCCCGGCGGGTTGTAGCGGTACTCCGGCCAGCGGTTGTCGCCCGGCGGCAGCAGCCCCAGCACCTTGGCGTGCGCGGCGAACGCCCAGCCGTTCCCGCGCGACCAGTAGACCTTGGCGCCGTTCGGCGAGTGCGCGGCGGAGCCGTTCGGCCAGACGTAGTTGGCGTCGCGGAACCACAACTCGTCGGTGTAGTCGTACAGTCCGCCGCCCGCCACGCTGTGCTTGGTGAAGGAGTACAGCGACCAGAGCTTGTCCAGATAGGCCGGGTCGTTCAGGTACGCGGCCACCCGGACGAAGTTCGGCATCGCCATGTGCAGCGCGTCGACCCAGGTCCAGTCGCTGTTCGAGGTGTTGGTCCCGTGCGTCATCCGGCGCAGCGACTCCACGATGTCCGCCACGTAGGCCGGGTCGCGGTCGATGTCGTAGAGGTCGAAGTACGCCTGCCCCGCAGTGTGGTTGTCGGCGAAGCGGGTGGCGACACCGCCGTTGAGCCCGTAGCCGTTCTTCTCGCCCCAGGTGCGGGCGTAGGCGAGGTAGCGCGGCTCGCCGGTCGCCCGGTAGGCGGCCATGTTCCCGCTGAAGTACGTCGCCCGCGCCCACTGGTTGTTGCCCGGGTCGGAGTGCGCCCCGATCCAGTGGTCGTTGACCAGCCGCAGCGTGGTGAGGACGGCGGCCCGCGACGGCAGTACGGCGCTGGGGGCGCCTGCCCCGGGCGCCGCGGCGGCCGCGGCGCGGGGTGCCGCGACGGCCCCGGCGGCGAGCGCGCCACCCGCCAGCAGCGCCCCGCTCAGGAAGTGACGGCGGTTCAGACCTTCGGCATGGCGCGGATCCACATCCATGAACTGCTCCCAGGACTGTGGTACGTGGACTAGACCTGACCTTGCCGGAGCAGGCTACCGTCCGCGTCAGTGCTCGCGCAGCCCCCACGGGGAGCCGTACGCGGTGAGCAGGTCGAGGAAGGGCAGTGGCGGCAGGGCCTCGGGGCCGAGGACGCCGGTGCCCGACCAGCCGCCGTTGGCGAGCAGTTCCATCGCGACCACCGGGTTGACCGCGGTCTGCCAGACGACCGCCTGGGCGCCGTACTCGCGCATCGACCACTGGTTGTCGACCACGTGGTAGAGGTACACCTCGCGGGCGGCGCCGTCCTTGGTGCCCTTCACCCACGTCCCGGCGCAGGTGCTGCCGGTCATCCGGTCGCCCAGTCCCGCCGGGTCGGGCAGGCAGGCCGCCACCACGTCACGCGGCGCGACCGAGGTGCCGCCCACCCGGACCGGTTCGGTGCCGTCCAGGCCGAGCCGGTGCAGCGTCTTGAGGGTCTCGATCGTCTCGGTGCCCAGACCGTACTTGAAGGTGACCCGCCCGGCCTTCAACCAGCGCGGCATCAGCAGCACTTCCTCGTGCTCCACGTTCACGCACTCCAACGGCCCGATCCCGGCGGGGAAGTCGAAGACCTCCGGCTCGCTGAACGGCTCCGTGGTGAACCACTGGCGGTCCGACTCGTAGACCACCGGCGGGTTCAGGCACTCCTCGATCATCGTCCAGATGGAGAAGGTCGGCGCGAAGGCCATGCCCTCGACCACCAGGTCGGCGCCGTCGCGCACCCCGATCTCCTCGATGTCGTCGAAGAGTTCGTCGGCGGCGTAGCGGGCGAAGACATCCGACAGGCCGGGTTCCACGCCCATGCCGACCAGCGCCAGCCGCCCGCTGTCCTGCCACTGGTCGGCCAGCGCGAACTGCTCGTCGCCGAGTTTGACCCCGCACTCGGCGTACGGGCGCTCCGGATGCGGCTGGGACAGGGACATCGCCATGTCCAGGTAGTGGGCGCCGGCCGACAGCGCCGCGCGGAACAGCGGCATCACGAAACGCGGGTCGGTGGCGTTGAGCAGCACGTCGCAGCGGTGCTCGGCGAGCAGCGCGGTGACGTCGGCCTCGTGCGAGGCGTCGACCCGGGCGGCGGTGAAGCGGGAGTCGGCCGCGGCGGCGACCGCGGCCTCGGCGCGCCGCGGATCGTAGTCGGCGACCACCAACCGCTCGAAGAAGCCGCGGCGGGCCGCGATCCTCACGACGGCTCCGCCGACGCCTCCGGCGCCGACCAGCAGAATCCGCATCCTGGCCACCTCCTCCGGGCGCTACCCGGCGCTACGGGGCCCCCGTCGGGGGCTGCCCCGGCCCCTGCGGCTGTCCCGGTTCCGGTGTCCCCTCCAGCGGGGCCTGTCCGGGCTCGTACTTGGAGACCGGGATGGTCTCGTGGCGGAAGAACGCCGGGCGCATCACCCGGTAGATGATCATCAGCACCGCGCCGGTCAGCAGCGCGCCGATGCCGGTGACGAAGACGCCGCCGAGGTGCCAGTGCGGCGGGAACGGAAGCGTCCACGAGGTGGAGCCGTAGTCGGCCGCCGCGTAGACCTTGCAGGCGTCCAGGAAGAAGAACAGCAGCAGCAGGCCGCCGAGCCCCGGCATGATGCCCTTCGTCCACAGGTCACGTGGACTGCGGCGCAGTACCTTGCGGTAGTACCAGACGCAGGCGAAACCGGTGAGGCCGTAGTAGAAGGCGATCATCAGGCCCACCGAGCCGATGGAGTCCGCCAGGATGTTCCCGCTGAACTTGGTGAGCAGCACATAGAACGCGATCGAGGCCAGGCCCATGCCGACCGTGGACCAGGTCGGGGTGAGGAAGCGCGGGTGGATCCGGGCGAACCGGGTGGGGATCGCCTTGAAGGACGCCATCGACAGCGTGGTGCGGGCCGTCGGCAGGATCGTGGTCTGCGTGGACGCCGCGGCCGAGGTCAGCACCATGAGGATCAGCAGTTTCGTGGCGGTCGTGCCCCAGCCGCCGCTGCCGAAGACCTCCTTACCGAGACTGGACAGCACGTCGCCGGAGTTGTCGGGGTTGGCGAGGCCGATGCCCTTGTCGCCCGTACCGGCGAACGCCTGCGCGGAGACGGTGACCACGAGGTAGATCATCAGCAGCAGGACGGTGGAGATCACCGCCGCGCGCCCCGGTGTGCGGCTGCGGTCGCTGGTCTCCTCGTTGACCGACACCGCGGTGTCCCAGCCCCAGTAGATGAAGATGCCCAGGAGGATGCCCTTGGTCAGCGAGTCCAGCGAGTCGATGTGGAACGGGTTGAACCACGACCACTGCACCTCGGACGACACGCCCGGCGCCGTACCGCCGTAGACCTTCACCAGCGCGGTGATCGAGAGCACCAGCAGCATCGCGACCTCGATGGTCAGCAGCACCTTCTGCAGGTTCGCCGAGATCTCGATGCCGATGTAGCAGATCAGGGTCATGACCGCGATCCAGACGACGCCGACGAACGTCACCCAGAACGTGTTGGTGGCGAGCCCGTCCGCGCCCACGAGCTGGAAGCCGTACTGGCCCGCGATCTGCGCCAGGTTCGCCATCACGATGATGTCGGCGGCCACGATGCCCCAGCCGCCCATCCAGCCGGTACGCGGCCCGAACGCGCGCGACCCCCAGGTGAAGGTGGTGCCGCAGTCCGGGTCGGCGGTGTTCAGCTCCTTGTAGCCGTAAGCGATCAGCAGCATCGGGATGAACGACAAGATGATGATGATCGGCGACTGGAACGTCACGATGGCGACGATGAACCCGAGGGTCGCCGCGAGGCTGTACGCCGGTGCGGTCGACGCCAGGCCGATCACGACGCTGGAGAACAGCCCGAGGGCGCCACCCTTGAGTCCTTTTTCCGTCGGTCCGGTTCCCGGTGACGGAGTGCGCTCCGAGGGAACTGCGGCAGTGCCCATGACGGCCTCCGGTCGAAAAGGCGCATGACTCGTACGTGCATGGCTCTTTTCCCCTTCGAATTAACTCCCCCTTTCAATCGGCCGCAACCCGGGCGGCGGGCCCCCGGTCAGGCGAGCACGCGGAAGTGCGTGGTGAGGCGGCCGGAGTCGTCCAGCACATGGAAGGCCAGCGCGGGCGGCAGCCGCAGGTCGACGTAGACCTCGGGGCCGGGAGCGCCACCGGAGCCGTCCCCGGCCCCGTACTCCCAGGGCAGCAGCACGGTCGACTTGATCCCGGGGGCGACCAGCAGCGGGCGGCCGGCGAAGGTGGTGGCGGCCCCGGTGTGCGCGTGGCCGCAGAGCAGCGCCGCCACCCGCGGATGGCGGCCGACCAGCTCGGCCAGCCGGTCCGCGCCGAACTGGCGGATCCCGTCGACCGGCGGGGCGTGCAGCGTGGCGGGCGGGTGGTGGAAGGCGACCAGTACGGGCAGGTCGTCGGGCGTTTCGGCCAGGACATCGGCCAGCCAGGCCAGCGTCCCGTCGTCGAGCAGCCCGTCGTCCCGGCCGGGGATCGAGGAGTCGCACAGCGCGATGACGCCGTTCGGGGTGCGGTGCACCTGGTTCACCGGGTCGTCGGGACCGCCCGCGACCGGTACGCCCTTCAGCAGCACCTCGCGGAACGCCGCCCGCACGTCATGGTTGCCCGGGCAGACCAGTACCGGATGCCGGGAGGCGAGGATCTCCCGGGCCTCCTCGTACTCCTCCGGCAGGCCATGATCGGCGATGTCGCCGGTGACCAGCACCGCGTCGAGGTCGTACGGCAGCGCCTCCAGATACCGCATCGCCGCCCGCGCCCGATCGGCGACGGCCACGGTGCCGTCGAGGTGGGTGTCACTGAGGTGCGCGAGGACGAGCACGAATCCGCTCCTTGGATACGGGGCCAGGTGGGTGTACGGCGACGCTACGGGGCGACCGGACCAGGATTAAGATCCAGTGCCGTGGCAGAAGAGTGGACCAGTTCGGGGGAGGCGGCCGAGATCGCCGGGGCGGCCGGGGCGGATCTCCATCTGGAGGTCGACACCGGCGGCGGCCGGCGCGCCGGTCTGGAGCGGGCGCTGCGCGAGGCCGTCCAGGGCGGGCGCCTCGCTCCGGGCGCCACGCTGCCCTCCACCCGCTCGCTGGCGGCCGAACTCGGGCTGTCCCGTGGGACGGTGACCGCGGCCTACGACCAACTGGCCGCCGAGGGCTATCTGGTGACCCGGCCGGGAGCGGCCACCACGGTGGCGGGTCCGGCCCGCGCCCCCGACGCGCCGGGCACCGTACGCCCACCCGCCGCCGTGTCCCGGCCGCGGCACGACCTGCGCCCCAACACCCCGGACCCGGGCGCCTTCCCGGTCCGCGCCTGGCTGCGCTCGACCCGCAGGGTGCTGACCGACCGGGCCGCCGAGGTGCAGGAACTCGGCGACCCGCAGGGCCACCCCGCCCTGCGCGCGGCGCTCGCCGACTACCTCGGGCGGGCCAGAGGCGTACGCACCACCGCCGACCGTATCGTGATCACCACCGGCTTCCACCAGTCCCTCGGCCTGCTGGCCCGTACCCTCGCCGACGCGGGAACCACCGCGATCGCCCTGGAGGACCCCGGGCACAACGGCCACCGCGAGGCGGTGCTGCGCGCGGGACTGCGGGTGCTGCCGCTGCCCGTGGACCGGCACGGCGCCCGCGTCGACACCCTGGCCTCCGGCGGCGCGGGCGCGGTCCTGGTCACGCCCGCGCACCAGTACCCGACCGGCGTCCCGCTGCACCCCGCACGGCGGCAGGCGCTCACCGCATGGGCGCGCGGCCGGGACGCGCTGGTCATCGAGGACGACTACGACGGCGAGTACAGGTACGACCGGCAGCCGGTGGGCGCGCTCCAGGCCATCGACCCGGACCGGGTGGTGTACTGCGGCTCGGCCTCCAAGACCCTCGGGCCCGGCTGGCGGCTGGCGTGGATGGCCCTGCCGCCGCACCTGGTGGAGCCGCTGGTGACCGCCAAGTTCCACGCCGACGTGCACACCCAGACGCTCAGCCAGCTCGTCCTGGCGGACGTCCTGGCCCGCCACGACTACGACCGGCACATCCGCGCGGGCCGCCTCCGCTACCGCCGCCGCCGCGAACTCCTGCTCCGCCGCCTTCCCCCCACCCTCACCGTCCAGGGCACCCCCGCCGGCCTCTACGTCCTCGCCACCCTCCCCGCCGGCGGCCCCCCGGAAGCGGCCGTCCTCGCGGAGTGCGCCCGCCACGGCGTCGCGCTGCGCGGCCTGTCAGAGCTGCGGCATGGCCATGCGGCCCGCACCGAGGGGGGTTCGCCGGAGCCGCACCCCGCGGACGCCGCCCGCCCCGGCGGCCTCCTCATCGGCTTCGCCGCCCCCACCGACTCCGCCTACCCGGCCGCCCTCACCGCCCTCTCGGCGGCCCTCTCCCACCCCCTGCCCTGAAGCGCGCTGCGGAGGTGCCCCGAAGGGGCGCGGGGAACTGCGCGACCAGCCCTCGACGGGCTGCAGGTCACCACCGGCCCCAATGGGGCAGACGCGTGGTCTTCGGACCACCGGCCCGGTGGGGGCTGAGCGCGCAGTTCCTCGCGCCCCTAACGGGCACCGCCTTCCGCAAGCGCAGCGCGCTTCCCCGCGCCCCTTCGGGGCACCTCCGCCGGGGGTGGTGGGGGAGGGTGGAGGAGAGGAGGGCCAGGGCGAGGGCGGAGGCGGCGAGGGCGGCGCCGACCCAGGCGGGGGCGGAGTAGCCGTAGCCCGCGGAGAGGAAGAGACCGCCGAGCCAGGCGGCAAGCGCGTTGCCGAGATTGAAGGCGCCGATGTTGACGGCGGAGGCAAGAGTGGGAGCCCCCGCCGCCTGGTCGAGAACCCGCTTCTGCAGCGGCGGCACCGTGGCGAATCCGAGGGCGCCGATGAGCGTGAGGGTGACCGCGGCGGCGACCTTGTCGTGGGCGGTGAAGCCGAACACGGCGAGGACGACGGCCAGCCCACCCAGCGTGACGTAAAGCATCGGCATCAGCCGACGATCGGCGTAGCGCCCGCCGATCAGGTTGCCGCCGACCATGCCGAGGCCGAAGAGGACCAGCAGCCAGGTCACGGAGGAGTCGGCGAACCCGGCGAGGTGCGTCATCATCGGCGCGAGATAGGTGATCGCGGCGAAGACCCCGCCGAAGCCGAGCACGGTCATCGCCATGGCGAGCAGCACCTGGACATTGCGGAACGCGGCCAGTTCATGGCCGAGACGTACGCCCTCCGGCCGGGGGAGTTCCGGCACCAGGCGGGCGATGCCCAGCAGCCCCAGCACGCCGAATCCGGCGACGACGAGGAAGGTGACCCGCCACCCCGCCGACTGCCCGACGAAGGTCCCGAGCGGGACGCCGACGACATTGGCCACCGTCAGCCCGGTGAACATCATGGCGATCGCGCCCGCCTTCTTGTGCGGCGCGACCAGCCCGGCCGCCACGACCGACCCGATGCCGAAGAACGCGCCGTGCGCGAGCGAGGCGATGATCCGGCCCGCCAGCATCACCGCGAAGGTGGGCGCCAGCGCCGAGACCACGTTGCCGACGACGAACAGCCCCATCAGCCCCATCAGCATGCGCTTGCGGGGCACCTTGGTGCCCAGCAGGGTCATCAGCGGGGCGCCGACCACGACGCCGAGGGCGTAGCCGGTCACCAGCAGACCGGCGGTGGGGATCGAGACGCCGAAGTCCCCGGAGATCTCCGGGAGCAGCCCGATGATCACGAACTCGGTCGTGCCGATGCCGAAGGCCCCGAGGGCCAGGGCGAGCAGCGCGAGCGGCATGGGAGTCAGCCTCCAGAGTGGTTGCGCGGTTGCTTTACCGGCGGCAACAATAATTGCACACGCGGGATAAATGCAAACGCCGTATATTGCGTGAGCGAGCTATCCTGGAGGCGGCCGCAGTGAGGCAGGCCGGAGGAGGCAGGACCGCGATGACCACCGCACCCACCGCGACAACCGGCGGCACGAGTGCCCCGGCCGCCCCCACCGTGGCGACCGCGGGGCTGGCCCAGGGCTGGTGCGCCCTGTCGCTGCTGCACGGCAGGATCGAGGCGCACATCGAGCGCGCCCTGCAGGCCGGACACGACCTGAGCGTGCGGGAGTTCTCGCTGCTCGACGTGCTCAGCAGGCAGCACAACGGACCGGGCGGCCACCTCCAGATGAAGCAGGTCGCCGACGCCGTCGTGCTCAGCCAGAGCGCCACCACCCGCTTGGTCACCCGGCTCGAGGACCGCGGGCTGCTGGTCCGCTACCTGTGCGACACCGACCGGCGCGGCATCTACACCGATGTGACCGAGGCCGGGCTCGCCCTGCTCGCCGGGGCCCGCCCCACCAACGACACCGCCCTGCGCGAGGCCCTCGCCGAAGCGGCCCGCCACCCCGAACTGGCCCCGCTCGTCAGGACCGTGGAGACCCTCGGCGCGGGCCGCGCGACCGATCGCGAGGGCTGACCGTCAGCCGAGGCCGTGCCGCTGGGCGTACTGGGCGGCGGCGACCCGGTCGCGCGAGCCGGTCTTGGTGAAGACCCGGTTGATGTGCGTCTTCACGGTGTTGTGGCTGAGGAAGAGCGCGCCGGCGATCTCGGAGTTGGTCAGTCCGCGCGCGATGAGGGTGAGGATCTCCGCCTCGCGCCGGGTGAGACCGTCGGGCAGCTCCCGCGGCCGCTCGGCGGCCACGGCCTCCTCCTCCCGCGCCGCCGCGGCGCTCGCCGCGGCCAGCAGGGTGGCCTGCACCTGCGGGTGCAGCACGCTGAGACCGGCCACGGCGCTGTGCAGGGTCTGCGCGATGTGCAGCCGGTCGGCGTCCTTCGTCAGATAGCTGCGGGCCCCGGCCCGCAATGTCTCCAGCACCGAGCGGTCGTCGGCGTAGGTGGTGAGCACCACGATCGCCACCTCCGGGTGCTCCGCGGTGAGGCGCCGCGTCGCCTCGATGCCGTCCATCACGGGCATGTGCAGGTCGAGCAGGATCGCGTCCGGGCGGTGCTCGGCGACCTGGTCCAGCGCCTCCTCGCCGTTGGCCGCGGAGCCGACCACGTCGATGTCCGGGAGCAGGTCGAGCATCAGCACCAGCCCCTCCCGCACACTCGCCTGGTCGTCGGCGACGACCACCCGGAGCGCCGTCACCGCGGCACCCGCGCCGTCACGACCCAGCCGCCGTCGGCCGGGCCCGCGGTGAGCGTGCCGCCGACCAGCAGCAGCCGCTCGCGCATCCCGGTCAGGCCGTAACCGCCGTCCACGGTGGCGAAGGCGGGCCCTCCCTCCGACGCGCGGTCCTCGTCGAGCGCGTTGCCGACCGCGAGCGTCACGTCGTCGTCCTCGTGCCGGATGCGGAGGGTCACCGGCTGACGCGGGGCGTGCTTGGCCGCGTTGGTCAGGGACTCCTGCGCCGTGCGCACCAGGCACAGCGTCTGCTCGGAGGGCAGCGGTACGGGGCTGCCCTCGACGGTCAGCTCGACGGCGGTGCCGTGCCGCTGCCGGTGGGTGGCGGCCATCGCGGCGAGTTCGTCGTCCAGCGGCAGGGAGTCGGTGCGCAGCGCGTGCACCGCGCGCCGGGTCTCGCCCAGCCCGTCGGAGGCGATCCGCTGCGCCACCGTCAGCACCCCCACGGCACGGTCGACGTCCCCGTGGTCGGTCAGCAGGGCGCGGGCGGCCTGGATCTGGATGCCGAGCGCGCCCAGCGAGTGCGCGAGTACGTCATGGATCTCGCGGGCGATACGGGTCCGCTCGTCCAGTACGTCGGCCCGGCGCTGCTCCGCCCGCAACCGCTCGAGCTGGACGACCATCGCGGCCGACTGCTCGGCCCTGAGGCGGTACGCACGACGGTTGTGGCCCATCAGCAGCCCGATGACCAGCAGCAGCGGATAGCCCACGGCGGCCTCGCCGCCCGCCCCCGCGACCAGCGCGCCGGTCTCCACGGCCAGCACCCCGGCCCCGGCCACCGTCCACCCGGCGGCGAGCGGTGTCTCGCTGCCCGCCTCCACCGTGGCCATCATCGCGAGGGCCACCATCGAACCGGCCCCCGGCACCGCGCACACCGCGCCCGACGTGACGGTGAGCGCACCCAGCACCCACGGCAGCCAGACCGACCCCCGGCCCGCGGTGCCTTCCGGGTCCCCGCTCCCGGCCCGCAGCGCGAGGGCGGCCCAGACGGCCATCATCAGGCCGCCGAACGCGTACGCCCCGACCATCAGCTGCAGGGCCACCGGCCCGTACGAGCCCCGCGCGAAGACGTCGGCGCCGACCACGGCGTACGCGCCCGCCCGGATCAGCCAGAACACCGTACGCAGCACATCCGCACGATAACCCCCCGCCACCGCGGACCACCCCTGCGTGCTCATCGTGCTTCGCCTCCTCCGGCGTCGACTGGTGGCGACGCTACGGACGGCGGCGGGGGTCCCGCGTCACACCAGGAGGTGACCGGCGGGGTGATCTGCGGGGTGACGCGGGGGCCGGGCGGCGCCACGCTCTCACACCCGGCCTCACCCGCGCTCTCACCTCGGATCTCGCCCCGCGCTACGGCGCCCCGGACCCGCTCGTGGGCCGAGTCTGCGGGGGTCAGCAGGATCCGTACCGACCGAAGGGCGAACCCGCCATGTCCGGCCTCACCCAAGCCATGATCATCAACGCCGCCGTCCTCTTCGCCGTCCTGGAGGCGGATCTCGGCCCGCACCGCAAGATCGGCCGCTTCCGCATCCTGCGCCCGCTGCTGACGGCCTGCGGCATCGTGCCGCTGTACCTGAAGAACCCCAGCACCCACGGCGACGGCCTGATCCTGGAGATCGCCGCGACGGCCGCCGGCCTGCTCGTCGGCCTGTGCGCGACCCGTCTCACGCAGGTCTACCGCAGTCCCAGCACCGGCCGGGCGGTGAGCCGCGCCGGCTTCGGCTACGCGGCCCTGTGGACGGCCGTCGTCGGCGCCCGCTCGGCGTTCTCGTACGGCGCCGACCACTGGTTCGGCCCGCAGCTCGGCCACTGGATGGCCTCCCACCAGGTCACCTCGGACGCCCTCACGGACGCGCTGGTGCTGATGGCGGTGGCCATGATGCTCACCCGCACCCTGACGCTGGCCGCCCGCGCCGCCACCACGAACCGCCTGGCCACCGCCTGAGCGGGTTCCTACCGGACCAGGCGGTCAATTTCGTCTGCTTTGGACTGGCATGGTGGGGATTACCCGTCTTACGCTGAGTGAGGATGCTGCAGCTTCGGAGCGGAGACCCGAAGGACATCTGGTGGTACACCAACTGCACTGAGAAGGAGGTGGCTGGAATGGCCACCGAGTCGACTCACGATTCGACGACGCACATCGAGTCTCATCCGGACCTCATGGCGCTGCGCGGCCGCTACGCGGAGGCGTCAGCCAAACCGGTGGCCGGGGTCATCGAAGGTCTGTGTCTTCTGACCGGCCTGTACCTGGCGATCTCCCCCTGGGTCGTCGGGTTCAACAGCGGGACGATTCTCGGGTTCGGCCAGTTCGAGGCCCTGCGGGTGAGCAATCTGATCACCGGTATCGCACTCGCCGCTCTGGCCATGGGATTCGGCTCCGTTCTGGAGCGGACTCACGGGCTGGGCTGGGTCGCCGTCGTCATCGGCGCCTGGACGATCGTGGCTCCCTGGGTCGTGGCGGGCGACGCCGCCGTGACGAAGACCATCACCAACAACGCCATCGTCGGTGGCGTGGCCTGCCTGCTGGGACTGGCCACCATGGCCATGGGCATGGGCATGAGCCAGCGGATGATGAAGCGGCGCTCGCACTGACCCGCGTTCACCGGCCCGGGACAACCTCCCGGGCGCGCTGACCGCAACGGTCCCTGACGCGGCGGTACGGCGGCTCAACGGCCGTCCGTGCCGCCGCGCAGCATGGAGGCGGTGGCCGCCAGCAGCCCCATCGCCGCCGCCGTCGCGAAGACGATCACCAGGCCGTGGTGGAACGGCGCCGAGATCAGGTGCGGGAAGAACTCCTTGCCCGTCAGCACCGCCCGGTTGTGCGCGGGCAGGGTGTCCAGCACCCCGCTGGGGCCGAGCAGCGTCTGCACCGGGTTGATGCCGAGGAAGGCAGAGAACACCGTCGAGACCGGGGGCAGCGAGGCCGCGTGCTGGGCCACGTCCGGCGGGACGCCCTGGGCGCGCAGCCCGGTGTCCAGGGCGTGCGGCAGGCTGTGGGCCAGGCCCACGATCAGCAGCGAGAAGAAGATGCCGATCGACAGCGACATCCCGGAGTTCTGGAACGTCGAGCGCATCCCGGAGGCCGCGCCGCGGTCGGACGCCGGGACGCTGCTCATGATGGCCGAGGTGTTGGGCGCCGAGAACATCCCGGAACCGATCCCGTTCACCATGATCAGCAGCGCGAACGCCCAGTACGGGAAGGTGATCGGCAGCATCAGCAGGCCGAGGAAGCTGAGCGAGAAGACCAGCAGCCCGCCGGTGGTGAAGTACCGCACCCCGTAGCGGTCGGACAGCCAGCCGCACAGCGGTCCCGCGGTCAGGAACCCGGCGGTCAGCGGCAGCAGGAAGATCCCGGCCCACAGCGGCGCGTCGGCGAAGTCGTAGCCGTGCAGCGGCAGCCAGATCCCCTGCAGCCAGATGATCAGCATGAACTGCAGCCCGCCGCGGGCTATCGAGGCCAGCAGCGAGGCGGCGTTCCCGGCCGCGAAGGCCCGGTTGCGGAACAGCCCGAGCCGGAACATCGGCTGCGCCACCCGCGTCTCGACGACCGCGAACGCCACCAGCAGCAGCACCCCGCCGATCAGCCCGGCGAGCACCTTCGGGCTGGTCCAGCCCATGGTGTGGCCGCCGTGCGGCTGGATGCCGTAGGTGATGGAGACCAGCAGCAGCCCGCAGCCCGCCGCGAAGGTGAGATTGCCCCACCAGTCGATACGGGAGTGCTGCCGCGCGGAGATCTCGCGCAGCGAGCGGTACGCCCACACCGTGCCGAGGATGCCGAACGGCAGATTGACCCAGAACACCGCACGCCAGTCCCAGGCCGACAGCAGCCCGCCCAGCACCAGGCCGACGAACTGCCCCGACAGGCCCGCGATCTGGTTGATGCCGAGCGCCATGCCGCGCTGGTGGGCGGGGAAGGCGTCGGTGAGGATCGCGGCGGAGTTCGCCATCAGCATCGAGCCGCCCAGCGCCTGGACGATCCGCCAGCCGATCAGCCACATCGCCCCGGCGCCGCCGTGCGCGGGGTCGAAGGAGAGCGCGACGGAGGCGAGGGTGAAGACGACGAAGCCGAGGTTGTAGATCCGCACCCGGCCGACGATGTCGCCGAGCCGCCCGAGGGTCACCACCAGCACCGCGGTGACCAGCAGGTACCCCATGATCATCCACAGCAGGTAGCTGATGTTGCCCGGCGCGAAGGGGTCCAGGTGGATTCCGCGGAAGATCGCGGGCATCGAGATGATCACGATCGAGGAGTCCACGGTGGCCATGAACATCCCGAGGCTGGTGTTCGACAGCGCCACCCACTTGTAGCGCTCCGAACGCGCCCCCGCCGTACCCCCCGAGCCGCCGGAGGAGGCGGCCAGGCGGGTGCCGGACGGCTCAGACACGGCGGGCGATCCTCTCCAGCAGCGGGATGGCGGCGGCCAGTTGCTCCTGCTCGGCCGGGGTCAGCTCCTCGGCGATGGCGTGGGTCAGCCGGCGGGCGCGCTCGCGGCGGGCGCCCAGCAGGCCCTCCAGGCCCGCGGGGGTGAGCGACACGACGATCCGGCGGCCGTCGGCGGGGTCCGGAGCCCCGGCCACCAGGCCGCGCTCGCGCAGGGCCGCCACGATCGCGCCCATCGACTGCGGGCGGATGCCCTCGCGGGCGGCGAGTTCGGCCGAGGTGGCCGGGCCCTCGCGGTCCAGCCGGACCAGGGCCGAGGTCTGGGAGAGCGTCAGCTCCCCGTCCGGCCGCACCTGGCGCAGCCGCCGCACCAGCGGACCCAGGCAGGCGCGCAGGTCGGCGCCGATCCGGGCGGGCCCGTCGTCCGGCGCTGCGTCGTCCGGCGCCGCGCCGTCCGCCGCCGCGTCGTCCGGCGACCGGTCCGGCTCCGGTGGTGGGTTCTGCGTCCTGCCCCCGTCGATCGTCATATTCGCAGTATAAACTTATCAGTCCAGGCTTATGGTATAGCTGGACGCATGAGCGATTCCCTCATCGGTTCCCTGAGCGCCACCACGGTCCGCATGACCGGTCACGACGGCGACGAGATCGAGGCGTACCTGGCCCGCCCCGAAGGCGGGCAGCGGCGCGGCGGCGTCGTCGTCATCCACCATCTGCCCGGCTACGACCGGGCCACCAAGGAGATGGTGCGGCGCATCGCCGAACTCGGATACGACGCGATCTGCCCCAATTTGCACTACCGCGAGGCCCCCGGGGCCGCGCCCGACGACGCCGCCGCGACCGTACGCGCCGCGGGCGGCGTGCCCGACGCACGGCTGGTCGGCGATGTCGCGGGCTCCCTGGCGTACCTGCGCGCGCTGCCCACCGCCAACGGCCGGGTCGGCGTCATCGGCCACTGCTCCGGCGGCCGCCAGGCGGTGCTCGTCGCCTGCCAACTCGCCGTCGACGCCGCCGTGGACTGCTACGGCGCCTTCGTCACCGGCACCGTGCCCGAGGGCTTCCCGCTGAAGGTCACCAACCTCGTCGACCAGCTCCCGGCGCTGGGCGCCCCGCTGCTCGGCCTCTTCGGCTCGGCCGACACCCATCCCAGCCCCGACCAGGTCGCCGAGCTGGAGCGGATCCTGACCGAGCAGGGCAAGGACTTCGAACTGCACACCTACGAGGGCGCGGGGCACGGTTTCTTCGCCGTGGACCGCCCCGCGTACAACGTGCCCGCCGTCCAGGACGGCTGGGAGCGGATCGCCGCCTTCTTCGCCAAGCACCTGGGGGAGTGAGACCGACAGCATGTGTACGTACACGACCATCAAGGACACCGTCGACGGCAGCGCCAAGGGCCCGGCGAGCTCCTGGTTCCATGTCACCGACGTGACCGTCTACTTCGACCACCCCGTGCACGCCATGGCCGAGCACACCCTGAACATCGACTTCGCCGACCCCGCCAAGGGCCCCTCGGCCCGGGTCGCCGTCGAGCTGACCGCCGACTCGGCCCGCCGCCTGGTCGCCGCGATCCAGGACGCCCTGGCCGCCGTCCCGGCGGAGATGCAGCTCTAGGACCTGTCCGGTGGGCGCGGCCGCGGCTACGCGAGGGGCGGCGGCCCGCCTGCCGGGGCGAGGCGGGCCAGGTTCCGCTGGAGCGCCTCGGTCTCGGACGTCAGGTGGTGGGCCCGGGCGATCTCCAGGCCCTCGTCCCAGCACTTGCGGGCGGCCGCGTGGTCGCCGAGCTCGAAGTGCGTACGGCCGAGGATCTCCAGGACGTCGGCGACGGTGCCGCGATCGCCGAGCCGTCCGAGCAGGCCGAGCGTCTCCTCCAGCGCGGCGACGGCCTCGTCGTAGCGGCCCAGGGCGTGCAGGGCCTCGCCGAGGCTGGTGAGGGCGCGGGCGATGCTGGACAGCACCCCGCGCTCGCGCCACATCGCCAGCGCCTCGCGGTACCGCCCGGCGGCGGCCTCGGGGTCGCCCGCGCCGAGATGGATGTCGCCCAGCGTGCCCAGCACGGTGGCCACCCGGTCGTCGTCGCCGACGGAGAGGTCGAGCGCCAGCGACCGCTGCCCGTACTCCAGCGCGCGGTCGTACCGGCCCATGATCCGGTGCAGGCCCGCCAGGTTGTTGAGGATCGCCGCGTGGCCGCGGATGTCGCCCGCCGCCTCGAAGTACCGCTCGGCGAAGGTCAGATGGTCGAGGCAGGAGTCCAGCCGCCCGGCCATGCCGTGGGCGACGCCGAGCCTGCTGTGCATCCACGCCTGGCCGACGACGTCCCCGGTCTCGCGGACACACGCCATCGCCTCCTCCAGGCACGCCGTCCACTCGCCGGTCCACCAGTACGCCTGCGCGTAGCCGAACAGCCCTGCCGCCAGCCGCCAGGCCGCGTCCGACCAGCCGTGCGCGGCCGCCTGCCGGATCGCCTCCTTGATCGCGGGCAACTCCCGTACGCACCACCGCAGTGCGTCCTCGTCACTGCCGAACCGGGGCGCGGGGGCCGGGAGTTCGTCGTCCAGCGGCGGGATCGGGTGGCCCTCGGGGGCCAGGACGACCGCGCTGGCGTTGACCGCCGCCGCGTACCAGGCCACCAGGCGGCGCAGCGCCTCGTCGCTGTCGCGCGGCGAGACCTCCTCGGCCGCCCGGCCCGCCGCGTACTCGCCCAGCAGATCGTGGAAGGTGTAGCTGCCGTGCCGCGGGCTCTGCAGCAGATGCGCGTCGACGAGCGCCTCCAGGACGTCCTCGGCGGCCAGCGGCTCCCGGCTGAGCAGCGCGGCGGCGGACGCCGGGGCCAGCGGGTGGCCCGGCCACAGGCCGAGCATCCGGAAGGCCCGGGCCGTCTCGCGCTCGCCCTGCAGCGGGCTGTCGCGCATCGCCACGTAGCTCATCGCGAAGGTGTCCTGTACGGCCAGGCCGCCCGCCGACAGCGCGCTGAGCCGCCGTCCCGCGTGGTCGAGCCGCTCGGCGAGCGCGGTGAGCGGCCAGTTGGGGCGGGTCGCCAGCCGCGCCCCGGCGATCCGCAGCGCGAGCGGCAGGCCGCCGCACGCGGCCAGCACCCCGGCCGCGGCGTCCGGCTCCGCGGAGACGCGCTGCTCACCGCAGACGGCCGTGAGCAGTTCGTGCTGCTCGTCCGCGGTCAGCGGGTGCAGCGGCAGCCGTACGGCGCCCGGCAGATCGGCCAGCGTCCTGCGGCTGGTGACGATCACCGCGCTGCCGCCGCCGCCCGGCAGTAGCGGGGTCACCTGGGCCGCCTCGCCCGCGTTGTCCAGCACGAGCAGCACCCGCCGCTCGTGCAGCGCGTGCCGCAGCAGCGCCGCCCGGTCGTCGGGGTGGTCCGGCAGCGGCTGTCCGTCCTCGCCGAGGTCGGCCAGGAACCGCGCCAGCAGGTCGTTCGGCTGCCGCGCGCCCCCCGCGCCGAAACCGCGCAGGTCCGCGTAGAGCAGTCCGTCGGGGAACTCGGCCCGCAGCAGATGCGCCGCGTGCACGGCGAGCGCGGTCTTCCCGATGCCGCCCATCCCGGAGACGACCGCTACGCGCGGCGCGGCAGCGGGCAACGGACCGCTGTCGGCCGCCGCGCCGCCGGGGGCGGGGCCGCTGCCCTCTGCCGTCGGGCCGCCGAGCGCGGCGGGGACGGCGCCGTCGGCGGTGCCCGCGGTGCCGGGAGTGCCGGGCCCGGCGAGGGCGGCGGAGGAGCTGGGAGCGGCGGCGGTGCCCGGGCCGCTGGGGTCGGTGGAAGTACTGGGCGTGGCGTCGATGCCGGGGGGCGCGGGGACGCCGGGCGCGGTGAGCGCGCTGTCGGCCTTGGGCGTGCCCGGCGTGGCGACGGCGCGGACGTCGCGGGGCGCGCGCATCGCGTGTAGCAGTGCGGCCAGTTCGGCGGCTCGGCCGGTGAAGTCGCCGATGTCGGCGGGGAGTTGGGCGGGCGGGGTGCGGCGGGCGGGGGGATCGGGGGTGGAGTGGGGCGCGGTGGCGCCTTCCGCGGGCTCGGGTTCGCCGAGGGCGGCGTCCTCGGTGTCCGGCTCGCCCGCCGTTTCCTCCGTCGTCGGGGCCCAGCTCGGGGAGGTGGGCGGGGTGTTGGGGAGCGGGCCCTCCGGGGGCGGGGGCGCCAGGATCTCCTGGTACGCCTGCTGGACCGCGGGGCCCGGCTCGACGCCCAGTTCGTCGACGAGCGTACGGCGCAGCCGGTGGAAGGCGGCCAGCGCCTCGGCCTGGCGATGGGTGCGGTGCAGGGCGAGCATCCACTGGCGGTGGAAGGACTCCCGCAGCGGGTGTTCGGCGGTGAGGACGCCGAGTTCGGCGGTCAGGCCCTGGTGGTGGCCGAGGGAGAGTTCCGCGTCGAAGCGCCATTCGAGCACCTGGAGCCGGGCCTCGGCCAGGTGGGCGGCGTAGGCGCGCATCGGGTCGTACCGCACCGGCACGTCGGAGAGCGGGTCGCCGCGCCACAGCGCGAGGGCGTCCGCGCTGCCGCCGAGCACCGAAGGCCAGTCGTGGGCGCGGTGCGCGGCGCGGGCCGCCGCGTGGTGGCGCAGGAACACCTCCGCGTCCACCTCGTCCTCGGTGACGTCCAGCAGATAGCCGGGCGCCACCGCGCGCAGCCGGGAGCCCGCCCGGTCCGCGCCCGCACTCTCGGCGCCGGGGCCGCCGCCCTCGGCGAGCAGCCGCCGCAGCCGGGCCACGTGGTTGTGCAGCGAGGCGGTGGCGGTGGCGGGCGGGGCGTCGCCCCACAGGGCCGCCCGGAGCGCGTCGAGCGGCACCGCACGGCCCGGGGTGGCGAGCAACGCGGCCAGCAGCGCGCGGAGTTTGGCGGAGCCGACGGGGCGGGCGGCGCCCTCGTCGTCGGCCACGGTCACCGTACCCAGCAGGCCGAATCGCATCTCGTGGCCTCCCCGTGGCCGAGTAACCGTCCGGGGGAGTGCCGCGTCACGCCCGGCCCCCCCACGTCGCCCGGTCGGGAGAGCCCGCCAGAGCGGACGACGATGATCCGTTAGTCGTATGTTAGCCGCCGGTTGGCGCCCCTCTGCATCCTTGCTCCGTCGGGTCCGGCCCGGCGACGCGGGCGGGGCACACCCCCCGCACACGGGGGCTCAAGCGCCCGGCCGGACCCGAGACCAGGGGGAGTTCCCGCACCCGGGAACCACGAAGAGGGGGATGCACATGAACATGCGCACCATCGGCCGCCGGGTGGCCGTCACCGCCAGCGCCGCCGCGGCCGCCACCGGCATCGTGCTCGGCGGCGCGGGCGTCGCCAGCGCCGACACCTCGCACGGCGAGGTCTGGAGCTCCAACTGCTCCGGCAACTTCATGTCGAGCTACGACGGCGGCTGGCACGTCTACAACTCGATCGTCAACAACTCCCGTACGGCCAACTGCGCCGGGTGGATCGACGTCACCTGGAACGGCAACACGTCGAGCTGGGACGGCCTGCTGGGCTACACCGGCGTCCTGCCCGGCCAGCGCAACACCAGCTTCCCGCAGCCGGACAACTCGCCCGCGTTGGCCCGCGCCTGCATCCAGGCGTCCGACGACGCGCACGCCCGCTGCACCGGTTGGTGGTAGCAGGCACACGAACGCTCGCCCGTGGGGGGTCGAGCGGGAGCCCGGGGCGTGCGGCCCCGGGCTCCGTGCCGTGCCCGTCGGCGTGACCGGGGAGTTGTCACGCCGACGGGCACTCGCGCACTCCCATACGTATGACCGCGCCCCTGCACCCACATCTGCACGCGCCCTTGTCCGTACCTGAGCCCGCCGCCGGGACCGCCCCTGAGCCCGCCCCTGAGCCTGCCGCTCAGCCCGCCGCTCGGCCCGCCGCTCGGCCCGCCGCTCGGCCCGCCGGGACCGTCCTCCTGACCGCGCGCCGACACGGCGCCGACGCCCGGTGCGCGCGCTGTCAGCGCCGTGTGGGCGCGATGTCAGTGGTGCCAGGCACTCTGCTGTACATGAAGACGACGACGAGCACGGTGAACCCGCCGGTTCCGGCCCAGCGAGCGGCCCGCCCGGCCGACCGGGACGTGGCCGCGGCCGGCACCACGGCCGCCGCCGTGGAGGCGGTCAGTGCCGCGCCCGCCGCCGAGGCCCAGGGCGCCGCGCCGCGCGGCCCGCTCGCGGCCTTCGTACGGTTCGTCGTCTGTGGTGGCGGCGTCGGCCTGCTGTCCAGTGCCGTCCTGCTGCTGCTCGCCGGGCACGTGCCCTTCGCCGCCGCCAACGCGGCCGTGACCGTGGTGTCCACCCTCCTCGCCACCGAGTTGCACCACCGCTTCACCTTCGGGTCCGCGGGCGGCGGCCTGGCGGGCTGGCGGGTGCACAGCAAGTCGGCGCTCACCCTGCTGGTGGCGTATCTGTTCACCACCGCGGCCGTCCTCGCGCTCGGCGTCGTCCACCCGCATCCCGGCCCGCTGCTCTCGCAGGCCGTCTACCTGGCCGCCTCCGGCCTGGCCGGCATAGGCCGGTTCCTCGTGCTGCGGCTGCTGGTCTTCGCCCGCGGCCCGGTCCGCCCCGCCACGTCCACGCTGCACCGCGGCCGGGTGGCGGTGGCCGCCTGACCCCAGTGGCCGCCTGACCCACCCGGCCCGCGCTTACGGCCTCCCCCGCCTTCCCCGGCAGAAAAACCGGGGGAGGCCGTAACATCCCCCGGCTCCCGCCGCGTCGTAGAAGTGAGAGCCGATACGGGAGGGGGTGCGGGGTGCGGAAGGCGGAGACCGAGGCGTATCTGCAGTTCGCGGCGGTGCGCACCGGACACCTCTACCGTTCCGCCTGCCTGCTGGCCAGCGGCGACACCCATCTCGCCGAGGACCTGGTCCAGGAGACCCTCGGCCGGATGTACGTCGTCTGGGGCCGGATGGCGAAGGTGGGCAACCCGGCGGGGTACGCGCAGACCGTGCTGGTCCGCGTGTTCCTGACCCATCAGCGGCGGCGCAGCAGCAAGGAGCGGCCCAGCGCCGAGCTGCCCGACGGCCCCGCCGGGGCCGGCGGCGACGCGACGCTGCGGGTCACCCTGCTCGACGCGCTCGCCCGGCTGACATCCCGGGACCGCGCCGTCCTGGTGCTGCGGTACTGGGAGGACCGCAGCATCGAGGAGACCGCGGAGGCCCTCCAGGCGACGCCCGGCGCCATCCGCACCCGTTCCGTACGTGCCCTGGCCAGGCTCAGGACGGAGCTGGGCGGCAGCCTCGCCGAACTCATCGCCCACTGAACCGCCGCACCCCGGCGGCGACCACGACCGCTCCCGTACGACCGCCCCACCCCGCTCCGCCATGCCCTGAAACGCCCTGAACGGCCCCGCACCGCCCTGAACCGCCCCGCACTTCCCTGACCTGCCCCGACGAGCTACGAGACGGTGGACCACTTCCGTGCCTATCGAATTCGAGGACGAACTCGGCCAAGCGCTGCGCCGCACCGCCGACACCTTCCAGCCCGGCGACTCCCGCTCCCTGGTGGACGACGGGCACGCCCACGGCCGCCGGCTGCGCCGCCGCCGCACCCTGATGGTCGCCGCGGGCGTCGCGGCGTTCGCGACGATCGGCGTCGGCGGCGTGCTGGCGGGCACGCTGGCCAAGAGCGACGGCGCGAAGAACAGCGGTGCGGCCTCGGCGCCCGCCCGTCCTTCCGCCGCCCCGGCCACCGCGACGACCCACCCGGCCGCCGCCCGCCCGCCGATGAGCGCCAAGCAGGTCGCCGACCTGTTCGTCGCGATGCTGCCCAAGGGGCACGCGACCGTGCTGCCCGACGGGCGCGGCACCGAGGAGGACATGCCCGCCGTGAACATCCTCTTCGACGCGGGCAAGGGCCCCGGCGCCGTCGGCGCGTACGCCCAGCGCGACGGCAACCAGCCCCAGGGCTGCCCCGACCCCAAGCTCAACCCCGGCATCGAGTGCTCCATCACCCATGTGCACGGAGGGACGCTGGAGATCTTCAAGGGGTACGAGTACCCGGACCACCGCGGCGGGATCAAGGACTGGACGGCCACCTTCTACACCGCCGCGGGCGCCGAGGTCGGCGTCAGCGAGTGGAACGCCACCGCGGAGAAGGGCGCGCCGCGCAGCCTGGTCAACCCGCCGATGACCGCGGCCCAGCTGGGCGCCATCGTCACCGACCACCGCTGGCAGCAGGTGATCGACGCCATTCCGCCGCTCGACAGGAAGCCCGGTTCGAAGGCGTCCCTCGACACGGGAAAGCGCAGCTCCTGACGGTTTTCCGGCCCCCGTCGGCCCGAGCCGGCGGGGGTGGGGGCTTCCCGTTCACGAGCTTTTTGCGCATGCTTTGAGTACCCGGGTGCCGTCGGCGACGGCTTTCGGGTGACAATGCGATGTCGAGGGAAAGCCATTTCGGCCCCCTGAACGAAACGAAGCGAGGATCTCCATGTTGCGAAACGGGCTGGAGCCGTGGCACCTGATCGTGGTGGCGATCGTCGTCATCCTGCTGTTCGGCTCCAAGAAGCTGCCGGAGGCCGCCCGCGGTCTCGGTAAGTCGATGCGCATCCTGAAGTCCGAGGCGAAGGCGATGAAGGCCGACGACGCGCCCTCCGCCGCCCCGGCGCCGACGGCGACGCCGACCCCGGCCCCCGAGGCGATCACCCCGACCGACGTGGTGACCGCGAGCGAGACGACGTCTGCCGCGCAGCCGCAGCAGACCACCACCGCCAAGTAGCCACCGGCCGAAGAGCGGAGCGAAGCGAAGCCGGGCGACGCCAGCCGTCGCCCGGCTCAGCCATGCCCGGAACCCGCCCTCCGGCCGGGCGCGTACGCCGGTGGTATCCCGGGTCACCGTTTCCGGGAACCGGCAGTGTTGATACGTTCCAGGCGTCCGGGAGCCGGAAGAGCCGGTGGGGGCAACGGGACCATGGGGGGCAGTGTGGTGACGGGGGCGGGCACGGGAGCCCATGTACCACCGGAGTTCGTCGCCGGATTCTCCGACACGCTCGCGGACATCTCGCGGAGCTGCCGGGCGCTCAGCCGTGGTGAGCGGGAGGGCCGCAGAGCGCTCGGTGAGCAGGCCGCCGACTCCGGCCTCGGGCTGCGCGAGGTGACCGCGGTCCACCTGGCCGCCGCCCGTCGCGCCTGGCCGCAGCTGCCCGGTGTCGCCACCGCCCGGGACGCGGCCGAGCTGCGCCGCGTCGGCAGCGCGGTGCTGGCCGCGCTGGAGGCGGGCGTCGCCGCCCTGGCCGAGGGCCACGAGCGCGCCCAGCGGCACGCGGTCCGCAAGGCGGAGACGGAGCGCAGGGCCTTCGTCGACGACCTGCTCTACGGCCGCAGCGACCCCGGACGTATCGCCGAACAGGCCGAGGGCTTCGGCCTGCGGCTCGCCGACCGGCACATCGTCGTCGTGGCGACCGCCCCGGAGGCCGGCCCGTACGACGAGTCCCACCCCCAGCTGCGCCGCGTCGAGCGGGAGCTGGCGGGCCGCTTCGGCGACCACGACGCGCTGATCGCCCCCAAGGACGGCCGTCTGGTCTGTATCGCGCCCACCACGCAGCAGCACGTCCTGGACGCCTTCGTGAAGGCCGTGGCCGCCCCGAGGACCGCCGTCAGCCGCCCCCACAGCGGCGCGGTCGGCGTGGTCCGGTCCTACGAGGAAGCCCTCAGCGCCTTGGACCTGGCCGACCGCCTCGGCCTGTCCGCCCCCGTGCTCAACGCCGCCGACCTGCTGGTCTTCCCGGTGCTCATGCGCGACCGCGCGGCCATGTCCGACCTGGTCCGTACGGTCCTCGGCCCGCTGGAGAGCGCCCGCGGCGGCCCCCTCCCGCTGCTGGAGACGATCTCCGCCTACGCCGCCGCCGGCTACGTCAACGCCGAGGCGGCCCGCCGCCTCGACCTCAGCGTGCGGGCCCTGTCGTACCGCCTGGAACGGATCGCCGCCCTCACCGGCTTCGACCCGGACGACGCCCTCCAGCGCTACACCCTGGAGACGGCCGCGCTCGGCGCCCGCCTCCTGGGCTGGCCGGTCACCCCGCTGTGATCGGACGCGCGCCCGCGCCCGCCTCCTCGGCCGGGCAGGCCACGGCGTCGGCGTCCGCCTCCGTCGGGCAGCTCTGGTCCTCCTCGGCGCGGGCCTCGTCGCACTCCGTCTTGAGACCGGCGCTGATCGCCAGGCCGATCTCGCGGAGGGTCTCCAGCTGGTGCGGGGTGAGGACGTCGAAGAGGTGCTCGCGGACGGCGGTGACATGGCCGGGGGCCGCGGCGGCCAGCGCGGCGAAGCCGGTGTCGGTGAGGGAGGCCACCCAGCCGCGGCGGTCGCCGTCGGCGGGGCTGCGCACCACCCAGCCCTGCTTCTCCAGCGCCGAGACCGCGTGGGACAGACGGCTGCGCGAGGACTGGGACGCCTCGGCCAGCTCGCTCATCCGCTGGCAGCGGCCCGGCGCCTCGGACAGCCGCACCAGGATCTCGTAGTAGGCAATGGGCATGCCGGACTCCCGGCGCATCTGCTGGTCTATATATGCCGAGAACTGCACGTTCGCGGTCATATACGCCCGCCAGATCTCCTGCTCGGCACTACTGAGCCAGCGCACATCGTCCATGGCCCCATCATACCGGTGGTTGAACTCTCAACACCCGCGAGTTATGGTTGGTGAGCGCTCAACCAATACCCTGGTTACCGCTGAGACCGTACGAGGAGTTCCCATGACCACGCAGACCGAATCGATCCCCGGCTACGTCGCTGGCAAGTGGGCCATTGACGCCGTGCACTCCGATGTGTCCTTCTACGTCCGCCACCTGGGCGTCTCCAAGGTTCGCGGCCACTTCGCGAGCTTCGAGGGCACCATCGTGACGGCGGAGAACCCGCTGGACTCCACCGTCTCCGCGGTGATCAAGACCGGTTCCGTCTCCACGAACAACGAGTCGCGGGACGCCCACGTACGCAGCGCGGACTTCCTTGACACCGAGCAGTTCCCCGAGATGACCTTCACCTCCACCGCGATCCGCGCCGAGAGCGCCGCGGTCTTCCAGGTGGACGGCGAGCTCACCCTGCACGGTGTGACCAAGCCGGTCACCCTGGAGCTCGAGCTCAACGGCTTCGGCACCCACTACGAGGGCCACGCGATCGCCGGCTTCTCGGCCGCGACCGAGATCAGCCGCAGCGCGTTCGGTGTCACCGGTGGCGCCGCCGGTGCCGCGGTCAGCGACAAGATCCGTATCGCCCTGGAGATCGAGGCGACCCAGGCCTGACGCGTCGCCGCGCGGATCCGCGCAGCTCGCAGCCGCCTTCCGGCCGTCCCCCGCACCCCGTGCGGAGGGGCGGCCGGCGCCGTTTTCCGGGCCGGTGACGCAGCGCCGCACCCCGCGGTTGCAGCCGCCAACCGGACGTCTGGAGGGTGTCAAGACTGCCGGGAACCGGCAATGCCGACTCCTGGCACCTGGTGCCACTATCTGCGTGGCGGTCGGAAGGCCGGGAAGGCAGCAATGGGGGGAGGCGCACGGGGATGGGGGAGTTCACCGGCGTCGTCCTCGGCTTTCCGACCGTGCTGTTCAGTGGGGCGCTGGTGGTCGTGGTCGGCTTCTGGGGACTCGTGCTCGTCGGCGGAGCCGACGCCCACGGCCCCGGCCACCACGGCGCCGGCGGCCACCACGGCCCCGCTCACCACGGCCCGGCCTCTCACGGCCCCGGCCGCGACCACGAGGCCCAGCGCGAGACCGGCCTGCTGGCCAGTGCCGGACTGGACGGCGTGCCCGTCACCGTCGTGTGCTCGCTGCTCATCGCCTTCGCCTGGTTCCTGAGCCTGGCGGGATCCGCCGCGCTCGACGGCGCGGGGGTGCACGGCGTGCCACGCGCCCTCCTCGACTGCGCCGTACTGATCGGCGCCCTCGTCGGCTCCTGGTCGGTGACCTGGGTGCTGGTCCACCCGCTGCGGCGGCTCTTCCCGCACGAACGGGCGCCCTCCCGCGAGGACTTCGTCGGCCTGCTCTGCACCATCCGCACCGGCCGCGTCACCAGCGGCTTCGGCCAGGCCGAGGTCACCGCCGACGACGGCTCCACCGCCGTCGTCCAGGTCCGGCAGAGCGGTGCGGACACCTTCCCCGCGGGCAGCACCGGGCTGCTCTACGCGTTCGAACCCGACGGCGAGTTCTTCTGGGTCGCGCCCTTCGACCCCTCCGTCACCTGAGAACCACCACCGTCACCCGAGAACCACCACACCTACCACCCGTAGATCTTGAGGATCCGCCATGGATGCCACCGCCATCGGGATCGGCGTGCTCTTCGCCGTTCTCGCGCTCATCGCCCTCGGAGTGCTCTTCACCGTGAGCCGCCTCTTCCGCAAGGTCGAACAGGGCCAGGCGCTGATCATCTCCAAGACCAAGCAGGTCGACGTCACCTTCACCGGGGCGGTGGTCCTGCCGGTGCTGCACAACTCCGAGCTGATGGACATCTCCGTCAAGACGATCGAGATCCAGCGCACCGGCCGCGAGGGCCTGATCTGCCAGGACAACATCCGGGCCGACATCCACCTCACCTTCTTCGTCCGCGTGAACAAGACGAAGGAGGACGTGGTGAAGGTCGCGCAGGCGATCGGCACCGAACGGGCCAGCCACCAGGAGACCTTGCAGGCGCTGTTCAGCGCCAAGTTCTCCGAGGCGCTCAAGACCGTGGGCAAGCAGCTGGACTTCGTCGACCTCTACACCCACCGCGAGCACTTCCGCGACCAGATCATCCAGGTCATCGGCACCGACCTCAACGGCTACCACCTCGAGGACTGCGCGATCGACTTCCTCGAGCAGACCCCGATGACCCAGCTCGACCCGGCCAACATCCTCGACGCGCAGGGCATCAGGAAGATCACCGAACTCACCGCGATCGAGCACGTCCGCACCAACGACTTCCAGCGCACGGAGCAGAAGGAGATCACCCGGCAGAACGTCGAGGCCCGGGAGACCATCCTGGAGCTCGAACGCCGCCAGGCCGAGGCCGAGATCAAGCAGCGCCGCGAGGTCGAGACGCTGCGCGCCAAGGAGGAGGCCGTCACCGCGCGGGTGCAGGAGGAGGAACGCCTGGGTTCCCAGGGGGCGTTCATCCGCACCGAGGAGCAACTGGGCGTCCAGCGCGAGAACCAGCAGCGCGAGGTGGCGGTCGCCCAGAAGAACCGCGAGCGGGTCATCGCGGTGGAGAACGAGCGGATCGAGAAGGACCGCGTCCTGGAGGTCATCGCCCGCGAGCGGGAGACCGAACTGTCCAGGATCGCCAAGGACAAGGAGGTCGAGGCGGAGCGCCGCGAGGTCGCCGACGTCATCCGGGAGCGGATCGCGGTCGACCGCACCGTCGCCGAGCAGGAGGAGTCGATCAAGGCGCTTCGGATGGTGCAGGAGGCCGAGCGCGAGCGGCAGGCGCTGGTCATCACCGCCGAGGCGCAGGCGCAGGAGCGGCTGGTCAAGGACATCAAGGCAGCCGAGGCCGCCGAGCAGGCCGCGCAGCACAAGGCGCGCGAGGCGCTCACCATGGCCGAGGCCCGCAAGCGCGCCGCCGAGCTGGACGCCGACGCCAAGATCCGGCTCGCCGAGGGCGTACGGGCGGAGGCCGCCGCCGCGGGTCTCGCCGAGGTCGAGGTGCGCGAGCGCGGGGCGGAGGCGATCAGCAAGATCGGCCTCGCCGAGGCGCAGGCCACCACCGCCCGGCTCACCGCGGAGGCCGAGGGCTCGCGGCTGCGGGCGCTGGCCGACGCGGAGGGCACCACGGCCCAGGCGAAGGCCGAGGCCGCGATGATCGGCGAGAAGCTGCGCGCGGAGGCCGCGGGCCTGACCGAGAAGGCCGCGGCGATGGCCGCCCTGGACGACGCCTCGCGCGGCCACGAGGAGTACCGGCTGCGGCTCGCCGCCGAGAAGGACATCCGGCTGGCCTCGCTCGACACCCAGCGGCAGATCGCCGAGGCGCAGGCCACGGTGCTGGCCACCGGCCTGGAGAAGGCCGACATCCAGATCGTCGGCGGCGACACCGTCTTCTTCGACAAGCTGCTCGGCGCGGTCAGCGCCGGGCGCAGCGTGGACGAGTTCGTCGCCAGCTCCGACACCGTCCAGGCGCTCGCCCGCCCCTGGCTCGACGACGCGGGCCGCTTCACCGACGACGCCACCCGCGTACTGGCCTCCCTCGGCTCCGGCCAGCTCGGCAACCTGACGGTGTCGGCGGCGCTGCAGCAACTGCTCAACCAGCCCCCGGTCCCGGCCCCCGCGGCGCCGTCCAACGGCCTGGTGAAGAAGTAGCGGCGCGACAGGGCGAGTTGCGGACGTACCGGAAACGCGAGAAGTGCGGGAAGTGACGGAGATGACGGAGCAGAGCGCCGCGGGCAGCGGCTCGCTCGATGCCGGGACCTACGAGGTGCTGCGGGACCGCCTCACCGCCTCCGCGCGGCTGCTCGCGGGCTGCGCGGAGGAGCTGAACGCACGGCGGCAGGAGGTGTTCGGCTCCACCGACCTGCGGCTGGACGGCACCGAACGCCTCGGCACCGCCGCCCCCGCCCACCCGGCGGATCTCGCCGCCGTCGGCCCGTATCTGCTCTTCGCGGCGAATCCGGCCGAGGTGACGGACGTCGCCGACGTCTTCCAGGTGCGGCGCGGCGAGGAGCCGGCGGCCGCGCCCGGACTGCTCGACGACCCCGCGTTCGTACGGGACTTCGGGGAGCTGTACCGCTACTACCGCGAGACGCGGATGCTGCGGCTGCGGGTCGCCGAGGGGCGGCTGCTGGCCGTCTTCAGGACCGGCCCTTCGGCGGCGGACGTACGGGTGGTGAGCTGGCGGGTCGGCCGGGACGGCACCTGCGGATACGAGGGCACCGCACGGGAGTTCGGCGAGGAGGCGGCGGGCGACGGGGGGCCGTACGCCGTCGGATGGGCCGTGGCGAGCCGCGAGGACCATGTGCCGGGCAGGCACCCGCACCTCGCCCTGACCGCCGCGGACGGCGGCACCGTCACGGTGGCCACCACCGGCGGCACCCTGGCGATGCGGACCGGCGACACCTCGTACGAGGAACCCGTCGAGGACGCCCTGCAGTCGCTCGCCGACGGGGACATCGCGTACGCCGCCGTCGGCCCGCTGCTGCTGCTCCGCGTGCGCCCGTACCGGGAGAGCGCGGACCGGCATTTCGCCGTCAACACCCGCACCGGCGAGATCGAACGGCTCGACGCGCTGGGGCAGGCGTGCCTGCGGCTCCCCGACGACCAGGGCGTCGTCTTCCCCGGCGGCTACGCGCTGGCCACCGGCGGCACTCGCGCCTACGAAACCGGGCCGCGGGAGCTGGAGTTCGAGCGGATCGTGCGGTCGGCCAACGGCGAGGACGTGCTGTACGTCTTCCACGCCCCCGCCGACGGCCACCGGCTGCTGCTGCCGTACAACCTGATCCGCAAGGAGGCGGCGGCGCCGCTGCACGTCCAGGGCTGCGCGCTCTACGAGGACGGCACCCTGATCACCCTGCGCGCCGCGGACGGCGGCGAGCCCGCCCGGGTGCACACCGTGCAGCGCTGGCGCACCCCGTTCCTGTCCGACACCTACGCCGCCGCGCAGCCGGTGGGCACCGGACCGCTGGAACGCGTCGGCAACCCCGATCTCGTCCGGGCCGTCGCCGACAGCCTGTCGGTGGCCCGTACCGCGCTGTCGCTGGAGAGCGCGCCGACCGTGGCGGTGCACGAGGCGCTGGTCGCCGCGTGCGAGCGGGTGCTCGACCGCTACCACTGGCTGGCCGAGCCGGACACCGGCGAACTGGCCGCGCCGCTGGCCGAGGTGCGGGACACCGGGCGGCAGGTGCTCGCTGAGTACGCCCGGGTGCGGGAGCTGACCGCGCGGGCCGCCGAGGCCGTCGCGGAGACCGCGGCGCGGATCACCACGGTGGTACGGCAGGCGCGCGGCGAGGCGGTGAGCTCGGCCGCGCAGTGGGTCGAGCGGCTGACCGAACTGCGGCGTGCACAGGGCCGGTTGGTGTCACTGCGCGAGCTGCGCTATGTCGACACCGGGAAGCTGGACGCGCTCGCCGCGGGGCTCGACCGCGATCTGACGGAGGCCGCGGGCCGCGCGGCCGACCACTTCGCGCAGGCGGACGCCTTCGACGCCTACCGGGAGCGGGTCGCGGCCACCGCCGCCGAGGCCGCTGCGCTGCCGACCGCCGCGGACGCGGCAGCGGTGACCGCGGTCCTGGACGAGCAGGCGGCCGGGCTCGGCACGGTCACCGAGACGGTCGGCGGTCTGGAGATCGCCGACGCCACGGTCCGCACCCGTATCCTCGCCGCCGTCGCGGAGGTGCTCGGCGAGGTCAACCAGGCGCGGGCGCTGCTCGACGCGCGGCGCCGCGAACTGCTCGCCGCCGAGTCCGCGGCGGAGTTCGCCGCCGAGAGCGCGCTGCTCGCGCAGAGCGTCAGCGGGGCGCTGGCCGGGGCGGACACCCCCGAGCAGTGCGAGGAGCGGCTCGGCCTGCTGCTCGTCCAGGTGGAGAACCTGGCCACCCGCTTCGCGGCCGACGACGACCGGCTGGCCGCACTCGCCGCCCGCCGCGAGGAGATCCACCAGACCTTCGCCGCGCGCAAGCAGGCGCTCTCCGACGAACGCGCCCAGCGGGCCCAGCGGTTGGCGGCCTCGGCCGAGCGCGTCCTCGACGGCGTCCGCCGCCGGGCCGCGGCGCTCGGCACGCTCGACGAGGTCAACACCTACTTCGCCTCCGACCCGATGGCGGCCAGGCACCGGGGGATCGCGGCGGAACTGCGCACCCTCGGCGACCCGGCCCGCGCCGCCGAGTTGGAGGCCGCGCTCGCCGCCGCCCGCCAGGACACCGGGCGCGCGCTACGGGACCGGCTCGACCTGTACGAGGCCGGCGGCGCCGCGATCCGGCTCGGACGGCACCGCTTCGCGGTCAACACCCAGCCGCTGGACCTCGCCCTCGTCCCGCACGACGGCGGCCTCGCCTTCACCGTCACCGGCACCGACTACCTGGTCCCGGTCCGCGACGACGCCTTCGCGGCCACCCGCCGCTTCTGGGACCGCCCGGTGGTCTCGGAGTCGCCCGCCCTCTACCGGGCGGAGTACCTGGCGGCCACCCTGCTGCTCGACCGCGTCCCCGAGGGCGCCGACCTGGACGCGCTGGTCCGCGCCGCCGCCGCGGCCCGGCTCGACGAGGGCTACGAACGCGGTGTCCACGACCACGACGCCACCCTCCTGCTGACCGCCCTCCACCCGCTGGCCACCGCCGCCGCCCTCCTCCGCTACCCCGCGGCCACCCGCGCCGCCGCCCAGCTCTTCTGGACCCACGCCCCCACCCCACCCCAACGCACCACTTGGACCACCCGCGCCCGCTCCCTGACCCGGGCGAACGCCGCCTTCGGCGGTTCCCCGGCCTCCCGGGCCACCGTCGCGCTCGGCGCCCTGGCCGCCGAACTGGCCGCGGCGGCACGGGACTTCTTCGCGGCGACCGGCCTCGCAGCCGGAGGGCCGGACGCGGCGGACGCGGCGGACGCGGCGGACTTCGGGCTCGTCGGGGAGTACCTCGTCGAGGAGCTGGCCGAGGGGCGGGGCGGGTTCGTCGGCGGGGTGGGGGCACGGGGGGTGCGGGAGCGGTTCGTGGCGGCGCTCGGCGGGGTGCACGGGGTGCCGTACAAGGAGTTCGAGGAGGATCTGGGCGGGCTGGGCGGGGAGTTGGCCGCCAAGCAGCAGCTGGTGCGGGGGTGGCTGGGCGGCGTCGCCGACCAGGGGACGGGCGAGGGGGATCTGGCGGAGGCCGTCGCGTCGTTCGTGTGCGGGCCGGAGCTGGTGCGCCGCGAGTCGGACGCGCCGGTGGAGGTGACCGTGGAGGGGCTGCTCGGGGCGCACCCGCGGATCACCGGGCGGCGGATGACCGTACGGCTGGACGAACTGCTGGACCGCGTACGGCGGTTCAGGGCCGACGAGGTGCCCGCGTACCGCGCCTACCAGCGGCGGCGCGGCGAGGTGGTGGCCGCCGAACGCGACCGGCTGGGCCTCGCGGCGTACCGGGCACGGCCGTTGACCGGCTTCGTCCGCAACCGGCTGCTGGACGAGGTCTATCTGCCGCTGATCGGCGACAACCTGGCCAAGCAGTTCGGTGCGCCCGGCGGCCTGCTGATGCTGATGTCCCCGCCGGGATACGGCAAGACGTCGCTGATCGAATACGTCGCCGCCCGCCTCGGCCTGGCACTGGTGACCGTCTCGGGACCGGCCCTCGGCAGCGCCGTCACCTCGCTCGACCCGGACCGCGCGCCGGACGCGACCGCCCGCCGCGAGGTGGAGAGGATCAACTTCGCGCTGGAGCTGGGCTCCAACGTGCTGCTCCACCTGGACGACATCCAGCACACCTCACCCGAACTGCTGCAGAAGTTCATCCCGCTGTGCGACGCCCAGCGCCGCGTCGAGGGCGCGGCGGGCAGCTACGACCTGCGGGGCAAGCGCTTCGCCGTCTGCATGGCGGGCAACCCGTACACCGAGTCCGGCCGCCGCTTCCAGGTCCCCGACATGCTCGCCAACCGCGCCGACGTGTGGAACCTGGGGGACGTCCTGACCGGCCGGGACGACCTCTTCGCGCTCAGCTATGTGGAGAACGCCCTCACCGCGAACGACACCCTCGCCCCGCTCGCCGGACGCGACCGCGCCGACCTCGAACTCCTCGTCCGGCTGGCCGGGTCGGACCCGACGGCCCGCCCCGAGGACCTGGTCCACCCGTACCCGCCCGCCGAGCGGGCGCCGATCGTCGCGGTGCTGCGCCATCTGCTGCGGGCCCGCGCGACCGTGCTGGCCGTCAACGCGGAGTACATCGCCTCGGCCGCCCGCGGGGACGCCTCGCGCACCGAACCGCCGTTCCTGCTGCAGGGCTCGTACCGGAACATGAACCGGCTGGCGGCCCGTATCGTGCCCTCGCTCAACGACGCGGAACTCGACGCGGTCGTCACCGACCACTACCGCGCGGAGGCCCAGACGCTCGCCTCGGGCGCGGAGGCGGCGCTGCTCAAGCTGGCGGAGCTGCGGGGGACGGCGGACGCGGCCCAGGCCGCCCGCTGGGCGGAGGTGAAGGCGGCCTACCGCGCGGAGGCGGCCCGGACGCGGTGAGCGGCTGTCAGTGGGGCGCGGGCCGCAGGGGCTGCCCCGTGCCCGGGCCGTCGGCCAGCAGCGGGCGCAGCCGGGTGGCGCGGAGCTTGTCCACGGCCGGGGCGGCCCGGCGGGCCGACAGGGTGAGCGGGGTGGCGACCAGGGCGCCGACGAGCAGGCCGACCAGCACGTCGTGCGGGTAGTGGACGCCGATCCACACCCGGGAGGCGGCCAGCAGCAGCGCGAAGGGCACGGCGGTCCAGCCGAGCAGGCGGCGGTCGGCCAGTACCAGCGCGACGGCCGCGGCGCCGGCGATCGCCGCGTGGTTGCTGGGGAAGGACCAGTCGCCGAGGGCCGGACAGGCCTCGACGGTGACGGTGTGCAGCGTCCGGCACGGCCGCTGCTCGTCGAAGATCGACTTCACCACGTCGTTGACCAGGTACGCGACCACGACGGTGAACGGTACGGACAGCGCCGTCGCCATCCGCGCGGAGTCCGCGGGCCGGGCCCGCCACCACACGAGCAGCATCAGGACGGCGAAGACGCCCAGACCGTAGTCGCTGAGGAACCGGATCACGTCGTTGAGCGGCTCGGGCGTGCGATGGGTGAGGTCGATGACCCAGCGGTACAGGCCCGCGTCGATCCGGGAGTTCACCGGCGCTCCGGGTCGGCGGTGGCCGGTGTGCCCGCGGGGGCGGCGCCGCCGCGGCGGCCGCGCCGGATCTCCAGGACCAGCGGGGTGAGCGACGCGATCACGATCAGCGCGACGATCGGCAGCAGGTAGGTGTCCACGTGCGGGATCGACGAGCCGAGCCCGTACCCGCCCAGCACCAGGCCGACGGTCCACACCGTGCCGCCCGCGATCTGCCAGACGGTGAAGGTGCGCACCGGCACGTTCAGGGTCCCGGCCAGCGGGTTCAGCACGGTGCGCACGATCGGGATGAAGCGGGCGAGGACGACGGCCTTGGCGTGCCCGTAGCGCTCCAGGAGCTCCGCGGCTCTGGCCGCGCCCTCGTGCAGCTTGCGGTTCTTGGTCCTGGCCAGCAGCGCGGGGCCGCCGCGGCGGCCGATCACGTATCCGGCCTGCGCGCCCAGCAGCGCGCCCGCGAGGGCGGCGACCAGCACCTGCCACAACGAGAGATGCACCACATCGGAGGCACCGGGGACGCAGAGCAGTCCCGCGGTGAAGAGGAGCGAGTCACCGGGCAGGAAGAAGCCCACCAGCAGGCCGGTCTCGGCGAACATCACGACGGCGATGCCGACCGCGCCGAAGGACGCCAGCAGGGAACTGGCGTCGAGCACGTTGACGGCCTGGTTCAGCACGGGCAGGGGCATGGCGGTGGAGCCCTCCCATAATGGGTTCCGGGGGCGCACACAGGCACCTCCGCCGACTACAGTCGTGTAGTCGGTCTACAAAACTGTAGACGACGGACCGGGAAGGGGCGTTCCATGCCGGAGGCCAACGCGGCGGCACGCCGCCCTTCGGGTGAGCTCGAAGCGAGTGTGCTGGCCGCTCTGTGGGCGGCCGACGGCCGCGCCCTCACCCCGGCGGACGTCCAGCGCGAACTCGGTACGGCGCTGGCCCGCACCACCGTCACCACGATCCTCGCCCGGCTGCACGAGAAGGGCTCGGTCAGCCGCACCCGCTCCGGCCGCGGCTACGCGTATCTGCCGGTGCAGGACTCGCCCGGGCTGGCCGCCCGGCGGATGCGCACCGAACTCGACAAGTCGGCCGAGGACGACCGCGGGACCGTACTGGCCCGCTTCGTCTCCCAGCTCGACCCGGACGACGAGCGGCTGCTGCGGGAGCTGCTGGCGCAGGCGGAGGGCGGGGAGCCCGGCCCGTCCGGCGCTTCGGACGCCTCCCGCGCCTCCGGCGACCGTACGGGTGAAGGCGGTACGCGGTGAACTACGCCGTCTGGGCGCCGCTGCTGGTGCCGCTGCTCGCCGCGCCCGCCGCCCGGCGGCTCGCCGACGCGCTGCCACCGCGGGCCGCGGCCTGGCTGCTGGCGGTCTCCGCGACGGCGCTGGCCGCGTGCAGCACCGCCGCGCTGTGCCTGCTCGCCGGGGCGGGGGCGCTGCGGCTGCCGCCGGTGGCCGCGTTCGGGCACCTCGTCCTACCGGTGGTCGGCGACCAGGAGACGGATCCGGCGGGGATCGTCGCCGCGGTGCTGCTCGCCGTCGTCGTGGCCACCCTCGTACGGACCTCGCGCCGCCATCTCGTGCTCGCCGCACGGGCCCGGCGGACCGCGGTGCGGGCCGGGATGGCCGCGGGCGACCTGACCGTCCTGCAGGATCCGGGGGCCGACGCGTACGCCCTGCCGGGCAGGCCGGGGCGGATCGTGGTCACCACCGGGATGCTGCGGGCGCTCGACCCGGCCGAGCGGGAGGCGCTGCTCGCCCACGAGCGGGCGCACCTCGCCGGGCGGCACCACCTCTTCCTCGCCGTGGTCGCCCTCGCCTGCGCCTGCCACCCGGCGCTGCGGATTCTGCGCGACCCGCTCTCGTACGCGCTGGAGCGCTGGGCCGACGAGGCCGCGGCCGCGGTCGTCGGGGACCGGCGGCTGGCCGCCCGGGCGATCGGGCGCGCCGCCCTCGCCGCCCGGCCGCTGCCCGGCCGCCCGCACGCGGCTCTCTCCGCCGCCACCGGTCCCGTTCCCCGCCGCGTCGCCGCCCTCCTCGCCCTCCCGCCCACCACCCCCCACCTCCTCCGCGCCCGCGCCCCCCGCGCCATAGCCGCCGTCCTCGCCACCTGCCTCGCCCTCTCCGCCGCCTCCGCACTCGACGCCGCCAGCGACCTCCACGGCACAATCGAAACGGCCCAAGGCGAATAACGCCTGCGGCGCGCTCGCGAAAGACCCGGGCTCCGTAGTGCCCCGATCGCTGCCCTTGCGGAAGGCCAGGCACCGGTAGTGCCCCGTAGGGGCGGGACGCGGGCTGCGCTTGCGGAGGGCCAGGCACCGTAGTGCCCCGTAGGGGCGCGGGGAACTGCGCGACCAGCCGTCGCGTGGCTGCAGGTCACCACCGGCCCCAATGGGGCAGACGCGTTGTTTCCCGACCACCGGCCCGGTGGGGCCTGAGCGCGCAGTTCCCCGCGCCCCTTCGGGGCGAGGTCCTCCTCGCGGGAGGCGACACTTGGGGGGTGGATGAGTTTGAGCGGGCGTTTGGCCGGGCCGTGGCGGCGGGTGGGGGTGAGGCGGAGGTGGATGGGGCTGCCTCGGTGCTGGCGGCAGCCGGAGAGCGGTGGGGGGAGGCCGCCGAGGGTGTGAGGGGGCGGGTGGTGCGGGAAGGGGTGGCCAGGGGGTGGGGCGAGGCCGACATGGTGCGGATGGCCGCGCGCGAGCTCGGCCCCCAGCACCAGCGGCTCGCCGCGAAGTTCGCGGAGAAGGACGGCGCCGGGCTGCCCGGCTTCGCCCGGGAAGAGCGCCTCGACCGCTTCTCGGCCGCCACCACCCTGGTGGAACTCCTCTGCCTGTACGCGCGGCTGCCCCGCATCACAGCCCTCACCCCCGCCGCCCCGGCGGTCCCGGCGACCCGCGGCGCCTCCCGCATGCTCGGCCGGATCCGCGCACTGCTGGCCAAGGCGGAGTCCACCGGCTTCCCGGAGGAAGCCGAGGCGCTGTCGGCCAAGGCCCAGCATCTGATGGCGCGGCACAGCATCGACGAGGCACTGGTGGCCGACCCGGGCCACGGCGGGCCGGGCGCGCGCCGGATCGGCGTGGACCGGCCCTACGAAGGGCCGAAAGCCCTCCTCCTGGACGCCGTCGCCGCGGCGAACCGCTGCCAGTCCGTCTGGTCCGCCGACTTCGGCTTCTCCACCGTCGTGGGCCACGAACCGGACCTCGACGCCGTAGAACTCCTCTACACCTCACTGCTCGTCCAGGCCGACCACGCCCTGCACCGCGGCCGCACCTCCCGCTCCCGCGACTTCCGCGAGTCCTTCCTGATCGCCTACGCGGCCCGGATCCGCGAACGGCTGGCCGCCGCCACCGCGGCGGAGGTCAGCGACTGCGCCCGCACCGCCACCGACCTCCTCCCGGCCCTGGCCGCCCGCGATCTCGCCGTCGAGGACACCACCCGCCGCCTCTTCCCGACGACCACCACGTCCCGCCTCAAGGGCCGCGACGCGGAAGGCTGGCGCCACGGCGAGTCCGCCGCCGACGGCGCCACCCTGCCCGGACGGAAGAGCTAGCCCCGTCGGTGGGCCAGGCACCGTAGTGCCCCGTAGGGGCGCGGGGAACTGCGCGCTCAGCCCCCACCGGGCCGGTGGTCGGGAGACAACGCGTCTGCCCCATTGGGGCCGGTGGTGACCTGCAGCCACGCGACGGCGGGCCGCGCAGTTCCCCGCGCCCCTAACGGGGCACCGCCCTCCGCAAGCGCAGCGCGCGTCACGCCGGGAGCGGGTCGAGGACCATCGGGCTGACGCGGCCCTCGATCATGGCGCCGAGGCCCTGGACGGCCACGGTGTCGGGGTGGTCGGCGACATGGACGGGCATACCGGTGGCCTGGCGGAGCATCAGGTCGAGGCCGGGCATGAGGGCGCTGCCTCCCGCGAGCATGATGCCCCGGTCGGCCAGGTCGGCGACCAGGTCGGGCGGGCAGACGCGCAGGACGGTGGTGATGGCGTCCAGCACGGACGTGAGCGGGGTGCGCATGGCGTGGCGCACGCCCTCCGTCTCGACGAGGACCGAGCGGGCCAGACCGCTCACCACGTCGCGGCCGTGCACCTCGGTGGTGACGGTGCCGCCGGCCGCCGGGCCACCGAGCATCTGGTGCAGCGGCCGCACCGACTGGCTGGGCAGCATCAGCTCGTGCGCGTTGCGCAGGTGCTGCACCACCGCCCGGTCGATCGCGTCGCCGCCGACCGGCACCGTCTCGGCCGCCACGATCGCCCCCAGCGACAGCACGGCCACCTGCGTCGTACCGGCGCCGCACACCACGATCATCGTGGCCTCGGGGTGCTCCACCGGCAGCCCGCTGCCGACGGCCGCGGCGATGAGGGTGTCGACCAGTTCCACCCGCCGGGCGCCGAGCCCGTACATCGTCTCGATGGCCGCCCGCCGGGCGATCGGCTCGCTGCCGTGCGGCATGCAGACCGCGGCCCGCAGCACCGGCATCCGGCGCCACCGCTTGCCCAGCTTGTCGCCGAGCACGTGCCGCAGCATCCGCTGCGCCATCGCGATATCGACGACCGCGCCGCTGGAGACCGGGCGGACCACCCGGATGTGGCTGGGGGTGCGCCCGGCCATCTGCTCGGCGCGGCCGCCGACGGCGATGAGCGCGCCGGTGCGGATGTCGAGCGCGGCCACGCTCGGCTCGTCGGCGACCATGCCGACGTTGCGTACGTAGACCCGTGTGCGGGCCGCGCCGATGTCCACGGCGACGGAGCAGCGGCGGAGTTGGTCGAGTGTGGGGCTGGCGGTCACAGCAGTCCTCCCGCGTGGGTGCCCGCGGGGCCGTGCCCCGGGTGGTAGGTGGACAGCGACCAGATGACGAAGATGTCGATGCCGATCATGATCACCGACCAGACCGGCTGGTACGGCAGGAACATGAAGTTGGCGACCATGCTCAGCCCGGCGATGAGCATGCCGCCGTAGCGGGACCAGGGCGCGCCCTGGCTGAGCAGCCCCCAGCCGACGACGACCGCGAGCACACCGAGGACCAGGTGGATCCAGCCCCAGGAGCTGACGTCGAACTTGTACGTGTAGTCGCCGCGCGTCACCAGGTAGACGGAGTCCTTCGAGATGCCCACGACGCCTTCGAGGATCGCCATCGCACCGCCGAACAGCATCAGCATCCCGGCGAAGAGAGTGCCGCCCGCCGCCCAGGCGGTCTCGCGCGGCGTGGGTTCCGGTGGTGTGTGCTGCCCCGGCGGGGGCGGCGGTGGCGTGGCGGCCTGGCTCATGCAAGCTCCCGAGATACGTCGGCGTCCACGGCGGGATGCCCATATCCGGCAATTACCCGCCTTAACGACAAAAGGATCTGACGATCTGTCGGATTTGTCGACCGGTCTTACGCCGTACAGGGAGCGGCCGTTCGGGCGTCGGGGCAGCACTGTTCCCCCGGACGGCGGAGCGCTGCCGCCACCCGGGGGATGCGGGGAATGCTGGGGCTACTGCGCGTCCTCCAGCCGGAAGCCGACCTTCAGGCCCACCTGGAAGTGCGCGACCTGACCGTCCTCGATGTGCCCGCGGACCTGGGTCACCTCGAACCAGTCCAGGCCGCGCAGCGTCTGCGAGGCACGCGCGACGCCGTTCTTGACCGCGTCGGCGATGCTGTCGTGCGAGGTGCCGACGATCTCGGTCACCCGGTAGGTGTGCTCGGACATGACGGTCCTGCCTTTCGGTGAGGTCCTCTCCACCGTGCCGCAGGTCCGGCCGCCCCGCACCCCGGGGACCGCCCGGGGGGTGCGGGGCGCGTCGTCAGTGGTGGAAGGCCGTCGCCACGTTCTCCGGGCGCTTCAAGGGCTGCGACTGGCGGCGCAGTTCCGGCAGCACCCGGTTGATGTCCTCCAGCAGCAGGTCGGCCAGGTCCTCCGAGAAGCCGTTGCGGCAGACGACCCGCAGCACCGCGAGGTCCTCCCGGTCGGCGGGGAAGGTGTACGCGGGCACCAGCCAGCCGTGCTCGCGCAGCCGCCGCGAGACGTCGAAGACGTCGAAGGACTTCACGTCCGGCGCGGTGGTGACCGCGAACACCGGCAGCTCGTCCCCGCTGGTGATCAGCCGGAAGTCCGGCAGCTCCGCGAACCGCGCCGCCACCGACCTGGCCACGTCACGGCTGTTCTGCTGCACCGCCCGGTACCCGTCCCAGCCCAGCCGCAGGAAGGTGTAGTACTGCGCGACCACCTGGGCGCCGGGCCGCGAGAAGTTCAGCGCGAAGGTCGGCATGTCGCCGCCGAGGTAGTTCACCCGGAAGACCAGCTCCTCGGGCAGCGCGTCCGCGTCACGCCACAGCGCCCAGCCGACACCCGGGTAGACCAGGCCGTACTTGTGCCCCGAGGTGTTGATGGACGCCACCCGCGGCAGCCGGAAGTCCCAGACCAGGTCCTCGTCCAGGAAGGGCGCGATCATGCCGCCCGAGGCGCCGTCGACGTGCACCGGCACATGGACGCCGGTCCGCTCCTCGTACGCGTCGAGCGCCGCGCAGATCTCCGCGACCGGCTCGTAGGAACCGTCGAAGGTCGAGCCGAGCACCGCGACCACACCGATGGTGTTCTCGTCGACCAGCGCCATCGCCGAGTCCGCGTCCAGGTGCAGCCGGTCGCCCTCCATGGGCGCCAGCCGCATCTCGACCTCCCAGAAGTTGGCGAACTTCTCCCAGCACACCTGCACGTTGGCGCCCATCACCAGGTTGGGCCTGGCGGTGGCCGGGTAGCCCGGGTTGCGCTTGATCCAGCGGCGCTTGAGCGCTATTCCGGCGAGCATGCACGCCTCGGACGAGCCGGTGGTGGAGCAGCCGACGGCGGTGCTGGGGTCGGGCGCGTTCCACAGGTCGGCGAGCATCGATACGCAACGCCGCTCCAGTTCCGCGGTGCGCGGGTACTCGTCCTTGTCGATCATGTTCTTGTCGGCGCACTCCGCCATCAGCACCGTGGCCTGGGGTTCCATCCAGGTGGTGACGAAGGTCGCCAGGTTCAGCCGCGCGTTGCCGTCCAGCATCAGCTCGTCGTGCACGAGCTGGTAGGCGGCGTGCGGCGACATCGGGCCGTCGGGGAGGCGGTGCTTGGGCGGCGCCGTGTGCATGCCGCCGATCGGATCGGCCTCCCCGAAGAACGGGTTGACGGAGATGTTGCGGGACGTGCCGGAGCCCTTGTGCAGCGACATGACAGCCTTCCGGTGAGTCGGCTTCCTCAGCGTGCCCAGTCTGTACACGCGTGCTGCCGCTGTCCGCCTCCGACGCGCGGGCGGCCGCTCCCGGTACGCCCGCCCCGCCCCGCCCCGGCTCCGCCCGTCCTAGCCCGCGCTGGCCAGCGACAGCTTCGCGGCGAAGCCCAGGAAGAGCGCCGCGGCGCCCGCGGAAAGACCTGCCGCCAGTCGCCGGCGGCGGCGGAAGGCCGCGGCCAGGTAGCTGCCGCCGAAGATCAGGACCGACAGGTACGTGATGCTGAAGAGCTGCGCCCAGGCGCCGAGGACCAGGAAGGACAGGGCCGGGTGCGCGTAGTCGGGATCGACGAACTGCACGAAGAAGGCGATGAAGAACAAGATCGCCTTCGGGTTGAACAGGCTGACCACCAGCGCCCGGCGGTAAGGGCGCTCGACGGCCTCGGCGGTGGGCCCGTCCGCGGCGGCCCCCTCGCGGTGCGAGACGCGCTCGCGCCACATCCGGCGGGCGCCGCGCAGCATCCCGACGGCCAGCCAGGTCAGATAGCCCGCACCGGCGAACTTCACCACGTCGAAGGCGAGCGGGCTCGCCTTCAGCAGCGACGCCACCCCGCCCGCGGACAGCACCATCAGCACGGTGTCCCCGCAGACCACCCCGGCTGCCGCCCGATAGGCGACCCGCGGCCCCCGCCGCGCCGCCACCGACACCACGTACAGCGAGTTCGGCCCGGGCAGCAGCACGATGAGGGCCAGCCCGGCCAGATACGTCGAGAGATCGGTAGTCCCCAGCATCGGACAAGTGTGCCACCCATTCCGGCCACCCCAGCCCGATTTTCTCCCACCCACCCGCCCTTCCCCGCCCCCGGGCGCAACCCTGGCCCGCGCTCGCGGTGCGGGATCCTGGCCGGGTCCGTGCGGTCGGGCCGCCGTCTCATCGCCCGCCCGGCGAGGGGCTTGCACCTCACGTGGCGTGAGGTCCGAGGGTGGGGTCTGACGGAAGGAGGAAGTCATGGGGTACTCGGTCGGCCAGGTCGCGGCCTTCGCGGGCGTCACCGTGCGCACGCTGCACCACTACGACGAGATCGGGCTGCTGCGGCCCGGCGGGCGCAGTCACGCCGGGCACCGGCGGTACGACGACACCGATCTCGACCGGCTGCAGCAGATCCTGTTCTACCGGGAGCTCGGCTTCCCCCTCGACGAGGTCGCGGCGCTGCTGGACGACCCCGACGCGGACCCCGCGGCGCATCTGCGCCGCCAGCACGAGCTGCTGTCCGCGCGGATCGGGAAGCTCCAGGAGATGGCCGCGGCCGTGGAACGCGCCATGGAGGCACGGAAGATGGGCATCAACCTCACACCCGAGGAGCGGTTCGAGGTCTTCGGCGAGCACGACCCCGAGCAGTACGCCGACGAGGTCAGGGAACGCTGGGGCAGCACCGAGGCGTACGCGCAGTCGCAGGCGCGCACCGCCACGTACACCAAGGAGGACTGGCTGCGGATCCAGGCGGAGCAGGAGGAGTGGAACGGCCGGATCGCCGCCGCGCTGGGCGCGGGGGAGCCCGCCGACGGCGAGCGGGCGATGGACCTCGCCGAGGAGCACCGGCGGACCATCTCCCGGCTCTACTACGAGTGCGGCTACGACATCCACACCGGGCTCGCCTCGATGTACGTCGCCGACCCGCGCTTCACCGCCTACTACGAGCAGATCGCGCCGGGCCTGGCCCAGTACCTGCACGACGCGATCATGGCCAACGCGCTACGCCACGTCTGACGGGGACAGCACCACGGCCGTGCCGTAGGCGCAGACCTCGGTGCCCACGTCCGCGGCCTCCGTCACGTCGAAGCGCATGGTGAGCACGGCGTTGGCGCCGCGCGCCTTCGCCTGCTCGACCAGGCGCTCCATCGCCTGGTTACGGGTCTGCACGAGTGTCTTCGTCAGACCCTTCAGCTCGCCGCCGACCATCGACTTCAGCCCGGCGCCGATCTGGCTGCCCAGATGCCGGGAGCGGACGGTGAGGCCGAAGACCTCACCGATGACCCGCTCCACCCGGAAACCCGGGGCGTCGTTCGTGGTCACGACGAGGAAGTCCGCGCCCTGCGCCTGCCCGCCGCCGTACTCTTCGATACCCATAACCGCAGCCTGCGCCAGCCCTCCCGCCCGCGCACCCGTGACTACTCCAGTCGCGGCTGCTGGGCGGGGGCCGGGCAGATGCGGCGGCCCTCGTGGTCGAAGACGTAGAGATGGGCGAGGTCGACCAGCAGCGGGACGCGGTCGCCGCGCCGGACCCGGATGTCGGGTCCGGTGCGGACCACCAGGTCGCCGGTCTGGGTCTCCGGCGCCCCCGCCGGGCGCTCCATCACCGACACCGGCGCCTGGCCCGGGGCGTGCGTGGGCCGCGGCGGCACCTCGGGCCCGGAGTCGCGCTCCATCACCGACGCCTGGATGCGGCGGGCCGCCTTCTGCGCGAGCTTGCCGATCCCGCCGGAGCCGTTCGCCGCCCGGCGGGCCGCCGAACGCGTCGCCGACGGCTTGGGCCGCGGCGCCTCCAGCTCCGGCACCACGGCGGGCCGCGAGCCGGTGTTGAGGTGCACCAGCGACTCGTGCCCCTGGTACTCCACGTGCTCGACGATCCCGCTGAGCACCACCTCGCCGGCGTGCGCCTGGCTCGGCTGGGCGATCCGCACGGCCTCGGACCGCAGGCCGACGATGATCCGCCTGCCCTGCTGGATCCGGAGCATCTGGTGGTCCAGGCTCAGCGGCTCCGGCAGGCCCAGCCGCTGCCGCCCGAAGTCGATCCACATCCCGCCGCCGAGCGGCGCCAGCACGGTCGCCTGCAGCAGATTGATCCTCGGGGTGCCGACGAAGGCCGCCACGAAGACGTTCTCGGGCAGGTGGTACGCCTCACGCGGGCTGCTGAGCTGCTGCAGCACACCGCTGCGCATGATCGCCACGCGGTCGCCGAGCGACATCGCCTCGGCCTGGTCGTGCGTGACGTACACCGTGGTCACGCCCATGCCGTGGGTCAGCCGGGCGATCTCCGCGCGCAGGTGCGCCCGCAGCTTGGCGTCGAGGTTCGACAGCGGCTCGTCCATCAGGAAGACCGACGGGTGCCGGGAGATCGCCCGGCCCATCGCCACCCGCTGCCGCTCGCCGCCGGAGAGCTGGCCGGGGTAGCGGTCCAGGATCTCCTCGATGCCGAGGATCCTGGCGGTCTCGTCGACCCGCGGGCCGTGCTCCTCGCCGGGCATCTCGAAGCGCAGCGGGAAGCCGATGTTCTCCCTGCTGGTCATGCTCGGGTACAGCGCGAAGTTCTGGAACACCATCGCCATCCGGCGGTCGCCGGGCGCGAGGTCGTTGGAGTACTCGCCGTCGAGCAGCAGTTCGCCGGTGGTGATGTCCTCCAGGCCCGCGATCATCCGCAGAACGGTCGACTTGCCGCAGCCGGACGGCCCGAGCAGCACCAGGAACTCCCCTGGCGCGATGTCGAGCGAGAACCGGTCCACGGCCGGTGACGGCTGTTTGGGGTAGTACTTCGAAACTTCGTGCAGGGTGATAGCGCGAGTCATAACGGGAGCCGCCAGGTGGTCGGACGCGGTGACGGGGCACGTGGGGGGAGACTTGCGAAACTTGCGGTGGTGCGCGGGTGACACTGCGGAGAAGGTAGTCCACCGACCGCAGGTTGCGGAACGTTTGTATCAACACTGGATTGATACTTTTGGTCCGTGACGAATCTCGCGCTGGGCCCGAGCTGGCTCGACCCCGACCACCTCATCAACACCTACGGCCTGTGGGGCGTGCTGCTGATCGTGTTCGCGGAGTCGGGTCTGCTCATCGGATTCTTCCTGCCCGGCGACTCCCTGCTGTTCACGACGGGTCTGCTGGTCGCGACCGGCACCCTGCACCAGCCGCTGGCACTGGTGGCCGCGCTGATCGCCGTCGCCGCGGTGGCGGGCCAGCAGGTCGGCTATCTGTTCGGGCGGAAGGTCGGGCCCTCGCTCTTCCGGCGCCCGGAATCGCGCCTGTTCAAGATGGAGAACATCGAGAAGGCGCACGCATTCTTCGAACATCACGGCCCGAAGGCCATCGTGATGGCCTGCTTCGTCCCGATCGTTCGAACGTTCACCCCGATCGTCGCAGGCGTCAGCCGGATGAACTACCGCACCTTTGTCACCTTCAACCTCATCGGTGGCACGCTCTGGGGCGCGGGCGTCACGCTTCTCGGTTACTGGCTCGGGCAGATCGATTTCGTCCACAAGAACATCGAGGCGATGCTCGTCCTCGTGGTGCTCCTCTCGGTCGTGCCGATCGGCATCGAGTACCTGCGCTCGCGCGGCAAGGCCAAGAAGGCCGCCGCCTCGGGCGAGGACGGCGTCCCCGGGCCGCCGACCGGCTCCTCCGAGGGTTCGGCGGTGCCCGCCGCGGGGCGCTCCGCCGGGCGGCACCGCGCGCAGAAGCGCTGACCACGGGCACATTCGGGCACACTGCTGGCAGCATCGCGAGATGAGGGGGACCAGGGAAGACCGCGGAAAGGGAGTGAGACCGGTGTCCGACGACGTGCCGTCCGTACCTCCCGGGCCTCCCGTACCTCCCGTACCTCCCGTGCGGTCGGGCCAGGCCGCGCAGCCCGCACAGCCCGTGCGCACCGCCACCGAACAGCTCCGCTCCGAGTTCACCCCGCCCACCGGCATCCCGCTGCCCCCGACGGCCCTGCTGCCCCCGGACGACGGGCGCTGGCAGGACCGGATGCGGGTCATGGTCCGGATCCCCGTCGCCGAGCGGCCCACCCCCGAACTCCCCGCCGACCGGCCGGAGTCCGGCCCGTCGGTCTCCGTGCCGCGCGTCCTCGACCTCACCCTGCGGATCGGCGAGCTGCTGCTGTCCGGCGGTGAGGGCGCCGAGGACGTCGAGGCGGCCATGCTGGGCGTGGCCTTCGCGTACGGTCTCGCCCGCGTCGAGCCGAACGTCACCTTCACGCTGCTGGGCATCTCGTACCAGCCGTCGCTGACCGACATGCCGGTCACCATGAGCCGTACCGTGCGCCGCCGCGGCACCGACTACACCCGGCTGGCGGCGGTCTACCAGCTCGTCGACGAGATCACCGCGCACAAGGCGACGCTGGAGGAGGCGTACCGCCACCTCGCCGACATCCGCCGCAACCGGCATCCGTACGGCGGCTGGTTCCTCACCGGCGCCGCGGGGCTGCTCGCGGGCGCGGCCAGCGTGCTGGTCGGCGGCACCCCGATCATCTTCGTGGCCGCGGCGCTGGCCGCGATGCTCGGCGACCGGCTGGCGTGGCTGCTGGCCGGGCGCGGCATCCCGGAGTTCTACCAGTTCGCGGCGGCCGCGATGCCCGCCGCCGCGATGGGTGTCGTGGTCGACCGCTACGCCGAGTGGATCCCCGGGGCCAACAACGTCCAGGCGTCCGCCGTCATCACCGGTGGGCTCTTCGCGCTGCTGCCCGGCCGCGCCCTCGTCGCCGCCGTCCAGGACGGCCTGACCGGCTTCTACATCACCGCGTCCGCCCGGCTGCTGGAGGTGATGTACCTGGTCGTCGGCATCGTCATCGGCGTCACCCTGATCCTCTACGCGGGCGTCTCGCTGGGCACGAACCTCAACCCCGACCAGGCGCTGCGGGCGTACGACCACCCGTGGGTGCAGCTGCTGTCCGCGATGGTGCTGACGCTGGCCTTCGCGGTGCTGCTGCAGTGCGAGCGCGGTGTGCTGCTGCTCACCACGGTCAACGGCGGCATCGCCTGGACCGTCTACGGCGTCCTGCACCAGCAGGCGGGGGGCAACCAGGTCGCCGCCACCGCCGCCGCGGCCGGGCTCGTCGGCCTCTTCGGCCAGCTCATGGCCCGCTACCGGTACGTGTCCGTGCTGCCGTACGTCACCGCGGCGATCGGGCCGCTGCTGCCGGGCTCCGCGACCTACTTCGGGCTGCTCGCGCTCACCCAGAAGCACACCGACCAGGGGTTCGTGCTGCTCACCCGGGCCGCGGCGCTCGCCCTGGCCATCGCGATCGGGGTGAACCTCGGCGGTGAGATCGCCCGGCTCGCCCTGAAGACGCCGGGTCCGGCGGGGCCGCGCGGCGCGGCGAAGCGGACCCGCGGGTTCTGAGCCGGCCCGCGGCGGTCCCGCACGGCGGAACGCCCGGCAGGCCGGCGATCCGGCCTGCCGGGCGTTCCGGCGGGAAAGGGTGACCGGGCCGGGGCCCGGCCGGTGCTGCGGTCAGTGACCGCCGCCGCTGGCCTTGAGGCGGCGGAAGGACTCCTCGATCTCCGCCTCGGCCTCCATCCGGCCGACCCAGTTGGCGCCCTCGACGGACTTGCCGGGCTCCAGGTCCTTGTAGACCTCGAAGAAGTGCTGGATCTCCAGCCGGTCGAACTCGCTGACGTGGTGGATGTCACGCAGGTGCTCCACCCGCGGGTCGGACGCGGGCACGCACAGCACCTTGTCGTCGCCGCCCGCCTCGTCGGTCATGCGGAACATGCCGATCGCGCGGCAGGTGATGAGACAGCCGGGGAAGGTCGGCTCGTCCAGGATGACCAGCGCGTCCAGCGGGTCGCCGTCCTCGCCGAGGGTGTTCTCGACGAAGCCGTAGTCGGCCGGGTAGCTGGTCGAGGTGAAGAGCCGGCGGTCCAGGCGGATACGACCGGTCTCGTGGTCCACCTCGTACTTGTTCCGCGAACCCTTCGGGATCTCGATCGTGACGTCGAACTCCAAGGCCCTACTCCTCCATGATCAGCGCATACTGCGGGTGATTAAGTGTCTCCCACGCAGGTGTGTGGTCGCGAAAGGGGCTGGTCGGGGGTGCCGCACGGCAAGACGTGGCAGGTCGTGGCGGTATCGGCCGCGATAGGTCTGGCGGTGTCGGTCGGGGCGGTGGCCGCGGCCGGTCCGTGGGAGTCGGGTCAGCGTACGGCCGAACGCCGCTTGGCCGCCGACCGTGACCAGCACGCGGACGGCCACGCCGCCCACCGCTCGCCGGGCGCCGCCGCGGGGCGTCCCACGGTCACCCCGCCCGCCCCGTCCGCGCCGCCGGTGCTGGCCGCCGCGGGCGCCGGCACCCCGCCCGCCGCCAACGCGCTGGCCGCGCGGCTCGACCCGCTGATGGCCGCGCAGGGCCTCGGGCCGGTGCGGACCGGTGTGGTCATCGACGCGGCCACCGGCCAGGTCCTCTACGACCACCAGTCCGGCCGGGCGTCCACCCCGGCGTCCACCACCAAGCTCGCCACCGCGGCCGCCGCGCTCGCCACCCTCGGCCCCGACCACCGGCTGGCCACCACGGTGGTGGCCACCGGGGCGCACCGGATCGTGCTGGTCGGCGGCGGCGACCCGACGCTGGTCCCCGAACAGCTCGCCGCCGACACGGCGGCCGCGCTCAAGGCCCGCGGCACCACCTCGGTACGGCTCGGCTACGACACGTCGTACTTCAGCGGCCCGGTCATGCATCCCATCGGCACCAACACCAACCTCTCGCCGGTCACCGCGCTCATGGTCCGCGAGGGGCGGCTCGACGACAGCGCGTCGGGTCCGGCGGACCGCGCGGACGACCCGGCGAGGTCGGCGGCGGAAGCTTTCGCCTCGCTGCTGCGGGGGCACGGGATCACGGTCACCGGTCAGCCGACGCCGGGCCGCGGCGCCGGGGGTACGCAGCTGGCGGTCCATCAGTCCGGCACGCTGTCCGCGCTGGTGGAGCGGATGCTGACCAACAGCGACAACGACATCGCCGAGGCGCTGGCCCGGCAGGTGGCGCACGCGGCGGGGCAGCCGGCGAGCTTCGCCGGGGGCGCGAAGGCGGTCGGGGCGGCGCTGCGGCGGCTGGGGGTGCCGCTGGGCGGGGCGGTCTTCACCGACGGCAGCGGGCTGGCGCACGCGGACGCGCTGTCCGCGGTGACGCTGGCCCGGATCCTCGCCCTCGCGGCGGACCCGCACCACCCCGAGCTGCGCGCGATCCTCACCGGTCTCCCGGTCGCCGCCTTCACCGGCACCCTCAGCAGCCGCTTCCAGGCGAGCCCCGGCGCGGGCCTCGTCCACGCCAAGACCGGCACCCTCACCGGCACCAACACCATCGCCGGCACCACGGTCACCCCCTCCGGCCGCCTCCTCACCTTCGCCTTCATGACCGAAGGCACCACCAACCCCCCCACCGCCCAGTCCGCCCTCGACCACCTCGCCACTGCCCTCACCCAGCCGTAGGGCCTGTCCGCCAGGCGGGAACCTCGTGGGTGGGGCACCCAAAGTGGGGGCGGCAACGTACCGTGAAGGCATGACGAGCATCGGTGGAAGCGAGATGGTCGACTGGAACCTCGCCGTGGCGACCGCGGCGCGGCTGACCCGGCCGGGGCCGGAGGTCAGCCGGGACGAGGCGCGGGCGATCGTCGCGGAGCTGCGCCAGCACGCGCGCGACTCCGAGGCGCACGTCCAGGAGTTCACGAGGATGTACGGCGAGGGCGGCGCCCCCGCCCACAGCACACCGGTGCTGATCGTGGACCGCCCGGGCTGGGTGAAGGCCAACGTGGCCGGCTTCCGCGAGGTGCTGCGCCCGCTGCTCGGCAAGATGCAGGCCCGCCGCCCCAGCGGCCCCGGCGGCGTGATGCTCGGCACCGTCGGCGGCAAGGTCACCGGCGTCGAGGTCGGCATGCTGCTGAGCTTCCTGTCCTCCCGCGTGCTCGGCCAGTACGAGACCTTCGCGCCGCCCACCCGCGAGCTGCCCGCCGGGCCCGTCTCGCCCGGCCCCGGCGAGTCCCGCGCCGGACGCCTGCTGCTCGTCGCCCCGAACATCGTCCACGTCGAGCGCGAACTCGACGTGGACCCGCACGACTTCCGCCTGTGGGTCTGCCTGCACGAGGAGACGCACCGCACCCAGTTCTCCGCGGTGCCCTGGCTGCGCGACCACATCGAGGGCGAGATCCAGGCGTTCCTCGGCGAGACCGACCTCGACGCCTCGACCGTGATCGAGCGGGTCCGGGAGGCCGTGCAGTCCTTCACCGGCGCCGGCGCGGGCAAGGAGGAGAGCGCCCAGGACGAGCCGGAGGACGGCCGCAGCCTGGTCGACCTGGTGCAGACCCCCTCCCAGCGGGAGATCCTCGCCCGGCTGACCGCCGTGATGTCGCTGCTCGAAGGCCACGCCGACTTCGTGATGGACGGCGTCGGCCCCGAGGTGGTGGCCACCGTCGCCGAGATCCGGGAGAAGTTCAGCCAGCGCAGGGCCAGCGGCGCCAGCCGCCTCGACCAGGCACTGCGCCGCCTGCTGGGCCTGGACGCCAAGCTCCGCCAGTACCGCGACGGCGAGCGCTTCGTCCGCGCGGTCGTCGACGAGGTCGGCATGGACGGCTTCAACCGGGTGTGGACGTCGCCCAACACGCTGCCGACCAAGGCGGAGATCGCCAAACCCGCGGACTGGGTCGCTCGGGTGCACAGCCGTAGCGAATCCTGAGAGCCGTCCCCCGCCCGGTTCACCCGTCCGAGGGACCGTAGACGCTGGGTAGCGCGTGCGATGCTCGGGTAACGCCCGGGTTTCTGTCACCATCTGCATACCCAGCGTCACTTCAGCAGCCCCTCATCCTCCCCAGGAGGGAACCGGACATGGGACCCCACCCCACGGTCGCGGCGATACGCCTGGCGGTCCGCCGCGTCCTGCACGACGTCCTCACCGCTTCCGCCGACCCGCACCCGCTGGTGCTCGCCGCGTGCAGCGGCGGCGCCGACTCCATGGCGCTGGCCGCCGCCCTCGCCTTCGAAGCACCCAGAATCGGTGTGCGCGCCGGCGCGGTCACCGTTGACCACGGTCTCCAGGACGGCTCCGCGGGCCGCGCCATGGAGGTCGCCGAGCGGCTGCGTGCGCTCGGGCTCGACCCGGTCGACGCGGTCGGTGTGACCGTCGGGCGGCAGGGCGGCCCGGAGGCCGCCGCCAGGGACGCCCGCTACGCCGCGCTCGACGCCACCGCCGAGGCCCGCGGCGCCTTCGCCGTGCTCCTCGGCCACACCCGCGACGACCAGGCAGAAACGGTGCTCCTCGGGCTCGCCCGCGGCTCCGGCACCCGCTCGCTGGCCGGGATGGCCGCGATCTCCGGCACCAACGGCCGGTACCGCAGGCCGTTCCTGCTGCTGGACCGCGACACCGTGCGCCAGGGCTGCCTGGCGCAGGGCATCACCGTGTGGGAGGACCCGCACAACCACGACCCCGCCTACACCCGCTCCCGGGTGCGGCACGAAGCGCTGCCGGTGCTGGAGAAGTCCCTCGGCAAGGGCGTCGTCGAGGCACTGGCCCGTACCGCCCAGCTCTCCCGGGACGACGCCGACGCCCTCGACCAGTGGGCCGCCGACGCCCAGGCCGACGCGGCCGGCGACGACGGCAGCCTCGACGCGCTGCGGCTGTACGCGCTGCCCGCCGCGGTCCGCCGCCGGGTGCTGCGCCGCGCCGCGATCGCCGTCGGCTCGCCCGCCGGGTTCCTCTTCGCCCGCCATATCGAGGAGGTGGACCGCCTGGTCACGGGCTGGCACGGCCAGAAAGCGCTCAACCTGCCGGGCGGCGTCACCGTCCTCAGGTCGAATGGCAGACTGTTCTTCTCGCCGTCGTAAGGCCACTCACCTGGTCCACACACCTGAGGGACGTACCGCGTAGTGAACGAGAACGACATGGGCGCCGACCTTGAGAAGGTGCTCATCTCCAAGTCAGAGATCGACGCCAAGCTCGTGGAGCTGGCGGCGGAGATCGACCGGGACTACGCGGGACGGGACCTGCTGATCGTCGGTGTCCTCAAGGGCGCCGTGATGGTGATGGCCGACCTGGCCAGGGCGCTGTCCACGAACGTGACGATGGACTGGATGGCGGTGTCCTCCTACGGCGCCGGCACCAAGTCGTCCGGCGTGGTCCGCATCCTCAAGGACCTCGACACCGACATCGCGGGCCGTGACGTACTGATCGTCGAGGACATCATCGACTCCGGTCTGACGCTGTCCTGGCTGATCAGCAACCTGGGCTCGCGCGGCCCGGCCTCCCTGGAGGTCTGCACCCTGCTGCGCAAGCCGGAGGCGGCCAAGGTCGAGATCGACGTGAAATACACCGGTTTCGACATCCCGAACGAGTTCGTCGTCGGTTACGGACTGGACTACGCCGAGAAGTACCGCAACCTCCCGTTCGTGGGCACCCTTGCCCCGCACGTCTACGGCGGCTGACGCTCCGGGGAACCACTGCCGGTTTCTCGCCGTTGGAGCAGGGGAAAGCGGCTCGGTTAACGGTCGGCGGCAACCTCGGGTGACAATGCTGGGGTACCGTCCGAAGGTCGGGTCAATAGTCAATACACCGGATGCATGCGCGGCCAGTCGGCAGGCGGTGCCTCACTGTGGCAGGAGGGACGGGGCCCATACGCCCCGCATGGATGGACGTGAAGCGCTATTTCCGTGGGCCAGTGATGTGGATCGTGCTGGCTGTCCTCGCCGTGGTCGTGTTGATGCAGGTCGTCGGGTCTGGCGGCGGCTACAAGACAGTGGACACCGGCGTGGTACTCAACGCGATCGACACCAACAAGGTCGATAACGCCCAGCTGACGACCGGAGACGACAACTCCATCAAGGTCCAGCTCCGCGACGGCGTCAAGATCGAAGGCAGCAACAAGATCAGGGCGAGCTACATCGGCGACCAGGGTGCCGCCATCGCCACTGATCTGCAGAACATCGAGAACGGCAAGGTGCCCGGCGTCTCGCTGCCCGGCCACTACACGGTCTCCCAGTCCAAGCAGAACGCCTTCGTCGGCATTCTGCTGTCACTGCTGCCCTTCGTACTGATCGTGGTGGTCTTCCTCTTCCTGATGAACCAGATGCAGGGCGGCGGTTCGCGCGTCATGCAGTTCGGGAAGTCCAAGGCCAAGCTGATCACCAAGGACACCCCCAAGACGACGTTCTCCGACGTCGCGGGCTGTGACGAGGCGGTGGAGGAGCTCCAGGAGATCAAGGAGTTCCTGCAGGAGCCCGCCAAGTTCCAGGCCGTCGGCGCCAAGATCCCCAAGGGCGTGCTGCTCTACGGCCGCCCCGGCACCGGCAAGACCCTGCTGGCCCGCGCTGTCGCGGGCGAGGCGGGCGTGCCGTTCTACTCGATCTCCGGTTCCGACTTCGTCGAGATGTTCGTCGGTGTCGGTGCCTCCCGGGTCCGCGACCTGTTCGAGCAGGCCAAGGCGAACGCCCCGGCGATCGTCTTCGTCGACGAGATCGACGCGGTCGGCCGCCACCGCGGCGCCGGCCTCGGCGGCGGTCACGACGAGCGCGAGCAGACCCTGAACCAGCTCCTGGTGGAGATGGACGGCTTCGACGTGAAGGGCGGGGTCATCCTGATCGCCGCCACCAACCGGCCCGACATCCTCGACCCGGCGCTGCTGCGCCCCGGCCGTTTCGACCGGCAGATCGCGGTCGACCCGCCGGACCTCCAGGGCCGCCTGGAGATCCTCAGCGTGCACCAGAAGGGCAAGCCGATCGCGCCGGACGTCGACCTCATGGCCGTCGCCCGCCGCACCCCCGGCTTCACCGGTGCCGACCTGAGCAACGTGCTGAACGAAGCGGCGCTGCTCACCGCGCGCAGCGACAAGAAGCTGATCGACAACAACACGCTCGACGAGGCCATCGACCGCGTCGTGGCCGGTCCGCAGAAGCGCACCCGGATCATGTCGGACAAGGAGAAGAAGATCACCGCGTACCACGAGGGCGGACACGCCCTGGTCGCGGCGGCTTCCCCGAACTCCGACCCGGTCCACAAGGTGACGATCCTGTCCCGCGGCCGGGCGCTGGGCTACACCATGGTGCTGCCCGACGAGGACAAGTACTCCACGACGCGTAACGAGATGCTCGACCAGCTCGCGTACATGATGGGCGGCCGGGCGGCGGAGGAACTGGTCTTCCACGACCCGACCACCGGCGCCTCGAACGACATCGAGAAGGCGACCGCGACCGCCCGTGCCATGGTCACGCAGTACGGCATGACCGAGCGGCTCGGCGCGATCAAGTTCGGCTCGGACAACTCGGAGCCGTTCCTCGGACGTGAGATGGGTCACCAGCGCGACTACTCGGAAGAGGTCGCCGGGCTGGTCGACGAAGAGGTCAAGAAGCTCATCGAGACGGCGCACAACGAGGCCTGGGAGATCCTGGTCGAGAACCGGGACGTCCTGGACAACCTCGTGCTGGCGCTGCTGGAGCGGGAGACGCTGAACAAGGAGGAGATCGCCGAGATCTTCTCCCAGATCGTCAAGCGCCCGCCGCGTCCGGCCTGGACGGGCTCCGCCCGGCGTACGCCGTCCACCCGGCCGCCGGTGCTCTCCCCGAAGGAGCTGGCCCTCACCAACGGTTCGCAGCCCGCCAACGGCAGCGCCACCGTGGTGTCGACCACCAAGCCGGTCGCCGAGCCGGCCGACCTCCCCGAGGACGGCCCGTCGGAGAACTGATCACCGCAGCTCCGGGGGCATCCCGGAATGCAGGCCGCGGCCCCGAGGTTCTAGCCTTGGGGCCGCGGCCGTTCGTTTGTACGGATATACGGACACCGGCCGGGACGTATCCGCAGGAGGAACGAGGCACTGATGACCGACCCCGTGACGTTCGACGGCGGTCCCGTCGGCGAGTTCGACGAGAAGCGCGCCGAGGCGGCCGTGCGGGAGCTGCTCTACGCGGTCGGTGAGGACCCGGACCGCGAGGGCCTGCGCGAGACGCCCGCCCGGGTGGCGCGGGCCTACAAGGAGATCTTCGCCGGGCTCTGGCAGGAGCCGGAGGACGTGCTCACCACCACCTTCGACCTCGGGCACGACGAGATGGTGCTGGTGAAGGACATCGAGGTGATGTCGTCCTGCGAGCACCACCTGGTGCCGTTCGTCGGGGTCGCCCACATCGGCTACATCCCCTCCACCAGCGGCAAGATCACCGGCCTGTCGAAGCTGGCCCGCCTCGTCGACGTCTACGCCCGCCGCCCGCAGGTGCAGGAGCGGCTGACCACGCAGGTCGCCGACGCGCTGATGCGGATACTGGAGCCGCGCGGGGTGATCGTCGTCATCGAGTGCGAGCACATGTGCATGACCATGCGCGGGGTGCGCAAGGCGGGCGCCAAGACCATCACCTCGGCGGTCCGCGGCCAGCTCCGCGACTCCGCGACCCGCTCCGAGGCGATGAGCCTGATCATCGGCCGCGGCTGACCGTCACGCGGCGGTGCTGAGCTTGCCGGTCAGCCACTGGAGGGCCGGGGGGATCTCCCGGGCCCAGGTGGTGAAGTTGTGGCCGCCGCTGGGCAGGATGATCGACGAGAGCTGGACCGGCGGCTTGACCAGCCCGATGAAGCGCATGGTGTTGCGGTAGTTGCGCTCGCCCTTCTTGCTGCTGGTCACCAGCAGGTTCACCGGCGGCTGCGGCAGGTGCTGCAGCCGCCAGATCAGGTCGTTCTGGCGGCGTATGTCGAGGCTGCCGCCGTACAGGTCGCCGGTGGTCGCGTCCTTCGGGGCGCCGTAGTCCGCCGACAGGCCCACGGCGCTGGAGAACGCCTGCGGGTTGCGCATGGCGAGCTTGAGCGCGCAGTAGCCGCCCGTGGAGTCGCCCATCACGCCCCAGCTGCGCGCCCCGGCGCCGATCCGGTAGTGGCTGCTCAGCGCGGCGGGCAGGTCCTTGGTGAAGTACGTGGCGGCCTGCGGGCCGCCCGGCACGTCGGTGCACTCGGTGTCCCGCGGCGGCGCCACGGTCGGCCGCATCATCACCAGGACCGTCGGCTGGGCCTTGCCCGCGCGCACCTGGCCCGCCGCGATCTCCGGGTACTTCGCCTTCTTGTACAGCGCCTCGGCGCTGCCCGGGTAGCCGGTCAGCACCAGCACGGCCGGGAAGACCCGCGACGGCTGCTGGAAGTACTGCGGCGGCAGATAGACGTAGGCCGTGGAGGTGATGCCCGTACCGCCGCCGCCGATGGCCACCTTCTGGATCTGGCCGCCGACCCGCGGCGAGGCGCCGCCCCGCACGTTCACGTGCTGGGTGCCGAGCATTTTCACATCGCCGGACAGGCCGGATGTGTGATTGACCACTATCCCCGGCGCGGTGTCCTCGCCGAAGAGGTCGGCCCATGAGGCGTAGAAGCCGAAGGAGTAGTTGGCCGCCAGGCCCAGCACGCAGATCAGCGAGAACTGGGTGGTCAGCAGGGCTGCCACCCGCCCCAGCACCGAAGGTAGGCTGCGGCGCGCGAGTCGCGGCCAGAACCATACGGTGACGGCGAACAGGGCTACCGCGAGCAGAGCGGCGAGCAGCAGGACCTTCTTACTCGTGAGACCCATGGAGCCGGCGTAACTTTCCGTGTCGCGTTGGTTGCGCCGCCTCGGACGGAACCCCGAGGCTGGGGATCGCGTCCTAGAGGGCGCAAATTATTCGTACTGGAGCAGATTGCGGGATAACTCCCGTGATGTTGGGGCTTGGTGACCCATGTACGTACAGGTAGAGGGCGAAAGCCTGATCCGGGTTCCGCGGGACGGTGTCCGTGTCCGCTGACCGCGCCTGTGCACCGCGCCGCCGCTGGCGGCTGCGTCCGTCCGCCGTACCCGTGATCATCGGCACCGCCGCCTTCGTGATCGGGGTCCTCGATGTGGTGGGGGCGGTCTTCCCCGCCTTCCGCGAGGGGCGGATGCACCGCCTCGCCGCGGTCTTCCCCGGCACCGTCAGCTCGCTGGCCGCGGCCACCGCCGTGGTCACCGGCATCCTGCTGCTGATGCTCGCCCACGCGCTCAAACGCGGGAAGTCACGCGCCTGGTGGGCCACCGTCCTGCTGATGCCGGTGGGCTCCGCCACCCAGCTCATCTACCGTCACTCGATCTTCGGCGCGGTGCTGTCGCTGGCGCTGATGGGCGTGCTGATCGCGTACCGCAGCGAGTTCACCGCGCTGTCCGACCCGCGCACCCGCTGGCGGGCCGCGCTGAACTTCGTGGTGCTCAGCGCGGTCGCCTTCGGCCTCGGCATGGTCATCACCAGCGCGCACCCCAAGTCCGAGCGCGGCAACCCGGGCCTCATCGAGCGGGTGCAGCACGTGCTGTACGGCCTGTTCGGCTTCCAGGGCCCGGTCAGGTACACCAGCGACCGGGTCGGCGACGTGGTCGCTTACTCGCTCGGCGGCCTCGGCCTGCTCATCGCGATCTCCACCGTCTATCTGGCGCTGCGGCCCGGCCGCCCGGTCGCCGAGCTGAGCGAGGAGGACGAGGAGCGGCTGCGCGCGCTGCTGGTCAAGCACGGCGCCCGCGACTCCCTCGGGCACTTCGCGCTGCGCCGCGACAAGAGCGCGGTCTTCTCGCCCAGCGGCAAGGCGGCGGTCTGCTACCGGGTGGTGTCCGGCGTGATGCTCGCCAGCGGCGACCCGATAGGCGATGTCGAGGCGTGGCCCGGCGCGATCGAGCAGTACATGGAGCTGGCCCGCGCCCACGCCTGGCTGCCCGCCGTCGTCGGCTGCAGCGAGACCGGCGGCGAGGTGTGGACCCGCGAGACCGGCCTGGACGCGCTGGAGCTGGGCGACGAGGCGATCGTCACCACCAGTGAGTTCACCCTCCAGGGCCGCGCGATGCGCAATGTCCGGCAGATGGTGAAGCGGATCGAGCGGTCGGGGTACGTGTGCCGGGTGCGCCGGGTGCGGGACCTGACCGAGGAGGAGAAGGACCGCGTGCGGCTGGCCGCCGACGCCTGGCGCGGCACCGACACCGAGCGCGGCTTCTCCATGGCGCTGGGCCGCTTCGGCGAGGAGCTGGACGGCGACTGCGTGGTGGTCACCGCCCACAAGGAGCGCGAGCCGGAGGCCCCCCATCCCGAACTGGGCGACCTGCGGGCCGTCCTGCACTTCGTGCCCTGGGGCAGCGACGGGCTCTCCCTGGAACTGATGCGCCGCGACCGGTCCGCCGACCCCGGCCTCAACGAGCTGCTGATCGTGGCCGCCCTCCAGGAGGCGCCCGCGCTGGGCATCACCCGGGTGTCGCTGAACTTCGCCATGTTCCGCTCGGCGCTCGCCCGCGGCGAGCGGATCGGCGCAGGTCCCGTGCTGCGCGGCTGGCGCGGACTGCTGGTGTTCCTGTCGCGCTGGTTCCAGATCGAGTCGCTGTACAAGTTCAACGAGAAGTTCCAGCCCGACTGGGTGCCGCGCTTCCTGGTCTTCCCCAACTCCCGCGACCTGCCCAGGATCGGCTTCGCCATCATGCAGGCCGAGGGCTTCGTCACCCTCTCGCTGCCGCTGCCCGCCACCATCCAGCGGTTCCTGCCCGGCCGCCGCAACCGGCAGCCGCACCGGCACAAGAGCGGGTACGCGACCGGCTCGGACGCAGCCAAGGAGAGTGCGGTCGCGTGACCGGCAGCGCCTACGCTGGGCGCATGGTGACGTTGCAGGGCCGGATCAGGCCCGCCGGACTTCCGGAGTGGGACCGCTGCGCGGTCATGGGCGTGGTGAACGTCACGCCCGACTCGTTCTCCGACGGCGGGCGGTGGTTCGACCCGGAGCTGGCGGTCAAGCACGGCCTCGACCTGGTGGCCCAGGGCGCCGACCTGGTCGACGTGGGCGGCGAGTCCACCCGCCCCGGCGCGACCCGGGTCGACGAGGCCGAGGAGCTGCGCCGGGTGGTGCCGGTGGTGCGGGAGCTGGCCGCCGCCGGGGTGCTGGTCAGCGTCGACACCATGCGCGCCGCCGTCGCCGAGCGGGCCGTCGCGGCGGGCGCCCGGCTGGTCAACGACGTGAGCGGCGGTCTGGCCGACCCCGAGATGATCCCGGTGGCCGCGGCGGCCGGGGTGCCGTTCGTGGTCATGCACTGGCGCGGCCAGAGCATCGACATGAACAACCGTGCGGTCTACGCCGACGTCCTCGCCGAGGTGGTCGGCGAGCTGCGCACCGGCCTGGAGCGGGCGGTGGCGGGCGGTATCGCCCCCGAGCGGATCGTCCTCGACCCCGGCCTGGGCTTCGCCAAGACCGCCGACCACGACCTGACGCTGCTGGCGCACCTGGGCGAGCTGCGCGCGCTGGGCCGCCCGCTGCTGGTGGCCGCCTCCCGCAAGAGGTTCCTCGGCCGTATCCTCGCCGACCCGTCGGGCGACCCACCGCCCGCGCGGGAGCGGGACGCGGCCACCGCGGCCGTCACCGCCATCGCCGCCCGTGAGGGCGCCTGGGCGGTGCGGGTGCACGAGGTGCACGCGAGCGCGGACGCGGTCCGGGTGGCGCGGGCCATCGAGGGCTCCGCGTGACGCCGCGGACCGCGGAGGCCCGCGCGGTGGAGCGGGCCAACCAGGCGTTCTACGACGCGGTGGAGACCTCGGACCTGGACGCGCTGGAGTCACTGGTGCTGGACGGGCCGCTGGCCGAGACGGTCTCGGTGGTGCACCCGGGCTGGCCGGTGCTGCGCGGGCGGCGCGAGGTGATGCGGTCGTACGCGCTGATCATGGCCAACACCGAGTACATCCAGTTCTTCCTCACCGACGTCGAGGTGGGCGTCGACGGCGACACCGCGGTGGTGACCTGCACCGAGAACATCCTGACCGGTGGCCCGGCCGAGGAGGACGGCTCGGCCGGCTCCCTGGTGGGCGGGCTGGTGGTGGCCACCAATGTGTTCCGTCGCACAGCCGACGGCTGGCGGCTGTGGGTGCACCACGGATCGCCCGTGCTGGCGGAGGAGGACGACGAGGACGGCGCCGGCGACGGCGGCCCCGAGGACCCCGACGACGCGTGACGCTCACCTCCCCGTGGCCTCGTTGTCGGTGACGGAGGGTAGATTCGACCACCCCGTCCGTCCGGAGACCTGTCCGGAGACCGTCCCGGACGCCCTTCCGAACGATCACCAGGAGTGATGACGTGGATCGAGTCACGCTGCGCGGCCTGAAGGCCCGCGGTCACCACGGGGTGTTCGCGCACGAGCGCCGGGACGGCCAGGTGTTCGTCGTCGACCTGGTGCTGGGCCTCGACACGGCGCCCGCGGCCGCGGGCGACGACCTTTCCAAGACCGTGCACTACGGTGTGGTCGCCGAAGAGGTCACGGCCGTGGTCTCCGGCGAGCCGGTCGACCTGATCGAGACCCTCGCCCAGCGCATCGCGGACACCTGCCTGGGGCACGACATGGTGCAGGAGGTCGAGGTGACCGTGCACAAGCCCGACGCACCCATCACCGTGCCGTTCGACGACGTGACCGTGACCATCACCCGGAGGCGCCCGTGAGTTCGCTGAACCCCGAGTACCCGGTCGACCCCACCGTGCAGCCGGTGCCCGCCTCGGTGGTGGCCCAGGTCGACGCCGCCGACAGCACCCTGAGCAACCCCAGAACCGCCGTGATCGCCCTCGGCAGCAACATGGGCAACCGGCTGGAGACCCTGCAGGGCGCCGTCGACGCGCTGGAGGACACCCCCGGCGTGCGGGTGAAGGCCGTCTCGCCCGTCTACGAGACCGAGCCGTGGGGCGTCGCGCCCGGCACCCAGGCCAACTACCTCAACGCGGTGGTGCTGGTCCGCACCACCCTGCCGCCCGAGTCGCTGCTGGAGCGCGGCCACGCGATCGAGGAGGCGTTCCTGCGGGTGCGCGCCGAGCGCTGGGGCCCGCGCACCATCGACGTGGACATCGTGGCGTACCAGGACGTCGTCTCGGACGACCCGCTGCTGACACTTCCGCATCCCCGGGCTCACGAGCGTGCCTTCGTGCTCGTACCGTGGTACGACGTGGACCCGGCGGCGGAACTGCCGGGACGCGGTCCGGTCGCCGGACTGCTGGCGGCGCTCGGCCGCGAGGGAGTGTGGCTCCGCGCCGATGTGGAACTCCGGCTGCCCGAGTAATCGTTGGGATCTGCGGCGGTACGGATCGGGGCGTATCGCGACCGCGTGTCCCGTGCCCACGGGGCGGCGGCCGCCGGTTGGCGGGAACGGACAGGACGTGGAGGCGGGCACTCGGTGAGGACGCTGCGGATCAGGACGCTGCTGGGGCTGTTCGCCGTGGCGGCGGTACTCGCGTGGGCCGGGGCCCGCCTCTGGGACTCGCTGGGCACCCTGCCCGGGGTGCCGGTCGCCGCCCCGATCGTGCTCGCGCTGATCGCCGTCGCGCTCTTCGCCACGGCGCTGTCGCTGCGGGCCCGGCTGCGCGCCCAGCGCGAGCGGCGGCCCGGCGCCAAGGGCGTCGACCCGCTGGCCGCGGCCCGCGCGGTCGTCTTCGGCCAGGCCAGCGCGCTGGTCGCGGCCCTGGTCGTGGGGATGTACGGCGGCACCGGCCTGTACCTGGTGATGTACGACCTGGACATGGACCCGCGCCGCCAGCAGGCGATCTACGCGGGCGCCGCCGTACTGGCGGGCGTCGCGGTGGTCGCCGCCGCGCTCTTCCTCGAACGGGTCTGCCGGCTCCCCGAGGACGACGACACCACCCCCACCCCCCACACGGCCCGCCCGCACCACCGCTGAGCGCGCCACGCGGGCGATCCCGGGTTGACCGGGGGGCCGGGGTCGTGGTTCAGTCCGATACGTGAACGGAACTGGCCTGCTGCTGCACCGGAGGGTCCATCTGGACCTCGTCCGGTACGCGGGCTGCGTGTGTACGGCCGCGCGCTGACGCGCGCCTCCGGCCCACCGTTCGCCTTCACGCGTCCCTGACGTGTGCTTCCCCCAGGGTGGTCACCCTTGTCGTCCGCGACCCGTACCCCGATCGCCGTACCCGTATCCCCCTCCGCCGAGCCCGCGAGCGCTGCCGCGCCCACGGCCGCCGAGCTGCTCGACTTCGCCCGTACGGTGGCCGCCGACGCCGCGCTCGTCGGCACGCTGCCGCTCGACCCGGAAGGCCGCACCTGGGTGCGGCTCGACGGCCCCGGCGGGGCCGACGTCTGGGTGATCGGCTGGCCGCCCGGCGCCGAGACCGGCTGGCACGACCACGGCGGCTCGTACGGCGTCTTCGTGACCGCCGCGGGCGAGCTGACCGAGCAGTCGCTGTCGGTGCCGCTGCCCACCGAGGGCTGGCGTTCGCTGGAACTCGCCGAGGGCCTGGACCGGCAGCGGGTGCTGCCGGAGGGCGAGGGGCGGGCCTTCGGCCGCAACCACGTCCACCAGGTCGTCAACGGCTCCGACACCGCGCACGCCGTCTCGGTGCACGCCTACTACCCGCCGCTGCCGCTGATCCGCCGCTACAGCCGCAAGGGCAGCACGCTCCGCCTGGAGCTGGTCGAGAGCCCGGGGGAGTGGTGAGCGCCGCGCGACCGGGCGTGGACGCCCTGCTGGCGGCGGTGCGCACCCGGCTGGACCGGCTCAGTCCCGAGCAGGCCGCCGCGGCCGTACGGGACGGCGGCGCGCTGCTCGTCGACATCCGCTACGCCGCCCTGCGGGACCGCGACGGGACGATCCCCGGCGCGGTCGTCGTGGAGCGCAACGAGCTGGAGTGGCGGCTCGACCCGCACGGCACGCACCGCATCCCCCAGGCCACCGGCCACGACCTCCCGGTGATCGTGCTCTGCAACGAGGGGTACGCGTCCTCGTTCGCCGCCGCCTCGCTCCAGGACCTCGGGCTGCCTCACGCCACCGACCTGGACGGCGGCTTCCAGGGCTGGCGCCGCGCGGGCCTGCCGGTCACGCCGCCCGACGGCGTGCCGACCACCCCCACCCCGCACATCCAGGACGGCGCCCGGGACGCCGTCCGACGGGGCTGAGAACTCCCGGGATCCTCCCGGCACTTGTCTTCCGCACTTCTTCTTCACACGTGGCTCAAGATCGAATTGGCAACGGCGTCCGAATGAGGCACGGAGGGCATTCAGGAACCGCACAATGAGGACACATCGTGCCTTCGTGAATGCCCTCCGTATTCGCCGGAGGATTCCTCGGGAGAAACCGCCCAGATAATCGGAGCCCGCCGCCCCACGATCGCTCCGCGCACGCTAAATTTCTGGCCATGCCCAGTGGACGCCACCGCCATTCCCAGCCGCTGCACCGGATGCTGCCGCCGCTGACCGTCGCAGGCGCCGCCGCGGCGCTCGCCGCGGCCTCCCTGCTCGCCGGTGATACGGGCGTGCTCCGGGTGATATCCGTCGCCACCGCGCTCACCGCGTGCGGCGGCGCGGCCCTGGCACGTACCTGGGACCGCTCCGCGGGCCGTACGGTCGCCGAACTCAACGCCGCCCGGGTCCGCGACGAGTGGCGTACCGACGAGCGCGCAGCCGAGCTGGAGATGGACCTGGAGGAGTCGCGCGAGATACGCGGGCGGCTGGAGAAGAAGCTGCGCGGAAAGCGCGCCGAACTCGCCAGGCTCCGTACCGAGCACGCCGATCTGCTGCGCCGCTATGCCACCGCCGAGAGCGAGCGGGCCCGCGTGCTGGAGAGCCGCCGGCAGCTCGAACTGGAGGCGGCGCCCCGGCCGCTGGCGATCGGCGCCTCCTCGCCGATCGGCCCGGCCGCGTTCCTCAAGGCCGAGCAGGCGCTGCGTGACCTCAGCCGCAACGCCGCCCGCCAGCAGGCCCAGCGCACCGTCGAGGACGCCCGCCGCCGCGAGGCGGCGGCCCCCGAGGAGGAGCCGCAGGGACGGCACGCCGCCGAGGTCGAGGGCGGGACCCACACGCGTACGGCCCCCTCGGGGCTGCCGGTCCGCGAGCACCGCCTGGTCCCGGCCGTCGCCGCCGCCGTCCTCCCGTACGCCAAGCCGCGCCGCACCTCCGGCCCGCAGGGCACCGGCCACCGCGCCATCGGCGGCTTCGACTTCTTCGGCACCCAGAACCCCGACAAGGCCGAACCCGCCGCGGACCACCCCGAGTCGGCCCGTACCCCCGAACTGCCCGCTCCCGAACTCCCCGCCGTCGACGACCTCGCGGACGTGGTGGGCGACGAGGCGTACGCCGAGCACGAGCAGGCCGCCGCGGACGACTCCGCCGCTCCCGAGGTCATCGACCTGACGGCCCACGACGAGACCGAGCAGCTCGACATGTCGGAGCTGCGCGCCCAGGCGTAGCGCCCGGCGTCGCAAGGCCGTAGCGGTCTCTCAGGCGCCGGGCTCTCAGAAGCCGGGCTACCGGTCCAGCTCCGCCACCTCCAGCCCGCTGAGGCGGGCCGGGTCGGAGACGATGTCGATCTCCACGATCAGGCCGTCCTCGCCCACCGTGAAGACCAGTGCGCGGAAGTCGTCGGTGCCCGGGGCCATGACGACGCCGAGGCCGCCGTCGACCAGGGCGGGCCGGGAGGCGCGGGCGAAGGCGCCGAAGGTGATCGCGCCCTTGGCGACGGTGGTGGCGCCGCGGACGATCGTGGCGACGCCCGGCCGACCAGGGGTGTCGGAGCGGGTGATCACCTCGGGGTCGAGTACGGCGACCAGCGCGTCGAAGTCGCCGTCCCGCGCCGCCGCCAGGAACGCCTCGACGGCCGTGCGCTGCAGCGTCATGTCCGGCTCCGACGTCGGCGCGCCGCCCTGCACCCGGCGCCGGGCGCGGCTGGCGAGCTGCCGGGCCGCCGCCGGGGTGCGGTCGACGATGACCGCGATGTCGTCGAACGGCACCGCGAACATGTCGTGCAGTACGAACGCCAGCCGCTCGGCCGGATCCAGCGTCTCCAGCACCACCAGCAGCGCCAGCCCCACGGAGTCGGCCAGCAGCGCCTGCTGCTCCGGGTCGGTCGCCTCGTGCGGCGGCCCGGCCGCGCCGAGCCCCGCGGTCGCCGCCCCGCCGCCCGCGGCCGGCTCCGGCGCGTACAGCTCGAAGGACTCCTCGCCCCGCGACCGGCGCGACCGCAGCATGTCCAGGCACACCCGCCCGACGACCGTGGTCAGCCAGCCGCTGAGGTTGCGTACGTCACTGGTGTCGGAGCGGCTGAGCCGCAGCCACGACTCCTGGACCGCGTCCTCCGCCTCGCTCTGCGACCCGAGCATCCGGTAGGCCACCGCCCGCAGATGCGGGCGGTCCTGCTCGAAGCGGCGTGCCAGCAGTTCCGTCTCGTCCATCAGCCACATTCCTCCGTCGCGTTCCGTCAACGCACTGACGAACCGGACGCCGCCTTTGTGACGACGCCCTGCGAGGCCCTACTTGTCGACGTCGCCCACGACGAAGAACATCGACCCGAGGATGGCCACCATGTCCGAGACGAGCGTGCCCGGCAGCAGCACCGTCAGGGCCTGGATGTTGTTGTACGACGCCGAGCGCAGCTTGAGCCGGTAGGGCGTCTTCTCGCCCTTCGACACCAGGTAGTAGCCGTTGAGGCCCAGCGGGTTCTCGGTCCACGCGTAGGTGTGGCCCTCCGGGGCCTTGAGGACCTTCGGCAGCCGCTGGTTGATCGGCCCCTGCGGCAGCTCGGCCAGCCGGTCCAGGCAGGCGTCGGCGAGGTCCAGGGCGTTGTGGGTCTGCGCGAGCAGCACCTCGAAGCGGGCCAGGCAGTCGCCCTCGGTCCTGGTGATGACCTTCAGGGTGTCCTGCAGCTCGCCGTACGCCAGGTACGGCTCGTCGCGGCGCAGGTCGAAGTCGACGCCGGAGCCGCGGGCGATCGGCCCGCTGACGCCGTAGGCGTGGACGTCGGAGCGGGCCAGTACGCCGACGCCGCGGGTCCTGCCGCGGAAGATCTCGTTGCCGAGCACCAGGTCGTCGAAGCGGTCCATCCGCGACCGCACCTCGGCGACCGCGTGCCGGGCCCGCCCCAGCCAGCCGTTGGGCAGGTCCTCCTTGAGACCGCCGACCCGGTTGAACATGTAGTGCATCCGGCCGCCGGAGATCTCCTCCATCACGTGCTGCAGCTCCTCGCGCTCGGTGAACGCGTAGAAGATCGGCGTGATGCCGCCCAGCTCCAGCGGATACGACCCCAGGAACATCAGGTGGTTCAGCACCCGGTTCAGCTCCGCCAGCAGCGTCCGCGTCCACACCGCGCGCTCCGGCACCTCCATGCCGAGCATCCGCTCGACCGCGAGCACCACACCCAGCTCGTTCGAGAACGCCGACAGCCAGTCGTGCCGGTTCGCCAGCATCACGATCTGCCGGTAGTCCCGCGCCTCGAACAGCTTCTCCGCCCCGCGGTGCATGTACCCGACGATCGGCTCCGCACTACGGATCCGCTCCCCGTCCAGCACCAGCCGCAACCTCAGCACCCCGTGCGTCGAAGGATGCTGCGGCCCGATGTTCAACACCATGTCGGTGCTGTCGGCGGCCCCGCCGACCCCGATCGTGGTCTCCGTCATACCCCCATCCTCTCAGGCGCCCGGAATGCTCCTGCCGCCTGCCGCGGTGTACTGGCTACCGTCGGACCATGGCACTTTCCCGAGCGGACTTACGCCACATACGCCGGACCGGCCGCTGGACCCGGCTCGCCGCCGATCACGCCCTGCGCCGGCTGCTCGCGGGGCGGGCCGCGGCGGGGCCGGGGGCCGGGCTGCAGCCCTCCTGGCTGCCGCGGCGGCTGCTGACCGTCCTCACCGGTGACGTCGACACCGCGGCGGGTGCCGCCGCGGTGTGGATGATGTGGCGGCCGGGCTCCGCGGCCCGCCGTGAGTCCCATGTCGAGCTCTTCGAACGCGTCGGCGGCGAGTGGGTGGCGCTCGGCGGCGGGGGCGGGTCGGCGGAGGGGCTTCCGGCGCGGCGGCTCCCGGCGGGCGAGCCCGGGCAGTTCGGCATGGTCGAGACGCACGGAGGCGGCGGATGCGCCGCCCGTCTCCGTCCGGAGGACGGTCCACCGCCCTGGATCGGCTACGCGGAGCTGCGGGTCGCCGACGAGGTCGACCACCTGCTGATCGGCGACCGCCGGGCCGACGTGCCCGCCGACGGGCTGCTCGTGGCGGTATGGATCCTGCCGTCAGCCGTCGTGGGCCCGGCCGCACGGCCGCCGATCACCTGCGTGGGACGCGGAGGCGAGGTCCTGTCGACGCTGGGGCCGTCCGCCGGGATGGACAGCTACGCGTACGACCTGGTGGTGGCGGCCGGAGCGGGGGCGTCGGACCCTCGGCCCACATCCGGCGGGTGAGGCCGCGTGCTTCCCTGGCGGGGAAGGCGCCGGTGAGACTGTTTGCTGTGAACGCTGACTTAAGTGCTCTCGCCGCCACCGGCAGCGCCGTCCTGACGACGTTGCTGGGCGTCTTCGCCGGCTCGTACGTGAGCGGCCGGACCCAGCGGGTCCAGCGGTCCTGGGACCGGCAGACCGACGCGTGCGCGCAGGTGCTGCGGGAGTCCGCCGCGATCCTCGTCTCCCTGGCGCGGGTCGCGAGGCAGACGGCGAGTGCGCCGGATCCGGCCCCGGGTGTCGACTGGCGCCTGTGGAACGACGCCTTGGCCATGGTGGGTCTGGTCGCGGACCACGACGTCGCCGAGGCAGCCTTCGTCATCGACGAGCGGATCTGGCGTGCTCATCTGGCCCTGACACGAGGGATGACCACACCGGACCAGTGGTTCGCGCTGCGCGACGAGGTGGAGGACCGGCGCCGGCGGTTCGCTGAGATCGCGCGGCGCAGACTCGATGTGCCCGGGCCGGTGCCCCGTCGGCTCCATGGGCGGCCGGACACCCACGACCCGGTGTGGGAGCGTCCCGAGCCGCCGTCGACTGTGGCGTGAGGCGGGCGCGGCCTGCGGTTTCGCGGTCGGCGGATCCGCTGAGAGCGTGGGTGCGGGGCGTACCGCGGGGCGCGGGGGCGGGGGAGAGTGGGGGGATGAAGCTGCTGATGCTGGGTGGGACGGAGTTCGTCGGGCGGGCCGTGGTCGAGGAGGCGCTGCGGCGGGAGTGGGAGGTGACCGTCTTTCACCGGGGTGCGCATGCCGCACCCGAGGGCGTCACCGATCTCATCGGCGACCGGGAGGGCGACCTCGCGGAGCTGGCCGCGGCGCCGGGGGAGTGGGACGTGGTCGTCGACACGTGGTCGGCGGCGCCGTCGGTGGTACGGGCCTCGGCGCGGCTGCTGGCCGAGCGGGCGGGGTCGTACGCGTACGTCTCCAGCCGCTCGGTGTACGCCTACCCCGCCGGGGCGGGCGCGGACGAGGACGCGCCGGTGGTCGAGGCCGCCGCGACGGACGGCGCGGAGGTCGACTACGCGCGGGCCAAGGCCGGCGGTGAGCTGGCCGCGAAGGAGTTCTTCGGCGCGGAGGCGCTGCTGGTGCGGGCCGGGCTGATCCTCGGGCCGTACGAGAACATCGGGCGGCTGCCGTGGTGGCTGCGCCGGACGGCCCGCGGCGGCCCGGTGCTGGCGCCCGGCCCCCGCGACCTGGAGCTGCAGTACATCGACGTACGGGACCTGGCCGTCTGGACCCTGGACGCGATCGCCGCGGGGCTCGGCGGCCCGTACAACCTGGTCAGCCCGCCCGCCCACACCACGATGGGCGAGTTCCTGGACGCCTGCGTCCAGGTCACCGCGCCGACCGCCGCCGCCCCCGCGGAGCTGCGCTGGACCGACCCGGCCGCGATCGAGGCCGCGGGCATCGAGCCCTGGACCCAGCTCCCGGTCTGGCTCCCCCCGGGCGAGCTCCACGACACGATGCACCGCTCCGACGTCACCCGGGCCCTCACCTCCGGCCTCCACTGCCGCCCCGTCCTCGACACGGTCACCGACACCTGGACCTGGCTCCAGTCCCTCCCCGGCGACCCCCCGCAACGCCCCGACCGCGCGAGGGTCGGCCTCGACCGCGAAACGGAGGAGAAGTTCCTGGCCGGGGCCGCCGGTTGACGGGTTCCGGCCTGCCCCGAGCGTCGGCGCTTGCGCCCGACGGACGACCTGCGGCCTGCGGCGCCTGGCGGCCGCGTGCGCGCGGCGCGCCTGCGGCGCCCCCGCCCCGGGCGGCCTCGGCCGGGGCGGCAGCAGTCCGCGTGCCACGCCGGGCTCGGCGGCCCGCGCCGCCGCCCCACTACGCGTCGAGCAGACCTTCACACGCCCCGCCCACCGGCGTCGTCAGCCAGGTGAAGGCGCCCAGGCCCGAGGGGGCGGTGAGTTCGGCGGCTTCGCCGGTGGTGGAGAGGGCGCGGAGGTAGGCGGTGGGGTCGGTGGTGGCGAGGGTGAGCGGGGGGCGGGGGGCGGAGAGGCCGAGGGTGGTGAGGGCGGTGCGCTGGGAGCGGGTGGTGCCGGGGAGGGCGTCGAGGGCGACATGGGCGGTCAGGTCGCAGCGGCCGTCGGGGACCGGAAGGACCTGCTGGCCGTCGCGGTAGCCGGTGAGGGTGCCCGCGAAGGGGCGGGCGGCACGGGTGTGGGCGTAGTCCACGGCCACCGCGAGGCCCGCGGAGAGCGAGCCGGTGGCCGCCGCCCACGCCGCCTCCCGGGGCCGCCCGATCTCGGCCCGCGCCCCCGCCTCGCCCGGCAGCGGCCACCAGCGGGCCAGCCACCGCGCGTCGGCGCCGCCGACCGGCGCGCCCAGCCGTTCCGCGCCGTCCGCCGGGCGGACCAGGACGTACCGGGCGACCCCCGCCTCGTCCGTCTCCGCCACCGCGAGCGGCACATTGTCCAGCCACTCGTTGGCGAAGAGCAGCCCCCGTACCCCCGCCGGAGGCGCACCGCCCCACGCCACCCGCGGGTCGAGGCCGGGCGGTCGCGCCGACCGCTCGACGGCGAAGGCCCGCACCCGGTCCGCCACCCCGGCCGGGAGGGCCGCCAGCACGCCCGCGCACAGCTCGCCGCCGCCCGCGCCCATGTCGGTGAAGGCCAGCTCCTCGGGGTGGCCGAGCGCCGCGTCGACCCGTACCAGCAGCGTGGCGACGGCCCCGGCGAAGAGCGGCGAGGCATGCACCGACGTGCGGAAATGCGCCGCGGGGCGCTCCCGCACGAAGAACCCGGCGGGACCGTAGAGCGCCCGCTCCATCGCCTCGTCCCAGGGCAGCCACTCATCGTCCACGGGGCTAACGGTACGTGTTGGTCAACGTGGGTCTGGTCACAGGGGAACCTTCCTGACCAGGAGATGCGTCGAAGGTCAGAGCGGTGTGTTACTCGGGGCCGGTACTGTTTCCGGATACCACAGGCGCCGCGACGGCGTGCAGCGTGTGCGCGGAGCAGTGCAGTGAGGGAGTGGACAGCGGATGACTGCCGGAAACGACGGCACCCCGGAGAACGACGACCCGTTCGCGTATCTCTACCGGTCGGAGGGCGGCGAGCAGCAGCCGGACCCCGCCGCGGGGCAGCCCCAGCCCGGTATGCCGCGGACGTCGTACCACCAGGTCCAGCGGGTCGGTGAGCGCCGCCCGCAGCCGGGCTACGGCTACCCCCAGCAGCAGCAACAACAGCAGCCCGGCTACGGCTACCCGCAGACCCCGCAGACGCAGGCGATGCCCCAGCAGTACGGCCAGCAGCAGTACGGCCAGGGCCCGGGCCAGCAGCAGTACGGCGCCGGCCAGGACCGCTACCAGCAGCAGCCCCCGGCCCAGCCCCCGTACGGCGGCGGCCACCGCGCGGACGACGGCTACCAGGACGAGGAAGCGCCGAGCCGCAAGGGCCTGCTGATCCTGGCCGTCGCGATCGTCGTCGCCGTGACCGTCGGCATCGCCTACGCGATGACGAACGGCTCGGGCTCGGACAAGAACACGGCCAACGACAAGCCGACCACCGCGCCCGTCACCTCCACCGCGCCGACCCGGACCACCACCCCCTCGGCCGCGCCCACCCCCTTCGACTCCTCGAAGGTCGACGCCGCGAAGCTCACCCTCGGCGGCGGCGCCCAGCAGAGCACCCAGTGGCCCGGCGCCAGCGCCTCCGGCGGCACCTACGTCGACCACATGACCGCGGTCGGCGCCAGCGTCACCTGGACCGTCAACGTCCCCGAGGACGGCACCTACACCTTCTTCACCTACTACGGGAACGCCGGCGACGACGCCACCCTGACCCTCTCGATCAACGGCAAGCCGCGCTCCGACGCCGTCAACCTGAGGAACTACGGCAACTCCACCGACTGGGCGAAGGCGTGGGGCAAGCACACCTACTCGTGGCTCGACCTCAAGAAGGGTTCCAACACCCTGTCGCTGAGCTGCGCCGACGGTAACCAGTGCGGCGTCAATCTCGACCAGTTCGAGCTGAAGCAGGGCCAGGTCAAGAACTAGGGTCCGCGCCCCGCGGTCACGGCCCGTCGGCCGCCACCACTCGCACCTGGGTGAGCAGTTCGGCGTAGACCCCGGTGTCGTACTCACCGGCCGCCGGGGCGGCGACCGTCGCGGCGGACAGGGCGATCGCCCGGGTCAGCCGCTGCGGCCAGGGCAGCGACTCGGCGTGGCCGGAGAGCAGCGCCGCCACCGCGGAGTCGCCCGCGCCGGTCGGGTTGCCCGCCAGGCGGGCCGGGGGAAGGGCCTGCCAGGCCCCCTCGTCGGTGACGGCGAGCATTCCGTCGGCGCCCAGGGACGCGGCCACCGCGCGGGCCCCCCGGCGCCGGGCGTCACGGGCCGCGCGGGCGGGCTCGGAGAAACCGGTCAGCCCCGTCAGCTCGTCGGCGTTGGGCTTGATCAGGTCGGGCCGGGCGGCCAGCCCCCGGCGCAGCGGTTCGCCGCTGGTGTCCAGCAGGACGAACACCCCCGCGCCGCGCGCCTCGCGCACCAGCTCCGCGTACGCCCCGACCGGCACCCCGGGCGGCAGACTGCCGCACAGCGCCACGGCGGCGGGCCGCTCGGCGGAGTCCGCCGCGTCGGCCCCCTTGAGCAGGCCGCGGTAGTGGGCGAGGAAGGCCGCCCACTCGCGGGGCGAGATCGTGGGGCCCGGCTCGTTGAACATCGTGGTGTCGCCGGTCCTGTCGTCCACCACCCCGATCGTGCGGCGGGTGGTGCCCTCGATCGGCAGCAGCGCGTCGGTCAGCCGCGGCTCGTCGAGCGCGGCCAGCCCGGCGCGCAGCTCCTCGCCGACCGGGCCGCCGACGAAGCCGGTGACCACGCTCCGGTGGCCGAGCGCCGCCAGCACGCGTGCGACGTTCAGCCCCTTGCCCCCGGGCCGCTCCGCGGTGTGGGTGACCCGGTGGGTGGTGTGCGGGCGCAGCGACGGGACCCGGTAGGTCACGTCCAGCGCGGCGTTCAGCGTGACGGTGATGATCACCCGATGATGATGGCAAAAGACCGGCGGTCGGCCCAGAGCGGACCGACCGCCGTTACGCAGCCTTTAGCGAGACGCGCCCGCGCATCCCTCCGAAGAGGGGCCCAGGAGAGGGCAGACGCCCTTACTCCGGGCGAATCACCCATTCGCCCTTCCGCATGACACCGACCAGGTCGTACGCCTTGTCGAGGACCACGAGGTCCGCGTCCTTGCCGGGCTCCAGGGTGCCGATCCGGTCGTCGAGGCCGAGCAGCCGCGCCGGGTTGGTGGAGATCGCCCGTACGGTGTCGGCGAGTGACAGTCCGTCGAGTGTCACGGCCCGCTTGAACGCGGTGTCCAGGGTGAGCGTGGAACCGGCGATCGAGCCGCCCTCCACCAGCCGGGCCACCCCGTCCCGCACCTCGACCTGCATCGGCCCCAACTCGTAGAGCCCGTCGCCGAATCCGGCCGCGTCCATCGCGTCGGTGATGAAGGCGACCCGCTCGGCGCCCGCGCTGCGGAAGGCCAGTTCGAGGACGGCCGGGTGCAGATGCGTGCCGTCGTTGATCAGTTCGACGGTGACCCGCTCGTCCTCCAGCAGCGCCGCGATCGGTCCCGGGTCGCGGTGCTGCAGCGGCGGCATCGCGTTGAACAGGTGGGTGGCGACCGTCGCGCCCGCCTCGACGGCCTCCAGCGTCTGCTCGTACGACGCGTCGGTGTGGCCGATCGCGGCGATCACGCCGAGGTCGGCGAGCAGCCGCACCGAGTCGATGCCGCCGTCGAGTTCGGCCGCCAGCGTCACCATCTTCACCGCGCCGCGGCCCGCCTCGACCAGTCTGCGCACATCGGCCGGGTCGGGGTGGCGCAGCAGGCCCTCGTTGTGGGCGCCCTTGCGGCAGGGCGAGATGAACGGGCCCTCGTAGTGGATCCCGGCGAGGTCGCCCTGCTCGACCAGTTCGGACAGCAGTCCGGCCTGCTTGGCCAGCATGTCCAGCTGGTTGGTGACGGTGGACGCCACCACTGTGGTCGTGCCGTGTTCGCGGTGGGTGCGCACGGCGGTGAGGATGTCCTCGACCGTGCCGGAGGTGAAGGACGCGCCGCCCCCGCCGTGGTTGTGGATGTCCACGAAGCCGGGGACGACCGTGTACCCGGCGAGGTCGACGGTGGCGGCCTCCGCCGCCCCCGCCGTCTCGCTCGCCGCGATCCGGGTGCCCTCGACCGTGAGCCGGGCGCCGTCCACGACACCTGACGGCAGGACCACACGGGCACCTGCCAGCACCGTGCGCTGTGTAGTCGATACGGGTACGGGGGCCATCAGGCGGATACCTCCACGGAGAGTAGGTCCCAGGCGAGCAGGCCCGCGCCCAGGCATCCTGCGGTGTCACCCAGCGCGGCGGGGACGATGAGGGGGAGCTTCTGGAAGGTGATGCGTGCCTCGACGGCCGCCCGCAGCGGACCGAAGAGGAGGTCCCCGGCCTCGGCGAGACCGCCGCCGATGATCAGCACCCGGGGGTCGAGCAGGGTGAGGCCGGTGACGAGTCCGGCGGCGAGCGCGTCGATGGCGTCGCCCCACACGGCCAGTGCCCGCGGGTCGCCCTCGGACACCGCCCGGGCGCAGTCCGCGGCGTCCGCGTCCGGGTCGCCGCTGGCCGCCGCCCACGCCCGGGAGACGGCCCCGGCCGAGGCCAGCGTCTCCAGGCAACCGCGCTGGCCGCAGCCGCAGTCGGGGCCGTCCGGGCGGACGACGATATGGCCGATCTCGCCCGCGTAGCCGTGCGCCCCGGCCTCGATCCGGCCGTCGATGCCGATGGCGCCCGCGATGCCGGTGCCCAGCGGGAGGAAGAGGAAGCGGTCGGCGCCCTTGCCCGCGCCGATCCGGCCCTCGGCGAGGCCGCCGGTGCGGACGTCGTGGCCCAGCGCCACCGGCACGCCGTCCAGCCGCTGCGACAGCAGCGCCCGCAGCGGGACGTCCTTCCACCCGAGGTTGGCGGCGTAGACCGCGATCCCCCCGGCGTCGTCGACGATTCCGGGCACGGCGACGCCCGCGGCCGCGGCGTGCTCTCCGTACGCGCGCACGCCGTGGTCGCGCAGGTCCGCGGCGAAGTCGAGGATCGCTGCGACCACCGCGTCAGGTCCGCGTTCCCTGCCGGTCGGACGGCGCGCCTCGTACAGCAGCGTGCCGTCCGCCCCGACCAGGGCGGCCTTCATCCCGGTACCGCCTACATCGAGGGCGATGACATGTCTCACGGGGACAGTCTCGCGGCTCACCCCCATAAAGGTCTAGTCCACTCTGCCCTGAAAGATCACACGCCCCCCTGAAGGCACCCGCTCGGCCGCACCCGCGGAGGGTCCCGGGGGCCCAAACGGGCAGGCAGCCGCGGGGGCTTCGGGCGAGGGCCGGTGGAGGCCGCCAACCGAACCCGTTGCTGAAGCGATATCGGCGATGGTGTAGACCTTGGGTGACCGGGTGGGGAAGACTCGGCGCTTCCGTAAGTTTGTTCACAAAGGCGGTAGAACCGTGCAGCGGCGAAGACTTCTCAGCCTCACGGCGGCCGGACTCACAACCGTTCTTTCGGTGGCGACCCTCAGTGCGTGTGGTGGCAGTTCCCCGCTCAGCGGTGACACCACGATCCACATGATCGCGGCCGACTACGGCGACCCGAAGACGGGCACCAGCTCGAAGGCGTACTGGGACCAGATATCCCAGGCGTTCGAGGCGCAGAACCCCAAGATCAAGGTCGACGTCGAGGTCGTCGACTGGCTGCACGTCGACGACAAGATCGCCGCCCTGGCCAAGGCGGGCAAGGCGCCCGACCTCGCGCAGGCGGGCTCGTACTCCGACTACGCCGCCGCCGGCCAGCTGTACAGCGCCGACGAGCTGTTCCCGATCAGCATGCAGGCCAACTTCCTGTCGACCGCGGTCAGCGCGGGTTCCGTCAACCGCGTGCAGTACGGCATCCCTTGGGTCTCCAGCTCGCGGCTGTTCTTCTACAACAAGAAGCTCTTCAGGGAAGCGGGCATCAAGCACGCGCCCCAGACCTGGGCCGAGGTCAAGGCCGACGCGATCAAGCTGAAGAACGACGGCGTGAGCACGCCGTACGGGCTCCCGCTGGGCACCGAGGAGGCGCAGGCGGAGTCGCTGATCTGGATGCTCGGCGCGTCCGGCGGCTACACCGACACCGTCGGCAGCTACACCTTCGACTCCGCCGCCAACATCAGCGCCTTCACCTGGCTGAAGAGCAATCTCGTCGCCCCCGGCCTCATCGGCTCCGGCGACCCCGCCAAGACCAACCGGCAGAACGTCTTCGACCAGTTCCTCGCCGGCAAGGCCGGAATGATCAACGGCCACCCGACGCTGCTCACCCAGGCCAAGGCCAAGGGGATCGACGTGGGCGTGGCGCCGCTGCCCGGCCTGGTCGGCCCGAGCCGGGACACGCTGGGCGTCGCCGACTGGGTGATGGCGTTCAAGCAGAACGGCCACCGGGACGCGGACGGCAAGTTCCTGCAGTTCGTCTACAGCGACCAGAACTCGCTGAAGTTCCTCAACGAGTACGGTCTGCTGCCGGTGACGACGAGCGTCCTGCAGACGATGCTGAAGGATCCGAAGGAGAAGGACTTCGCGCCCTTCCTCAACGCGATGCCCGAAGCGGTCTTCTACCCGGTCAACAAGATCTCCTGGGGCCCGGTCAGCGACCAGGTGAAGAAGAGCATCGGCAAGGCGGTGCACGGTGACCCGAAGCAGGTGCTGTCGGATCTGCAGCGCTTCGCGATGACGACCAACGAGGGCAAGTAGCCGCCGGCGCGGCGACACGGAGGTGGACGGCGGTGGAGGACTCCCTCTCCGACCGGGACAAGGCCGTCCTGGAGATCGCGGCCCGCAGCTTCACGGGCCCCGGCCCGCGCGAGCGGGCCATACGCGAACGCCTCGGCATGTCCCCCACCGCCTACTTCCAGCTCCTCAACGCCCTCCTCGACGACCCCCGCGCCGCCGCCCACGACCCGATCACCGTCAACCGCCTCCGTGCGGCGCGGGCGGAACGCAAGGAGCGGCGGTAGCCGGCCCCATGCGACCGTACGCCGGGCGTGCGCCCGGGTGGGGCGGGTAGGGTCGGCTGCATGGCTTCCGCCGACATCCTGACGCCCAGTACGCCCGAGGGGAAGGAAGGTCTCGCGGCGCTGCTCGCGCGGCCGGAACGCGCCGTGGTCGCTCTTGACTTCGACGGCACCCTCGCCGACATCGTGCCCGATCCCGAGCAGGCCAGGGCCCATCCGGGTGCCGTGCCCGCGCTGGTACGGCTGGCCCCGCGCCTGGCGGCGGTGGCGGTGGTCACCGGCCGCCCGGCGGGCGTCGCCGTACGGTACGGCGGCTTCGCCGGGGTTCCCGGGCTGGAGAATCTGGTGGTGCTCGGCCACTACGGCGCCGAGCGCTGGGACGCGCACACCGGCACCGTGCACACCCCGGGCGACCACCCGGGCGTGACCGCGCTGCGCGCCGAACTCCCCGGCTTCCTCGACGGTATCGGCTCCTGGCGCGGCACCTGGATCGAGGACAAGGGGCGGGCCATAGCGGTCCACACCCGCCGCACCGAGGACCCGGACGCCGCGTTCGAGGCGCTGCGCGCACCCCTCGCCGAGCTGGCCGAGCGGCACGGCCTGATGGTCGAACCGGGCCGCTTCGTCCTCGAACTGCGCCCGCCCGGCATGGACAAGGGCGTCGCGCTCGCCGCGTACCTGCACGAGGTCGACGCGGCCTCCGTCCTCTACGCGGGCGACGACCTCGGCGACCTGGCCGCCTTCGCCGCCGTCCACTCCCTGCGCGAGGAGGGCCTGCCCGGCGTCCTGCTGTGCAGCACCGCTACCGAGACCCCGCCCCAGCTCCAGTCCCAGTCCGACCTCACGGCCCCCGGCCCCGGGGGCGTCGTCTCCGTACTCGCCGCCCTGGCCGACGCCTTGGACAAGGGCCCGGCCTGAGCGATGGCGACACCCGACGCGACACCGGACACCTACCGGGAGCTGGGTGAGGCCGCCTGGTCGTGGGTGCTGCGGCAGATACGCGAGGACGACGGCCCATGGCTGCCGGAGTCGGTACCGGACCCGGGCCCGGACTCGGAGCCCGCGGCGACCGCCCCCGAGGCCCGCGATTCCCTCTACTCGGGGATCGCGGGCCTCGCCCCGGTGCTCGCCGAGATCCGGCAGTACCGCGAGCTGAGCGCGAGCGAGGAGAGGCTGGCGGCCGGGATCGTGACCCGGCTGTCGGCCGTGGCGGCGCGCACCACCGAACCCTCGCTGTACGACGGCCTGGCGGGCCACGCCATGGCACTGCGGCTGCTCGCCCCGGGCAGCGAAGCCCTCGCCCTGCGGCGGCTGGCCGAACTGGCGACCCCCGACGGGTGGAAGACCACCACCGACTTCGAGCCGGGCTCTGACGCCCCGCTCAACGACATCATCGTGGGCGCCGCGGGCATCGTCATGACCGCGGTCTGGGCGGGCGGCGAGCACGCCGGGGCGATCGCCACGACGGGCGGCGAGGCCCTGCTGCGGGCGGCCGACCGCACGGACGCGGGCCTGGACTGGGAGATGACCCCGAGCAGCACCTCGCGACTGCCGAACTACTCCCACGGCACCGCCGGGGTGGCCGCCGCCCTGGCCGTGGCGGGCGCCGCCCTCGACCGGCAGGACTTCGTGGACGCGGCCGTGGCGGGCGCCCGCCATGTGCTGTCGGTCGGCTCGCTGGCGGACGGCGGCTTCATCGTGCCGCACACCATCCCCGAGTCGTCGCGGGAGGTGGAGCCGGTGACGTACACCTGGTGCCACGGCCCGGCGGGCACCTCGCATCTGTTCGCGGCGCTGTCGCTCGCCGGAGTGACCGAGGTCGCGGGCCACGACGTGGGCGAGCTGCGGCAGCGCTGCCTGACCTCGATCCTCACCTCCGGCGTCCCGCGGCGGCTGCGCCCCGGCTTCTGGGACAACGACGGCCGCTGCTGCGGCACCGCGGGCGTGGGGGACGTCCTCCTCGACGCGGCCCAGGACAGCGCGGACCCGGCGCGGGCGGAGACGCTGGTACGTGCGGCGCGCGTGATGGGGGACGCCCTGGTCGAACGCGCCGTCAGGGACGACGCGGGCGCGCGCTGGCGCTTCACCGAACACCGCGTGGACCCACCGCTGTTGCCCCCGGGCACACCGTGGATGCAGGGCGCGGCGGGCATCGCCGCCTATCTGCTGCGGCTGGGCCGCTTCCTCGACACCGGCCCCCAAGCGCCGGTCGTCGACCGGCCCGACCAGTGGTGGGCCGCGCCCGGGTGTCGTACCCCTGTGATGGGGTGGGGACATGGACAACACACGGGGACGCGAGGAATGGGCGCCGTTTCTTGAGCGGTGGAGCGGCGAGTGGGTCGACGGGCATGACCCGCAGTCGGACGCGCCGCTCGCCGAGGAGGTCGCGAAGGACCGCTGGCTGGGGTTCGCGCCCGCGGCCGAGGCGGACATAGCGGCCGCGGAAGCGCGGCTCGGCCGCCGACTGCCGCCCTCGCTACGGGAGTTCCTCCAGGTCACCGACGGCTGGCGGGACGCGGGCTGCTTCATCTACCGGCTGGCGGGCACCGCCGACCTCCAGTGGCTGAAGGACACCGACGACAAGACCTGGATCGAGGTCTACGACGACCTGGCCGGGCTGACGGACGGCGAGGACCCGGAAGAGGACGACGACGAGCCGGAGGAAGACGAGGACGAGGACGAGGAGGATTTCGAGGTGCAGGAGGCGCTGCTGCTGCGGCGCACGCTGCGGCTGTCCCTCGAAGGCGACGCCTGTGTCCTGCTCCTCGACCCGGACGACGTCGACGAGGACGGCGAGTGGGCGGCCTACCGCCTCGCCTCCTGGTCGGGCGAGGGCCCGGAGCGCCACGACTCCTTCTACGACCTGATGTACGCGGAGTACGTCTCCTTCCACGGCCTGCGCAAGCCCCCGGGCGCCACCCGCGACCACTGGGACCAGCAGGTGGAGCAGGCCCGGCAGGCCACGCTGGGCGGCGAGGTCGACGCGCCGCTCGAAGTCCTCGCCCGCGCCCGTGAGTTCGGCAGCGAGCGGGCCGAGGTGCTGACCATGCAGCTCAAGGCGATGCTCGGCGACTGGCAGCACGAGATCACCAACCTCGTCTGGCACCGCGCGGGGGACGACGACCTCCTGCGCGGCCCGCTCTTCGCCGCCGAACTGCTCCCGCTCCTCATCCGCCAGGACCAGCTCGCCGCCCGCTACGACCTGCGCCCGCTGGAGCGCCTCAAGGAGGTGGCGCCCCCGGACGTCCAAGCGGTCGTGGCGACGTACGAAGCCGCCGTCGCCGCCCCGGACTTCCGCCCCACCTTCGGGAACCCAGAGTTCGACGCGGCGGTCCACGCGATACTCGCCCGCGGCGCCACCGACGCCGCCGCCTACCAGGCCCTCCGCGACGCCCTCCCCCTCTGGCGCCCCCTCACCGAGGACCACATAGCCCCCGTCTCCCTCCTCGCCCACCCCACCCTCGCCGAACTCCTCACCCCAGAAAGGGGCCGCGAGCTGCTGGAGGCAGCCCGCGGCTGACCGGGCCCAAGGGCGGGCGGCGTCAGGGGCGGTCGAGGACGATGGAGTTGATCTCGTCCATGTCGTAGTTGATGCGCTGGTCCTGGGGGAGCGGGTAGCGGCAGTCGACGCCGTTGTAGCCGAGGCAGAGGTGGGCGGAGGCGCCGCCGGTCTGGTTGTTGAGGACGAAGTGGTCGCCGAACTGGCCGCTGAGGTTGTGGGCGCCGTAGCTGTAGAAGACGTCCGTCGGGTGGCCGTTGCGGTAGTCGGCGTTCTGGCCGTAGATGCAGACCGCCCCGCTGGGGCAGCCGTACTGGGGCTGGTCGCTGGCGTGGGCCGAGCCGGTGCCGATCGCGGTGGCGGCTGCGGTGGCGAGCGCGAGGGCGGCGGCGCCCCGGACGATCCTGCGCATGATGCTGTCCCTCCGTGTGCGGACGGCCCGAGTGTCCGTCCCTGGTTGCACCGTAGGAGGGGGCGGGGCCGGGGCGCTCCTGACGGATGACAGGGCAACGGTCCGCCTCCCTGGGGGAGGCGGACCGCACGCGAGGACGGGGAAGCTAGGGCAGCGTCCAGTGCTGGGCGTTGGTGCCGTTGCAGTCCCAGATCTGGACCTGGGTGCCCGCGGTGGTGGAGCTGTTGGGGTCGTCCAGGCACTTGCCCGAGTTGGGGTTGAGCAGGGCGCCGTTGGACTGGGGCTGCCAGACCTGGGCGACGGTGCCGTTGCAGTCGTAGAGCTGGACGAGGGTGCCGTCGGCGGTTCCGGCGGCGTTCACGTCGAGGCACTTGCCCAGCGCCTGGAGGGTGTTGCCGGAGACGGTCCAGGACTGGGCGCCGCTGCCGTTGCAGCCCCAGATCTGGACGGGGTTGAAGTTGGCGGTGCTGGAGGAGCGGTCGTCCAGGCAGAGGGAGGAGGAGACGCCGGAGGTGACCGGGCCGGTGTGGGTGGTGCCGCCGCCGGTGCCGTTGAAGGCGCTGAGGCCGTTCGGGGTGCCGAGGCCGGTGGGGCCGTCATAGCCGGACGTGCCGTTGCACAGGTACGACGGGCTGCACGAGCCGTCGGAACCCGAGGTCACGTCGTAGAGCGAGGAGGCGTGCGCGTACGGCACCGCGGCGGCCGCGCCCGAGGGCGCTCCGGCCAGCGCGTAGACCGAGGCGATGATGGGCGACGAGGCGCTGGTGCCGCCGACGACCATCCAGCCGCCCTGCCCGTACGTGTCGTAGACGGCCACACCCGTGCCGGGGTCGGCGACCGCCGCCACGTCCGCGACCGTACGCCTGCTGCCGCAGCCCGTGTCCTTCTGCCACGACGGCTTGGCCTCCCACGACGAGCAGCCCGCGCCGGAGCCGGACCACACCGTCTCCGACCAGCCGCGCGAGGTGCCGGAGTTGGTCCGCAGCGTGGTGCCGCCGGCGGCCACCACGTACTGCGAGGTGGCCGGGAAGCTCACGCCGTAGCCGCCGTCGCCCGAGCTGGCGACGTCCACCACGCCCGCGTGGTTGAAGTCGGCGTCCATCCCCGCGTCACCGGAGCTGTCGCCGGTGCCCCAGCTGTTGGAGATGAAGTGGGCGCCGAGCGAGACCGCGGTGTTCTGCGCGGCGGCCAGGTCGCCCGCCTCGACCACCAGGATGTGGCACTTGGGGCAGACCGCCGAGATCATGTCGATGTCCAGCGACGCCTCGGTGCCCCAACCCGGGTCACCCGGCGGGTAGTTGCCCTGCTGGCCGCTCTGGTTGACCTTGCGGAAGCAGCCGTTGGCCGTCGTGCACGCGGGGAGCCCGTACTGCGAACGGTACGTGCCCAGGTCCGCTTCCAGGTTGGGGTTGTCGTTGAGCTCGGTGACGGCCACCGTCGCCCCGCCGCCGTTGGACGCCGCGGCCGAGGCCAGGTTGTACGCGCGCTGCAGGTCCGAAGGGCCGTAACCCGACGGCGTGGCGTTGGGCGCCATCGCGTTCGCCCGCACGGCGTGCACGTCGGTACGCACCTCGGCGTAACAGACCGGCGTCCCCGGGTGCGCGGGCTTTGCGCACGCGTGCGCCGCGGTCACGGTGCCGGTGCCGGTGCCGCCGGTGGACGCCGCCGTTAACGCCTGCGCCGCGGCGGGCGACGCCACGGCGAGTCCCGCCGCCGCGGTCAGGGCTGCCGCCCAGTGGAGGATTCTCTTCACGTTTTCACCTGCTCGTGTGGGGGGTACTGCAGGGGAACGCCCTTGCGCCGTACGGCTCCTGACGACTTGACAACGTTGCCAAACCCCGCAGGCGCGCTACCGCTTGAGAGCACTCCCCGAATGTAGAGTCCCGTCATGCCCACGTCAATCCTCGCGGAAGGCCTCGCCCCGCAGGGGCGCGGGGAAGCGCGCTGCGCTTGCGGAGGTCGTGCCCCGATAGGGGCGCGGGGAACTGCGCGACCAGCCGTCGCGTGGCTGCAGGTCACCACCGGCCCCAATGGGGCAGACGCGTGGTCTTCGGGCCACCGGCCCGGTGGGGGCGGGCCGCGCAGTTCCCCGCGCCCCTGACGGGGCACTACGGTGCCTGGCCCACCGCAAGCGCGGCGCGCTTCCCCGCGCCCCTGCGGGGCTAGGTCCTCCGCAAGCGCAGCGCAGCGCGCCTCAGGGGAGGAGGACGCGGCGGCCGCGGGTGTGGCCGGATTGGCTGTCGGTGTGGGCTGCCGCGGCCGCGGCGAGGGGGTAGGAGGTGTCGACCGGGATGTGGAGCCGTCCACGGGAGATGAGGTCGGCGGCGAGGGCGAGCGCCGCCCGGACACTGCCGGCCACGCCGGAGAAGCGGACGCCGAGGTCCGGCCCGCCGAGATCGGCGATGGTGATGACCCTGCCCGGGTCCCCGGTCAGCTCGACGAGTTCGCGGATCACGCCGGAACCGGCCAGGTCGAGGGCGGCATCGACAGGGCCGAGCCGCCGCACCCGCTCGACCCAGCCCTCGCCGTAGGTCGTGGCGAGGGCGCCGAGGCCGCGCAGGTAGTCCTGGTTCGCGGCCCCGGCCGTGCCGATCACGGTGATGCCGCGGTCGCGGGCGATCTGCAGGACCGCGGAGCCGACGCCTCCGGACGCGCCGCTGACCAGCAGCGTCTGCCCAGTCTTGACACCGACCTCGTCGATGATGCGCAGCGCGGTTTCCACCACGGACGGGTACCCGGCGGCCTCCTCGAACGTCACGCGGTCAGGCATGCGGGCCCAGGCGGAAAGCACGGCGAACTCGGCGTAAGTGCTGGAGCCTTCGCCGAACACGTGGTCGCCGACCTCGACATCGTCGATGCCCTCGCCGACCTCGTCCACCACTCCCGCGGCGTCGAGCCCGACGCCGGAGGGCAACTCGATCGGATGGGCCCCCAGCTTCTGGCCTTCACGGATCCTCCAGTCGACGGGGTTCACGCCCGCCGCCCGCACGGCGACGCGTATCTGGCCGGGGCCCGCGTGGGGCTCCGGCGCGTCCACGAGGCGCAGCACGCTCGGGCCGCCGAACTCGGCGAAGCTCACTTTCTTCATGTGGGGGACCGTAGCACTAACGGTTAGCTTTTTGAAACGGATCCAGATTCGTATTTGATAGTGTCAGCGCATGACCGTGCCGCCCGGACCCGGACGCCGTGAGCGCAAGAAGGCCGCGACCCGCCAGAAGATCGCCGACACGGCCCTGCGGCTCTTTTTGGAGCGCGGGTACGAGGCGGTGGGGATCCGTGACGTGGCCGCTGAGGCAGACGTGGCCGTCACCACGCTCTTCTCCCACTTCGCCTCGAAGGAGGCCCTGGTGTTCGAGTTGGACGACGACTTCGAGCAACGCCTCACGCGGGCGGTCGCCGACCGGGCACCGGGCGAGCCGCTCCTCCCCGCGCTGCGCCGCGAGGTCCAGTCCCTGGTCCGGCACTGCGCCGCGGACGGCGCCACCCCGATCTGGCGCCTGATCGACGAGACTCCTGCCCTCCGGCAGTACGAGGAGTCGATGAGGCTGCGTCACGCGGAGTCCCTGGCGACGGCGATCGCCGCCGATCCCGAACTGGCCCGCAGTGCGACGGTGAGCCGGACCATCGCGAGGTTCGTGATCGACGCCTACTCGCTGGCCCGCGAGGCGCCCATCCCGGACACCGCGCTGGACGAGATCTTCCCGATGATCGAGGCGGCCTGGGCCGCCACCTGCCCCTCCCCGCGCCCCGCCTGACGGAGCCCGCTACGCCGCCGGACGGGGTGTTCAGGTGCGGCCGGGAGCGCCCGGCCCTCCTGGCTCCGTGCCTTCCCCGTCGCCGGGGTGGCCGTGGCGGGGGAACGCCGTGTAGAGGCCGCGGCCGTGGAGGTCCAGGAGGTCGCGGTAGCGATCACCTTCGTCGAACTCGTCGTAGTCGAGAATCGCCTGCCCGGTGTGGATGAGGTCGGCGGCGCAGCCAAGGCACCAGGAGAGGCCGGTGTCGCGGTCGCGTACGTCGGCCGGGTGCACGCGGCAGAAGAAGCAGGGCCGACGGTGTTTGCCACGAGGCGATTCCTGCTCGTGAGGCGTCATGGGGTCACCCCCGGCGTGGTGCGGTGGTCAGCGGGGAGCACACAGTGAGTGTCCCAGTGCGCACCGTGACAGCGCGAGGGTGCGGCACCAAAAAACGCAGGGCCTTCACAGGTTCCCCGTCGTGAGGCCCGCGCCAACGGCTGGCTCGGCGAGGTCGAGGGACTTCAGGTCGGCTTCGACCTCTCGATGGCCAAGCTCAATAGCCTTCGGAAAACGATTGCGGTCCGTCTCAACTCCTGGGTACGGTCCGCGCATGTCAATTACGCCCCGTGTCTCTTAGCTCGGACACCAGCTTCGACGTCACCCTTGTGTCCTTGAGCTGTTACGGAGCGTAACTCCATTGAATACTCTTCGCGGTCCCGGCCTGTTCCGGAACCGGGACTTCTCGCTGCTGCTGAGCGGCCAGTTGGTCTCTGCTATCGGTGACCAGGCTCATTTCATGGCCCTGCCGCTGATCGTGCTGGCTCTCACCGGGTCGGCCACCCAAGCCGGGTTCGTGCTCGGCCTCGGCACTCTTTCCTTCTTGGCGTTCGGGCTGGTTGCCGGCGCCCTCGTCGACCGGTGGGACCGTAAGGCCACCATGATCTGGTGTGAGCTCGGCCGGGCCGTGCTCACCGCCGGCGTCGCCGCTGGGTTGTGGCTGGACAGGCTCGCCATGCCCCAGCTGTATGCGACAGCGGTGCTTGCCGGGCTCCTGACCACGCTGTTCCAAGTGGCGAACACAGCGGCGCTGCCCAATGTGGTTGGCCCGCGACAGCTGTCCGCCGCGCTCGGCTACTCGCAGTCCGCCGCCAGCGCGGTGGGCATCTTCGGGGCCTCACTCGCCGGTGCGCTCTACGCCGTTGGCCGGACCGTGCCCTTCGCCGTCAACGCGGCTTCCTTCGCAGTGTCCGCGGCGTCGCTGCGTCTGATGCGTGCTCGATTCCAAGCGGACCGGCAGGACGTGCGGACGACGTCCCGGCTCTCCACCGAGATCCGGGAGGGGCTTGGCTGGCTCTGGCGCCGGCCCGTCATCCGATTCCTCACTCTGGTCTCGGCCGCTGACAAGGTGCGTTACGGCGCCGGATATCTGTTGATCATCACCCTCGCCCGGCAGGTGGGTGCCTCGCCGCTGTGGATCGGTGTCATCTTCAGCGGCGCGGCGGTCGGTGCCATGGCGGGAGCGCTTGTCTCGGACAGGGCGACGCGCCGCTTTCCGCTGGGCCGGATCGCTGTGGTGATGTTGTGGTTGGAGGCATTGATGTTCCCGCTGTACGCGCTCGCCCCCAACCCGTTGGTGCTGGCGGCGGTCGCGGCCGCTGAGTCGCTGGTGGCTCCGATCTATGCGGTGGCCATGACTACCCACCAGTTGTCCATCACCCCCGATGAGCTGCGGGGCCGGGCCACGAGCGCGGTCTCCACGCTCACCACGGGAGCGCTGTCGATCGGCACGCTCGCAGGCGGCGCCCTGATCACCACGCTGGGTGCCAAGCCGCTGGTCTGGCTCTGCGGAGCATGGCTGCTCATCCTGGCCCTCCTCACCACGGCCAACCGGGCCGTGCGGCAGGCACCGCCTGCGGGTGCGCTTCCACAGCAACAGGCCACCAGCGCGACCGAGACCGCCGACACGCCTGGCTAGTACCCAGGCTGCGGCCACACCGAAAGGGCGGTGACCGACGCGAGGTCGGTCACCGCCCGGGGCGAAAGGCGGGGCGGGGGTCAGGAGTTGGGGGTCAGCTGGACCCACTTCGCCGTGCTCGGGACGCCCTTCGCGTTGAGAAGGAAGAGCATGTAGTAGCCGGGCGGGGCGGCGTTGGCCGAGGGCGGGGCGGTGAGGGTGAGGGTGTTGCCCGCGCGGCGGCTGATCGTGAGGTCGAGTTGGCGCTGGCTGGTGTCGACCGCGTGGGTGGAGGTGATGGGGGCCACCAGGACGGCGCGGCTGACCTGGCCCGGAGTGGTCGTGGTGACGGGGAGGTCGGCGCCGTAGGAGACCGGCCCGCGCGGCACGCGGCTGAGGACGGGCCGCGGCCCCTGGTGCAGATAGGCGGGCTCGTAGATCTCGATGGTGCCGTTCATGTCCGACGTGATGTCGGGGTTGTTGGCGATCTGCTGCAACTCGTCGCCGGTGACCATGATCCGCCCGTCCGGGAGGATCACCGCGTTGGAGTGGTACCCGCGCGGCAGTCGCTGCTCGGGGCCGAGCGTCCACTTGCCCGCCGCGTCACGCAGTTCGGTCTGGCGGTACTTGAGGTCGGCGTTGGGGTTGTAGGCGCCGTTGCCGTAGTCGCGGATGTCGTAGGAACCGTTGACGGTGAAGAGCTTGCCGTCGGGCAGGATCAGCGTGTCGTCCTGGGTGCGGCCGAAGGCCCGCGGGGTGTCCAGCGTCCACTTGCCGCCCGAGAAGCGGTACGTGTTGGGGTCGTTGCGGTTGCCGCCGAGGATCAGCACGGAGTCGGGGCCCGCGGTGCCGTTCGGCAGCGCGACGGCCGAACCGTAGTTGCGCAGGCCGCCGTCGGGGCGGTTGGGCAGCGACGTACGGGACTGGTCGGCCGGGTCGAAGAGCCACTGCTGGTCCGCGTCACGCCCGAAGCCGTAGATCTTCCCGTCGTTGAGCGAGAAGAGCTGCGGGTAGTCCATCCGGAAGGGCGCGTCCGTCTTCCACCGGTCGACGGCGACGTTGTCGGGCGCCCGCCGCGGGTTGTACGAGACCGGGGTGTTCGTCGCCGGGAACTGCTCGATGACCGGCGTCGGCGTGCCCCAACCCAGCTCGGACTGGCCGGACATGATGACCTGGCGGCCGTCGGCGCCGGTCACCACGGTCGGGTACCAGCGGCCCACCGACATGTCCTGCTGCTGGTGCCACGTCTCGGTCCACGGGTCGAAGACCAGCGCGAGCTTGGCGCCCGTGCCGCCGTTGCCGCCGAGGTTGCCGCCGAAGACGCCCACCATGCCGTTGGGCAGGTACGAGTGCCCGGCGCAGAAGAAGGGCGCGGGCCGCGGCTGGTGCGTGCCGTCCGGCATGTCGACGACCGGCGGCGGCACGGCCTTGAACGCGTCGGGCCCCTCGCCCCGGGCCGGGTCCCACACATACGCCCGGCCCGCGTTCCTGCTGCCGATGATGTCGGTCGGCGCGGGCTCCTTCTGCGGGTTGTCCTGCACCCGCTCGAACGAGAACAGCAGCACCTTGCCCGTCGGCAGCAGCGCGATGTGGTCGCCGTAGTCCGGGCTGGAGAAGTAGTCGGTGAACTTCCCGAACGTCGCCGGGTCGAACTTCGCGTTGTCCGCGGCCTGCGTCTCGGTGAGCATCTTCAGCCGCAGCGTCCGCGTGGTCTGCGGGTAGTCGCTGTCGACGGCGGCCAGCCCGATACGGTCCCTGGCCATGTCCTCGGCGGCCGCCTGGCCGAACGTCTTCACCTCGTCGGGGCGCACCTGGGCCCGCACCTGCGCGTCCGTGATCCGCAGCCCGTGCCCTCCGGAGAAGGGGTCGGACGCGGCCGAGGCGGAGGACAGCGGTGCGGTCAGGGCGGTCGTCGTGGCCAGGGCGAGCCCGGCGGTCAGAGCCGCCAGCGCCCCGGTTCGGCGGTTGAGTGACCTCTTGCGTGACATCGAACTCCTCACAACCGGCCGCGCGGGCGGTCCGGGCATCTGGCGTACGGGTACGTCGGCGGCCGGGGAGACTTCCCTGACCTACGATTACGGACAGCTACCAAATACACGGAATGTGCACGGAGTGTGTGCGGACGCATCAGCGAATCTCGCACTGTCACTCGATAGTGGTCACTCTGAGTGTCGACGGCCTATCCGCCCGGGGGCGTGCTGCAATGACCGAAATCCGTCGAAAGAAGCTGAAAGGAGTGCATGCAGTGAGCAGCAGGACCCTCAAGCGAGCCGCCGCGGCCGTGGGCGTGGGCGTGCTCGTCGCCCTGGCGGGCGGCACCGGGACGGCCATGGCGGGCACGGTCCAACCGCAGGCGGTGCCCGGCAGCGTGATCAAGGGGGGCGCCGACGGCACCCCGAGGACGCTCATGTGTCCCCCCGAGGAGAACGTCCTGAGCGGCGGCTACGTCCTCTCGGCCCCGGCGGGCCACACCCTCGGCACCACCCCCGCGGACCTCCTGGAGACCCGCCCCACCGCCGACGCCACCGGCTGGACCATCGCCGTGCACAAGTCCCTGGAGAACGGCGCCCCGGCGGACCTACGGCTCTACGTCGTCTGCACCCAGGGTGAGAACACGCCTGGCGGCTGAGCCCCCACGCACCTCGCCCGCGCTCCGGAGCGCGTCCCCGTCTGCGTCGCGGAGGACGCGCTCCGGTCGTCGTTCAGAGGGTCGCGTACGTCGCCGTCGCCGCGTACGCGAGGAACGCGGTCCACGCGGCGCCGGTGAAGGTCAGTGCGGGACCTTCGGGGTCCTTCGAGTCCCGTACGTGGACGGCCTCGGGGCATGCCGCGACCTCGACGCACTGGCCGCCTTCGTTGCCGCTGTAGCTGGACTTCCGCCAGTCCAGGGCGACTTCGACGCAGGCGCCGCCCTCGGTGCCGCTGTAGCTGCTCTTGAACCAGGTGAGTTCGGCGGTCATAGCTCTCCCGCAATCGTCTCGATCAACTTCGCGGACTCCCTCACGCTGAGGGCCTGCGATCGGATCATTGCATAGCGCTGGTTGAGCGTGCTGACCTCGTCGCGGTCATCCACGAGGATGCTGCGGGCCTGGACTTCTAGGTAAGCGAGAAGCTGCCGTTCAGGGGTCTCCAGCAACGTCATCGGACCGTCGTATCCCGCATGTGCGCCGTAGTCCAAGGGCAGGACCTGAATCGTCACGTTGCGCAGTGCGTCGGCCTCCAGCAGCTGAGTCAGCTGAGCCTTTTGCACGCCCTCACCGCCGACGGGGCGCCTGAGCACTGACTCATCCATGAGGAACGAGAGTTGCGCGAGCGGAGTGCGAGTCAGCAGCGTCTGGCGCGCGATTCGGGCGAGAACCCTCCGTTCGATCTCATCCGTGTCGAGCGCAGGGCAGCGTGTGTTGAGCAGGGCGCGGGCGTACTCCTCGCTCTGGAGCAGACCGTTGATCGCCACGGTGTCGTACGTGTAGAGGCTGATCGCCATCCGCTCCAGGTCGGCGTACCCCTCGAACCACGAGGGGAAGTCGCCGCGTTCCAGATGCTCAGCCGCCCGGCTGATCACGTCCCCCGCGTCCAGCAACGCAGTTGCCTTCTCCACGAACATCGGCGGCGGCATCCGGTCGCCCCGTTCGATCTTGATGATCAGCGACTTGGAGTAGCCGACATGGGCGGCGAGTTCGTCCGTCGAGATGTCGCGCGCTTCGCGCAAGGACCGTACGACGGAGCCGAACATCCGCATGCTCGCCGAGCCCTCACTCTTCGTGGACACGGCACCACCTCCAGAATGCACACGTCTTACACAAGGTCTGGTCCGCTGCGCCCACCTGACACGGGATCAGGTCGTCCCTGGTCAGGCTAACCACACCACGTCACCGTTGGGGCCATGACGTTGGAATCTCCACCCGGAACGGCGATGCGGCTCAGTGCCGAACCCGCCCGCCTCGGCGCTGTGCGCGAGGCTGTATGTGATCAGTTGCGCGCGTGGGGGCGCGGGGACCTCGCCGAGGCGGCGGCACTGTGTGTGACGGAGATACTGGCCAACGTCCATCGCCATACGGGCTCGCCCGACTGCGAGTTGACGTTGTCGCGGCTGCCGGGGGAGGGGGTGCGGGCGGCGGTCAGTGACGGGTCGCGGGCGTTGCCGGTGCTGGGGCCGTTACCGGACTGGACGGCCGAGCGGGGGCGCGGGCTGCATCTGATCGCGGCGGCGGCGTACCGCTGGGGCGCGACGCTCACGCCGGAGGGCAAGCAGGTCTGGGTGGAGTGGCGGTGACGGCGTCGCTGCCGCCGCTCACGCCCGGCCTGATCAACGGCATCGCGTCGTGGTCGTGGCTGGACGACACCGGGTTCGGGCCGGTGGCGTTCCTGCTCCTCGTGCACCCGGAGCCCGCCGCCGGGGAGGCGCTGGCGCGGGCGATGCGGCTGTCGGGTCCTGCCCGCCGGCTGCCGGACATCGGCGACCGCGTGTCGGTCGCGGGCATCGCGCGGGCGACCGTACGGCTCGACGGCGCCGAGCATCTGATGCAGCTCCCCGTCGGGGACCGGTGGGCCGACTTCGTCCGGGCGGGCGGGCCCGTCGCCGTACTCGTCGGCCTCACACCGCTGGCGCGGCGGGCCGGGCGGGCTGACGTGGAGACGTATCTCGCCGGGGCGACGATGGCCGGGCGGCTGCGGCTGGGGATCAGCCATCGCGACGGCCCGGGGCCGGTCCGGCCGACAGGCCGGACGTCGGCGGGGTGTAGGTGCGGTGTCGGCGGGCGGCGACATGCTTGCGGGCATGACTGAACTTCACGCCGTATCCGAGGACGGTCGGCCCGTCACCGCTCTCGATGACGGTTCCGGGCCGACCCTGCTGGTGGTTCCGCCGGGCGGCGGGGACTCGACGCCCTGGGACGCCGTCACCGCTCTGCTGGCCGCGGACTACCGCGTGGTCAGGGTCAACCGGCGGATCTACGTTCCCGGGGCGGAGATCGCGCTCCCGCACTCGATGGCCACCGAGGCCGCCGACGTGCTCGCCGTCGCGGCGCTCCTGGAGTCCCCCATTCTGCTCGTGGGGCACTCCTCCGGCGCCGTGGCCGCACTGGAGGCGGCGCTGCGGGCGCCGTCCGCCTTCGCCGGGCTGTTCCTCTACGAACCCCCCTTGTCGACGCGGGAGTTGATCTCCGGGGAGGCGGGAGTGCGGGCCCGTGCCGCGCTCGACGCGGGTGATCCGGTCGAGGCGATGCGGATCCATATGCGGGACATCGTGCGGATGCCTAGCGACGCGGTCGAGGCGATGTTCGCCCACGAGGGTGTGCGGGCGCTGTTCGCGCTCCACGCGGCGGGGCAGATCGCTGACAACGAGGCCATCGACGCGCTCGGTGTCGGCATCGAGCGCTATGCCGTCCTCGACGCCCCGGCCACGCTCGTCCAGGGTGACTCCAGCCCCGACCACCTCCGGCTGCGCCTGGCCGACCTCGCCGACACCCTCCCCAACGCGGACGTCGTCACCCTCCCCAGCCAGGGCCACACCGCCCACCTCACCGCCCCCGCCCTCCTGGCCGCCGCCATCCGCGACGCGGCCGAGCCCCGTTAGGGGCGCGGGGAAGCGCGCTGCGCTTGCGGAAGAGGTCGTGCCCCGAAGGGGCGCGGGGAACTGCGCGACCAGCCCGCGACGGGCTGCAGGTCACCACCGGCCCCAATGGGGCAGACGCGTTGTCTTCGGACCACCGGCCGG
>NZ_JBFAXL010000034.1:0-97895 GCF_040680795.1 Streptomyces sp. NPDC051976
ACCCCGGGCGCCCCGCCGGCTCCACCCCCGGCGGGACGCCCGATGAGTTTCGCCTCGCCGCTCCGCCCGCAGGGGACGTCACGTCTCCGACGCCCCGTGCCCCTTGCCGGGCCTAGCTATCAGGTAGAGGGGAGGTCTACGCTTGTGGAGACGCCCCTGCCCCCGGCGGTCACTGACCGTACGGCTTGAGCGGGTGAAGGCCTTGTCACACGAACCTCCTGATCAGATCGAATCGAAGCAGGCACCTGACGTGTCCATGTTGTCAATGGTCGCCGCACCCTCCGCTCAGGCCCACCACGCAAACGGCGATCTGCCCCTGATCGAAAGCGCGGCAAGGGTTACTCCGAAGGACGCACGCCAGTTGTCGAAGCTGTTCTTCGAACGGTTGCGGAGTCTCGAAGAGGGCACCGCGGAGTACAGCTACGCGCGCGGAACGCTGGTCGAGATGAACATGTCCCTGGTGCGGTTCAGCGCCCGGCGCTTCCGCAGTCGCGGCCAGCAGGAGATGGAGGACGTCGTCCAGGTCGGTATGGTCGGACTGATCAAAGCCATCGACCGATTCGACGTAGGCCGCGGGCCCGAGTTCACCACCTTCGCCATTCCGTACATCCTCGGCGAGATGAAGCGTCACTTCCGCGACACCACCTGGGCCGTTCACGTACCCCGGCGTCTGCAGGAGCTGAGGCTGGAGTTGGCCAAGGCCCGCGACCACCTCACCACCGCCTCCGATACCACGCCCACCATCGCGGAGTACGCGGCTTATCTGGAGATCAGCCAGGACGCCGTCATCGAGTGCATGGTCGCCGCCAACGGCTACATGGCCGGCTCCCTCGACGTCGCCACCGCGGGCGACAGCGAGGAGCGGGAAGGCCGCTCCTATGCCGATGTTCTCGGCGCCTGTGATCCCCGCATGGAACTGGTCGAGGACATCCAGGCACTCGTTCCGCTGCTCAAAGAACTCGACACCCGTGAGCGTCGCATCCTCCAGCTTCGCTTCGGCGAAGACATGACTCAGAGCGAGATCGGCGCCCGGCTCGGCTGCTCCCAGATGCACGTCTCACGTCTGTTGAACACAGCGCTCGCCAAACTCAGGACAGGACTGCTCACCGACCGCTAGGCGGGTTGCCTGGCCGTGGCCCGCCCATCGGGCATGGAAACGCCTGCCTGGGTTAGACGCGGAGCGTGATGAGAACCGGATTGGTCGCCGCGGGAGTGCTGGTGGCAGCGGGGGCGGTGGGCGCCGCGCTGGCGGTCTCGCCATGGTGGTGGGTCGGGGCGGTGCCCTTCCTGGCGCTGGCCCTGCTGGGGGTATGGGACCTCGTACAGCGGCGCCACTCGGTGCTGCGCAACTACCCGGTCATCGGGCATGCCCGTTTCCTGCTGGAGAGGATCCGGCCGGAACTGCAGCAGTACTTCATCGAGCGGAACTTCGACGGGCGGCCCTTCGATCGTGACGTGCGCAGCATCGTGTACGAGCGGGCGAAGGGCACGGCCGCGGAGGAGCCCTACGGCACCGAGGTCGACGTGTATGTGCCCGGCCACGAGTTCCTGGTGCCGTCGATGGCGCCGCGGCCGGTGCCGGAGCAGCCGCCGCGGGTGCGGATCGGCGGTCCCGACTGCACGCAGCCCTACGACATGGCGCTGCTGAACGTTTCAGCGATGAGTTTCGGTTCGCTGTCCTCGAACGCGATCCTCGCTCTCAACGGTGGAGCCGCGGCCGGCGGGTTCGCGCACGACACGGGCGAGGGCGGTATCTCCGAGTACCACCTGCGACCGGGCGGCGACCTGGTCTGGGAGGTCGGTACGGGATACTTCGGCTGCCGCACCCGCGACGGGGATTTCGATGCCGGGGAGTTCGCGGAGAAGGCGGCCCACGCGAACGTCAAGTGCGTGTCGCTCAAGCTCTCGCAGGGCGCCAAGCCGGGTATCGGCGGAGTGCTGCCCGGTGCCAAGGTCAACGCGGAGATCGCCCGGGTACGGGACGTCCCCCAGGGGCAGACCGTCGTCTCACCGCCCTACCACCGGGTGTTCTCCACACCCCGCGAACTCGTACGGTTCATCGCCCGGATGCGGGAGCTGTCGGGCGGGAAGCCGACCGGTTTCAAGCTCTGTCTGGGCTCGCGGGGCCAGTTCCTGTCGGTGTGCAAGGCGATGATCGAAGAGGGCACCGCGCCCGACTTCATCATCGTGGACGGCGCGGAGGGCGGAACCGGCGCGGCACCACTCGAATTCGCCGACAACGTGGGAACACCGCTCACAGAGGGCCTCATCACCGTGCACAACGCTCTGGTGGGCGCCGGGCTGCGTGATCGCATCAAGATCGGCGCCAGCGGCAAGATCGCCACCGGCAGTGACCTGGTCAAGCGGCTGCTGCAGGGTGCCGACTACGGCAACGCCGCCCGGGCCATGATGTTCGCCGTCGGCTGCATTCAGGCCCAGCGCTGCCACACCAACACCTGTCCCGTCGGCGTCACGACGCAGGATCCGCGCCGTGCGCGGGCCCTGGACGTGCCGGACAAGACGGAGCGGGTCCGGCGCCTCCAGGAGTCGACCGTCGCCAGCGCCCTGCAGATCATGGCGGCGATGGGGGTCACCGATCCCGCCGAGTTGAGCCCGCACATGCTTCGGCGACGCACCGACCCGCAGACCGTGCGCGCCTACGACGAGCTGTACGACTGGCTGTCTCCCGGCGAGCTGCTGGCCGAGCCGCCCGCGTCATGGGCCGCCGACTGGGCAGCCGCCGACCCCGACCGTTTCACCATCTGAGCCGGAGGACCTCGTGGCCCGAACCGTAGCCCGCGTCATCGTGGACGCACTGAGCGAACTCGGCGTCAGCCAGGTGTTCGGTGTCGTCGGAGACGCCCTCAACCCGCTGACCGACGCCATCCGCACCACCGACGACGTGCAGTGGGTGGGCTGCCGGCACGAGGAGGCCGCGGCTTTCGCCGCCAGTGCCCAGTCCCAGCTGACCGGGCGTCTCGGGGTGTGCATGGGCACCGTCGGCCCCGGTTCCATCCACCTGCTCAACGGGCTGTACGACGCGGCGAAGAGCCGTACGCCGGTCCTCGCCATCGCCGGCCAGGTGCCGCTGACCGACCTGGGCAGCGACACCTTCCAGGAGGTCGACAACGACGCGCTCTTCAGCGACGTCGCGGTCTTCCGCGCGACCCTCACCTCACCGGACCAGCTCCCTCTCCTGCTGGAGACCGCGGTACGCAACGCCCTGGGACGCAAGGGTGTCGCGGTCCTCACCGTTCCCGGCGACATCGGCGACCGCGAACTGGCAGACGACCGCCCGGCCCGGTTCTCCCTCACCTCCCCGACCACCCGGCCCGAGGTGGGCGCCGTCCGCAGAGCCGCCGCGCTGCTGGACCGGGCCGACCGCGTCACCCTGCTGGTCGGTAAGGGTTCCCGCGCGGCGCGCGAGGACGTCCTGGCGCTGGCCGACCGTCTCGCGGCACCCATGGTGCTCACGTTGAAGGCCAAGGAGGGCCTGGAAGGTGACAACCCCTTCCAGGTCGGCCAGACCGGCCTGATCGGCAACCCCGCGGCGGCTTCGGCCCTGGAGGACGCCGACGTTCTCCTCCTGCTGGGCACCGACTTCCCGTACCGGGACTGGTATCCGAAAGGCCGCACCGTCATTCAGGTGGACACCGAAGCCACGCACATCGGACGCCGCGTCCCGGTGGAGATCGGGCTGGTCGGCGACGTGGGCGCCACCGTGGGTGAACTGCTCACCCAACTGACCGCCAGGGAACCCGGGTCGGACGGCGCCCGCGACCGCGCCCACCTGGAGCAGGCTCGCGCCCGCTTCGATTCCTGGCGCGAGGGACAGGCCCGGCTCGCCTCTCCGGGGCACGACAAGGGGCTGACCGGACGGCTGCGTTCGGCACTGGACAACCGCGAACACGGCATCCGGCCCGAGGCGCTGGCCGCTGCGGTGGACCGGGCCGCCGCCGAGGACGCGATCTTCACCTCCGACACCGGGATGGCCACCGTGTGGCTGTCACGGTTCGTCGAGATGCGTGGCTCGCGTCGGCTGCTGGGCTCGTTCAACCTCGGCTCGATGGCCAATGCCATGCCCCACGCCCTGGGCGCCCAGTGTCTCGACCTGGACCGGCAGGTCGTGGCGTTCTGCGGCGACGGCGGCCTGAGCATGCTGCTCGGCGACCTGCTGACGCTCAAGACGCACTCTCTGCCCGTCAAGCTCGTGGTCTTCGACAACCGGCGCCTGGGCATGGTCAAGCTCGAACAGGAGCAGGCCGGTCTTCCCGAGTTCGGCACCGTCCTGGACAACCCCGACTTCGCCGCGGTCGCCACCGCCATGGGCATCACCGGCATCCGAGTCACCGACCCGGCAAAGGTGGAGGACGCCGTAAGAACCGCCTTCGCCACCCCGGGTCCCGTCCTCCTCGACGTGCTCACCAACCCCGACGAAGTGGCCGTTCCCGCCAAGCCCACCGTCGAACAAGGCTGGGGCTTCGCCGTCGCCAAGATGAAGGAGTTCGTCCGCAGCCACAGCGGCGACGGCCAGGCGGACTGATGGGGGCACTCGCCAGTCACCGCCTTTCGTGCGACAGCAGGGTCCCGAGGGGGCCGAGGTCCAGGTTGAGGTCCTCGCGGCGCAGACCGTGCAGCTCACAGAGTTCCGTCATCCGTTGGTCGAGAAGCATCAGGGTGGTCCCCACGCGCTCTTCCTGTTCCTCCGTCAGCTCGCCGCTGTCGAAGCGCCGGATCGCTTGGCGTTCCATCAGTTGCCTGAGCAGTTCCACAACGGTCAGCACCAGCGAGGCCAGATCCCGGCTCGCGCTGTGTGGGTCGATGTCCAGCCGTGTGTCGTTCACAGGGGCCCGCTGTCGGCCCACGGGGCAGGGACGCGCTCGCTGACGGATGCCAACAGGGCGTGCAGGGAGAGGCGGATCAGAGGCACATCCGCGATGGCGATCACGAGATCTCCGCTGATGACGACACCCGTACCGAGCACCCTGTCGAGCAGGTCGACCAGGGGAACGCCGATGGGGGCCACCGCTTCCGGGTCCTGCCAGGGAACGGGGTCACGGGTGGCTGGCAAGGTCTCCTCCGTCCGTGAACGAGTAGGGGGCCCAGGGGCCGGAGACACAGATCTCGATGCCATGGAATTCTGCGGACGCACGCAGCCGCTCGATTGTGGCCGCCAGTTCCTGGGTCCTGTCCTTGTCGATCAGGTAGGCGGCGTTCATGATCTGGGTGCGGTCCTTGCCGGTGACCTCGGAGCCGTGCGGTCGGCGACGTACCGTACCGACTGCGAGTTCCCGCACCGCGATGTCCACTTGCTCGGCCGCGGCCAGGGCGTTCTGCCGGTGCTGCTCGCGTAGGCGGTGGCGGTTGCGCAGGCGGTCCAGGTAGGCACGGCCTGAGGTCTGCCGAGGCCCCGGCCCCGGTGCGGCCGACTCCGGGACCGTCGTGAAGCCCTGTGTCAGGTGGACCTTGACGGCCCATTCGGTCCGATCCGTGATGTGTTCCAGCGCAGTGCTGAAGCGTTCCCGGCTCTCCCCGATGGCGGCGCGCGCCCGTTCGTCGCCGAAGTAGAGGGTGGCCAGCGGCATCGGCACGGCGGGGCCGCTCGCGGCAGCGGCGGTGACGACATCATGGTGGGTGCGTGCGCACCGTTCGAGTTCGGCCGCGTCGCCGAGCCGCTCGCGCAGGGCTCCTTCGGAGAACCGCGCCGCCGGGACGTCCTGAACCACGGCGCACAGTGGGCCGATCGCCAGCAGGCGTAGCGGACCACCTTCGGCGTGCCCGTGGACGGAGGTGAGGTTGCCTGGGTGATCCGACCGGCACACGGCGAAGGCGTAGGTGACGAAGGAGCCGTTGGCGTCGGCTGTGTGCGAGTGGTGCGGGGTCGAGGTCATCGGCGGCGCAGTTCCCCTCTGGCGCCGGGCTGGCGCGAGCTGTGGGCCTCCTGGGAGTCGTCGCCTTCCAGCGCCTCGATCCGCTCGTGCAGCCGGCGGTTCTCCTCGGCCAATGCGTCGTGAGCGGCGCGCGAGGAGAGTGCGGGATCGGTCTCCCACCAGTCGATGCCGGCCTTCTTCGCGGTCTCTACCGACGAGATGAACAGCCGCAGGCGGATGGTCAGCAACTCGATGTCCAGCAGGTCGATCTTGATGTCCCCGGCGATCACGATGCCTTTGTCCAGCACCCGTTCCAGGATCTCGGCCAGGTTGGCCGTGGCGGGCGCGTGAGACCGGGGCTCCGCACTCCAGCTGTCCAGATCCGTCACAGCATCACTCCAGGTAGCGGGGACTTCCTCTCGAGAATGTCGAGGAGCCTGTCCTCCTCGCGCTCGAACCGCGCGAGGTCGATCTCACCGTCGTCCAAGGCGCGGCTCAGTTCGGCGAGCTGCTCGCGGATCACCGCCGGATCGTAGAGCTCCGCCTCGGCCGCGTCGATGAGCCGATCGGAGATCCAGACCACGCCGCGTACCGGTGCCAGGGGAAGGAGCAGCACACCGGAGAGCAGACCCATCTCAGGTCCTGACCGTGACGGATTCCGGAGCCACGAAGCTGTAGCAGGGGAGCGGTCCGGTCACCCGCAGGTCGAGGCGGTCCACATGGTCAGCGGCGAACCGCTCGGCGACGTCGCGGAAACGTCGCTCCTTGTGGCGCGGAACGAGGAAGGAGGCGTTCATGACGCAGCCTTCCACGTCCGGCCCCGGACACATGTCGTCGGCGGTCCCGGCGAGCTGGGCAGGCAGCAGGGCCGCTGCCTGCGCGGCTCTGCGTCGCAGGCCTGCTGCCACGGCCTCGCCGAGCCGGACGTTGGCTTCGTAACTGGGGTGACGGCGCGTCTCCTCGCGAATCCCCCGGACCACCGGGTCCTCACGGACCAGTGCGGCCAGGTTGTCCTGCACCGGTGTGATCTTGATATTCATCTCGATACGGGAGTCCAATCGTTCCAGAACCGCGACGTGCTCGCTTCGGCGCGGGGCGACGCTCGCCAGCACCGTGGCCTCGTCAGGTGCCACCATGCCGAAGCGCATCGGCAGCACGGGTCCGGCTTCGGCCAGTGCCAGGAGCAGGCCCTGATGTGCCATCAGGTCGCGTCGCCGGGCCCTGAGTCCCGGATGCGCGGTGCTGACCACGACGGCGAGGTCCTCAGCGGCCAGCAGCCGCGCCGGCGCCGGCGGGTCGCCGACACCACAGGTACCGGGAGGGAGCGGGTGGGCGCCGCCCACGATGCCATACACATAGATGCCTGCAGCAGACATGGACTAGCGCTCCTCCTTGCGGCGGCGGGTTCGTGTGCTTTCGGAGCTCCCGGAGCGGGAGGCCCTTGACCTGCGCGGGCGCTCCTCCTCTTCCTCCACCTGCTCGTCATCGTCGTCCCCGCCGGCGCCGACAGCCTTCTTGATCTTGTCGCCCACGGAATGCGCGGCCTTCTTCGCCCCGGCCTTCCCGGCACTCTTCGCCAGGGAGCCACCGCCGAACAGTTCGGGCACTGTCCTGCTGCTCGTATCGTTCTCCAGGTCCAGCCGATTGCACGCTTCGGCGAACCGCAGGTAGGTGTCGACACTGGCGACGACGATCCGTGCGTCGATCTTCAGGATCTCGATGCCGACCAGCGACACCCGCACGAAGATGTCGATGACCATGCCGCGGTCGAGAATGAGTTCCAGGACGTCATAGAGGCTGCCGGCGCGCGGAACGCGGACAACCTCCTCACTGTATGTACTCATGGGATGACCGTCTCTCGGGATTGGCTTCGGTGCCGGAGGTCATGTGTCCGCCTGACCGCGGCGGTAGCGACGGACTCTTCGGTATTCCAGCAGCGAGCCGTCCTCATCGATGTCCACTTCGTATGTGGCGAGCAGACTGGTGGTGTCGGGGATGCGCGGCAGTTCGAGCACATCCACATCGACGTGCCAGCCTTCGTCGGTCCGCGAGACAGCGGAGACGCCTTCGGTCCTGTGCCTGATCAGCCTTCTCAGGCTCTGGGCCGCGCGTTCGGCCGCCTCCTCCGCCCCCTTCACCTGCTCCTTGCCCGCGGAGGTACGGGTGGATCGGGAGGACCGGGCTTGCCCGGCACGCTGCTCTGCCATGGTCGCCAGTCTGTTGACGGTGCAGGCGCACCGCATGCGGTGATGGACCGAACGGGTTGCGGTTGGCGACCACCCGAATGGCGGCTTGCTCCGGGCTGGAGGACATTGGAAGGAGAAGGCAAGCCGCGATGCCTGTCAGCGCTCGCTGAGCTGCCTCTTGCCGCTCGCGGACACTTCCCCCTCTTCGCTGGAGGAGCTTCGATGGCCAGCACCGACATCAGCGCCAGTACCGCTCTCGGCACGGGCAACGGCGGGGGACAACGCGGCACGACCACCATCGCGGACAACGTCGTCGCCACCATCGCAGGCATTGCGGCCCGTGAGACCGAGGGAATCTATGCGCTGGGCGGCAGCGCCTCGCGGGCGCTGGGATCGGTACGGGACAGGATGTCCAGGTCGTCGGATCTCAGCAGGGGAGTCAAGGTCGTAGTCGGCGAGAAAACAGGCCGCGATCGATCTGGACGTGATCGTGGAATACGGCGAACTCATCGCTGACGCTGCGAAGGAGATTCACTCGCGGGCGACGGACGCGGTGGAGACGATCACCGGTCTGGAGGTCGTAGAGATCAACATCAAGTTGCTCGACGTTTACCTGCCCGGCTCGGATGACGAACGCGACGACGCGGCCGACGGTGACCGGAGCGAGAAGGTCTCGTAGCACCGTTCTCGCCGCGTCCAAGGGAACGCCCCCTTTTTCCTAGCACTTCGAGGCACTCATGGAAAACAGCAAGAAGGTCGCACTTGGCGCAGCCGTGGCCGTGGGCTATGTCCTTGGCCGGACCAAGAAGGGCAAGTTCGCCCTGGGGGTCGCTTCACTCGTCGCGGGGCAGCAGTTGCCTCTCAACCCACGGGCAGCCCTCGCGCTGGGCACCCGCAAGTTGGCGGAGAACCCTGCGATAGCGCCTCTGGTGAAGCAGGCGCGGGGTGAAGTACTTGAGGTAGGGCGCGCAGCGCTTTCGGCGACGGCGAATCGTCGCCTCGAAGCCTTCGCCGATGCCCTCCAGCGACGGACCGAGGCCCTGCTTGAAGGGTCGGACGAAGAGGACGAGGAAGAGGAACCCGAGGGGGAGTACGAGCCCGAGGACGAGGACGAGGAGTACGAGCCCGAGGACGAGGAGGAGCCCGAAGAAGAGGAGTACGAGGAGGAGCCCGCGGAAGAGGAGCGTCCTCGCCGTCGTCCGGCGAAACGCCCGGGGGCGAAGAAGGCACCTGCGAAGAAGACACCCGCTAAGAAGGCGCCTGCGAAGAAGACTGCGGACAAGAAGGCGCCCGCGAAGAAGAGCGCAGCCAAGAAGACCGCAGCCCAAAAGCCGCCGCCGAAGAAGGCTGCTGCGAAGAAGCCGGCGCGCCGTGACGGGCGGAGGAGGTAGCTCTCATGGGCAAGGAGAAGAGCGGCGCCACCGAGAAGAGCGCGTCCGGTCTCGATCAGGTCAAGGAGCAACTGTCCGCCTACGTCGGTGCCCGGGGGCAGCGGATGTTGGATTCCGCTGGCGGGAAGCTCTCGGATCTCGCGGAGGGTCTTGGGGACTCGGATGACGGGGACGGCGGGGGTCTCCTGGGCATCGGGAAGCGGGTGCTCGGCGGCGAGAGTCCGGCGAAGGCATTCGTGGGCGAGAAGGCCGGTGCGATGAAGGACAAGGCCGTGGACACGGTCAAGAGCGCCTTCGGCGGCGGGGGCGGCACATCAGGCAGCACCAAGGTCATCAACATTGTGGAAGTCATTGACGTGGGCAAACCCCTGCGTAAGGTCTACGACCGCTGGACCGAGATAGAGGAGTTCAGCTCCTTTACCAAGGGCGTCAACAGTGTGTCCAAGTCGGATGAGATCGAGAGCGACTGGAAGCTCAAGGTCGCCTTTTCCAACCGCAGTTGGAAGGCGACAGTGCAGGAGCAGGTCCCCGACGACCGCATCCTCTGGACATCCGAAGGTGCCAAAGGGTCGACGCGCGGCGCCATTACCTTCCACGAGCTTGCCCCCAGCCTGACCCGGATTGTCGCTGTCGTGGAATACACGCCGGCCGGATTCTTCGAGAAGACCGGCAACATCTGGCGTGCCCAGGGACGCCGACTTCGCCTGGACCTCAAGCACTTCCAGCGGTACGCCACCCTCACCGACGACGAGGACGTCGAAGGCTGGCGCGGCGAGATCCGCGACGGGGAAGTCGTCCGGAGCCATGAGGAAGGGCTCGAGGACGACCAACCTGAGGAAGAGCTGGAAGAGGGCGAGGAGCCGGAGGAGGGAGAGGAACTGGAGGACGAAGGCGAATACGACGAGTACGAGGAAGAGCCGGACGAGGAAGACGAAGAAGCGACTTGAGCAAGATCCGACCGGTACCCGAGCGACGTTTGCCGCACACCGACTGCGGGTCGATCATTCGGCCACTGGCCAGGCCGCGAGGTGGGCGGGTTCGGCGTCCATACGGGATACGCAATCTATGTCGTGCGATGGGACGGCCCGCACGCATCGTTCTTCCAGCTCGACACGGAGACCCAGCCGGTCGTGGTCCCCGGCTTGTCCGGCGGCATCGCCACGAAGTGCAAGCGGAACGGTGGCGCGAAACCGCCGTATGGGCCACGCAGGACGACAAGGGATAGGCGTGTACTAGCGTCCAGGGGTCTCGTGGGCCCTGGTCGTGTCTGCAGATCAGGTTGGCTGCCCAGACGCGACAGCCGAACAGCGGAGTCTCGCCGAAGGGGCTGATCATCTCACTCCAGCAGCTCCTCCAGGTACCCGTATGCGGGCGGACGTCCATGGGCGCCCACGAGGGCCGGTTCTCCAGGCGCTCGTGGATCGTGGGCGGTTCCGAATCGACAGGCCACTGCCGGGACCCGTTGGGTGGCCGGGGGATGTACGTGTTGTCGCGGTACCGTCGGCGACGATGGCGCGGCGGCCCTGCACCTGGACGTGCAGCAGGTCTCCCACTCACGGATCGGTGGCGGGCCTGGTCATCATGTCCACTCCTGCCATCAACCCGTCCCCCCGCCGCTCCAGCTCGCACCTTCACGACGTACGTCCTGGCGTGCAGATCGACATGGGTGAGGGCGACGCCTGGCCGGCCATCCACGAGAAGGTCATGGCCGCCGACATCCTGGCCCTGTCCACCGCGATCTGGTTGGGCCATCCCTCCAGGATGGCCCAGCGCATTCTGGTACGGCTCGACGGCGAACTGTCGCAGTCCGACGACGAGGGCCGCCCGCTGACGTACGGCAAGGTCGCCGCCGTCTGCGTGGTCGGCAACGAGTACGGCGCGCACAAGGTGAGCGCCGATCTGTTCTAGGCCCCCAACGACGTGGGTTTCTCGCTGGCTCCCGGCGTGGTCACGTACTGGGTCGGGGAAGCCCCCCGGACTCGATGGCCTCGATGACGTCCACCCGGGCAGCCAGCCGCGCCCCACCTCGCGCGCTGTCTGCGCGGAGCCCCCTACGCGGCGAACTGACCCCTTGGCGGCATGCCCTGGGGTGGCAGATCGGCACCGGTCGGCTTCCTGCGGTCTACTGCGAACAGGTGGCCCCGGCCGCGGCAACGTTAGCGGGAAGTCGGTTCGGGAAGACGTGCGGGAGAGCATGCCGACCCGAGAGCAGGGAGTGCCCGGTGGCCGACGATTTCGTCATCGACGTGACGCGAATCCGCGACGAGGCCCGTCAGAAGATGACCGACGGGGCTGTCACCGGCACCTACGGTCTGGATACGGCCAAGGTGATCGAGGTCCTGAACGACGTCGTCGCCACCGAGGTGGTGTGCTGGCTGCGCTACACCCGCCACGCCATCAGCGCCAGCGGTATCGACCGCGCGCAAGTCGCCGCCGAGTTCACCGAGCACGCCGCTCAGGAGATGCAGCACGGCCTGCGCGCCGCCGAACGCATCTCGCAGCTCGGCGGCGAGCCCGACTTCGACCCTGCCACACTCGCCCAGCGTGCCCACACCGACTACACCACGCCGGATGACACCGATCTGAAGGCGATGTTGGAGCACAACCTGCTCGCCGAACGGATCGTGATCTCCACCTGACCAGGAGATCGCTCGCTGGCTCGGCGACCACGATCCCACCACCCGTCGCTTGATCGAAACCATCCTCGAAGAGGAGGAAGAGCACGCCGACGACCTCACCGACCTGCTGGCCGGTTGAACGAAGTCACCACCGTCGACGGGCATTCGCCCGCGCCCCACACGTCGACCGGTGTACGGCGTGGCGCCCCCGGATCCTGCCAGCTTCAGCGCCGGTCCTCACTCCGGATGGCTTCCTTGGACGCTCGTGCGCCTCGTCCGCGTGGGCTTGCGGAAGGGGCCCGGCGCAGTGCGGATCGGTTGCCCGGAGGCGCCCGACCTGCACAATCGCATCGGAGACGTGCATGGTCGGCGCGAACCGGGGAAGCCGCATTTCGGGAAGGTGAACGCCATGCTCGCTCTATTGCTCGTCCTGCTCATCATCGTGGTGCTCTTCGGCGCCGGATTCGCCCTTCACATCCTGTGGTGGATTGCTGTGGCCGCGCTGGTCCTGTGGCTGCTCGGGTTTCTGTTCCGAGACAGGTCCGGCTCCGGCAGGTCCCGCTGGTACCGCTGGTAGAGGCCAGGCGACAGCAGCCTCACGCCATGGGGAAGAACGCACGACCGCCCGGACGACGCACTGATACACCGCGCGATCAGGCCACTTCGACGCTCACCTGGGGCAGGTCGCCCATCACGTCGTGTCCTCGGGGAGTAGCATTGGCACTCTCGCAACCTTCAAGGGCCGTCGTCCTCCAACGCGGCGGCCCTCGCCGTGACCCCGCGTTGACGGCTGCGTGGAGTGAGCCCGGAGCCGAATGCCCCGGTGCCGTCCACCGAAAGGTTCGCGTCCGTGATTGCAGATACCTCCGTCAGTCCCGAGCAGACGACCGGGAGTGACTTCGCACGGCTGTCGAAGCAGATCGCCGACCACGGCCTGATGGCCCGCCGCCCCGGCTACTACGCCGCCCGGATCACCGCGGTGGGCGCCCTGTACGCGGGTAGCTGGACCGCGTTCGTACTGCTCGGCGCGAGCTGGTGGACGCTGGCGGTGGCCGCGTTTCTGGCCGTGGTCTTCGGACAGGTCGCCCTGGTCGCCCACGATGTCGCCCACCGCCAGGTGTTCCGGCTGCGCAAGGCCAGCGAGATGTCCGGGCGGATCGCCGGCAACGCGGGCATCGGCATGGGCTACGGATGGTGGCAGGACAAGCACACCCGCCATCACGCCAACCCCAACCACGAGGAACTGGACCCGGATCTCATCCCCGATCTGCTGGTGTGGTCCCAGAAGCAGGCGCGCGTCGCCACCGGACTGCCCCGGGTGCTCGGGCGCTCGCAGGCGTACCTGTTCTTCCCGCTGCTCATGCTCGAAGGCTTCAACCTGCACGTCTCCGGGCTGCGAGCCCTGGCCAACCGGTCCCTGAAGGCCCGCCGACTGGAGGGCACGCTGCTGGTCGGGCACTGCGCGGTCTATCTGACCGCTCTGTTCCTGGCCCTGCCGCCTTTGACGGCCGTCGCTTTCCTCGCCGTCCACCAGTGCCTGTTCGGCCTCTACCTCGGATCGATCTTCGCCCCCAACCACAAGGGCATGCCCATCCTCACAGGCAAGGACCGCCCGGACTTCCTGCGCCGCCAGGTGCTCACCTCCCGCAACGTGCGCGGCGGATGGTTCACCGACATCGCGCTCGGCGGGTTGAACTACCAGATCGAGCACCACCTGTTCCCCAGCATGCCCACCCCCCACCTGCGCAAGGCCCAGACCATCGTCCGCCGCTACTGCGAGGAGCTGGGTGTGACGTACCTGGAGACCGGCCTCCTCACCTCCTACCGACAGGCGCTCGCCAGCCTCCACCAGGCCGGAGCTCCCCTGCGGCGCCCCAAGGGCACCGCCGCCATCGCGTAGCTGTGCCCGAGCGGGCCGCCCGCAGGTGCGACCTGCGATCGGGCCGTCGTCGCGGCTGAACGACCGAATCCACGCTCGGCCCGCATGCCCGCCCCGCCTGCCTGCTCGCCCGGAGTGGGAGCGTTCTCCTGCGCCATCGGTCCCGCACAATCGAACAGCGACAGTGCAAGGACGCCGTGTGAGCATCGACGGACGCCTCGGCCGATACGATGAGGACGAAGGGTGGCCGCCGGTGCTCAGCTCTGAGATGACCGAGATCCTGAGGGTCCTGCATTCGGAACGCGGGTCAGGGCTCCACGGCGGGTGCGTATCGCTGCTCGGTATGGATCATCTCGTGGTGTCCCTGGCGGTCGAAGGCCAGATCACCGAGCAGCTGTGGTCGTCGGGCGAAACGGGTACCTCCTTCGATGATCTCCAGTTCGCCTTGGGCGAGGGCCCGGGGCCGGACGCGTTGCGCACAGGGCAGTCGGTGCTGGAACACGATGTGGCGGCGGTAGGTCCGGGGAGATGGCCCGCCCTCATCCCGGCGATGGCCCACCTGCCGATCCAGGCGGTCTTCTGCCTTCCCCTGGCCCTCGGTGGTATCACGGTCGGCGTCCTCACCGCCGTGCGTGCTCGCCCGGGCCCCATGACCGGCCAGGAAATGGACGACGCACTCGGTCTCGCAGCGGCTCTGACCGTCCAGTTCCTCGGCGGCGAGGGCAGGCGATTCGACGACTGGCTGGACCAGCAGTCGGACGGCGAGCTCCACCGCGCCGTCGTCCACCAGGCCACCGGCATGATCAGCGTGCAGCTCGCGCTACCCCTCGGCAAAGCGCTGCTCCGGCTGCGCGCCTACGCCTACGGTCATGACCGGTCCATCATCGATGCCGCCCAGGACGTCGTGTCCCGCCGGCTTCGCCTGGACGACGACAGTGCCGAGCCCGATCCACCCAAGGAGCCGAGAGGATGACAGCCATGTCCCGCGAGCAGCAAGTGTCAGATGTCTTCGTGCAGGTCGCGGACTCCCTGATCGATGACTTCGACCTCATCGAGTTCCTCGAGGAACTGTGCGCCCACTGTGTCAGCCTGCTCGACGTGTCTGCGGCAGGCATCCTCCTCGCCAACGAGCAGGGGCTCCTGCACACCGTCGCGGCATCCGACGAGAACACCCATCTGCTGGAGCTCTTTGCCGTCCAGCACGACCAGGGTCCCTGCTTGGACTGCTACCGCACGCGCACGGCGCGCCACAACATCGATCTGCGCGATACCGTCTCCACCGGGGCGTGGCGCGCGTTCGCCGAACACGCCCGTGGGAGCGGATTCCAGACCAGTCATGTCTTCCCGCTTCGCCTGCGTGACCGCGCTGTCGGGGCCATGAACCTCTTCCACACCAGCCGGCAGTCGCTGAGCCCGCAGGACGCATCACTCGCCCAAGCTCTGGCCGACGTCGCCACCATCGCCCTACTCCAACAACGCGACCTCGGCCAGGAGCAGCGGGAAAAGACGCAGCTTCAGCACGCACTCTCCACCCGTATCGTCATCGAACAGGCCAAGGGGATTCTCGCCGAGCGCTGGACGGGCAGTCCCGAGGCGGCTTACAAAGCTCTGCGCGCCTACGCTCGCGACCAGCAGCTGCGGGTTTCGCACTGCGCCCGCCAGATCATCGACCAGACGCTCGACTCCGACCAGATCCCGCACCCCTAGAACGATCGGATCGCTTGGGTGCCCCGGTGCCCCGGTGCCCCGGTGCCCGTCGCCCCGCGTGCTCCATCTTCGCTGTTGTCGGCTCCGGCGCGGGACAGGTGTGTCGATGTTTGCTGGGCGGGCACGCGAACTGGGGTACGCAGTTCCCGAGCAGTACCGGAGGAGTTGGATCATGTCCTCAGTGGAGGAGTCCGTAGAGGTCGAGGTGCCGGTGACCACGGCGTACAACCAGTGGACGCAGTTCGAGCAGTTCCCCCAGTTCATGGAGGGGGTGGAGCGGATCGAGCAGCGGACACCGACCCTGACCCACTGGGTCACGTCGGTCGACGGCGCGCGCCGGGAGTTCGACGCGCAGATCACCGAGCAGATCCCTGACGAGCGGGTGGCGTGGACCACTGTGGCCGGGGAGGTCCGGCAGGCCGGGGTCGTGACCTTCCACCGTCTGGGCGCGACCCGCACCAAGGTCATGCTGCAGCTCGAGCACGACCCTCAGGGCATCGCGGACACCGTGGCTGACAAGCTCGGGTTCGTCCGTCGCCAGGCCAAGGGCGACCTGGGGCGTTTCAAGACGTATATCGAGTCCCGCGGCACCGCGGACGGCGCCTGGCGCGGCCAGGTCTGACCCGCCCGCCCGTCGCCTCACCGGCCCCGCCTCCCCGCCCGGGGGTGCGGGGCCAGTGTGTTGCTACCGCCGCGGTCCGTCTCCGTCGGTAGGCGGGCGCACGACGTCCTGCCGGGGTCGCTTGGTTCAGGGCTGGCGGGGTGGGTTGAGACGAGCGGTGAAGATGATGATGTCGTCTTCGGGCTCGGTACCGAAGGCGTCGAGGAGTTCGTCGCACAGGGCCTCCGGTTCTCCGGGGCCGGCTGCGGCGGTGGCCGCCAGGAGCGCGAGGCGATCGTCCAGAGTGGTGTCGCGGGTCTCGATGAGCCCGTCGGTGATCATGAGGAGTCGGCTGCCCGGTTCCACGAGGTGAACGGTTGCTGGGGGTTGGGGCAGGCCCAGGCCCAGCAGGGGGCCGTGTTCGTTCAGATAGCGATGTGTGCCGTCGGGGGTGAGCAGGAGTGGGGGGAGGTGGCCGGCGTTCGCGATGTGGAGGCGCGTGTTGCCGGGTTCGACGAGGACGATGCAGACGGTGGCGGTCCATCCGGGCTGGTGCAGGCCCAGCAGGTGGTCCAGGTGCTGCAGCAGGGTGTGCGGGGGGTGGTCCTGGGCGGCGTAGGCGCGCAGGGCGTGGCGGAGTTCGCCCATGACCACGGCGGCTTGCAGGGAGTGGCCGACCACGTCGCCGACGGCGAGAAGGAGCCCTTGGCGGGTGGTGACGGCTTCGTAGAAGTCGCCGCCGATCTCGGCGGTGGCCGCGGCGGGCAGGTAGCGCACGGCGAGTTCGGCGCCGGGGGTCTGGGGGAGAGTGGTGGGCAGGAAGGTGCGCTGCAAGGTCAGGGCGAGTTCGTGTTCCTGGCTGAAGCGTTCCACGACGTCTTTGTGTTCGACGGTGAGTTCCGCGTACATCGCCATGACTCCGGCGTTGGTCTCGGTCAGTTCCTCGTTGAGACGTTCCAGTTCGTCGCGCTGGGTGTGAGCTTCCTGCAGTGACGCGATCAGGTCACGGGTTTGGGCCTGGAGATCGTCGAACGCGCTGGCCGGGCTGGCGGCTTCCAGGAGGGAGCGGACCTGTTCGACTTTCAGGTCCCGGGCCACGAGCGCGGGGATCGGGCAGGTGATCTCGATGCGCCCGCCGGAGGCGGCTCCGGGCCGCGCGGAGGCTGGTTCGTAGCGGGTCTGGGGCAGCAGCCGGGTGACGGCCGTCAGTGACTCCTGGCTGGGGGCGCGGTCGTCGTCCCACCACAGCACGGTGCGGAGGACGGCCGGCTCCTGCTGCACGCTGAAGAGCGCGGTCATTGCTGCGGGGCGCAGCAAGTCCCGTCCCAGTTCGCTCAGTGCGGTGGCCAGCCGTACCTGGTCGCGGTTGTCGAGGCCGAGGGCTTCGGTGACGGTCTTGGCGTGGCGGCGCAGCGCGAACACGTCCTGCTGGGTCCTGATCGAGGTGGCCAGGAGGGACGCCGGGGCGGCGCGGTTCCCTGGGGCAGGCGGGTTCACCGGGGCGCCCTGGCGATCACCGCGCTGGCGTCGTCGCGGCGGGTTCCTGCCTCGCGCAGCAGGCCCGTGGCGATCACCGCGGGCGGGTGGTCCAGCAGGCCGGCCAGGTCTGCGGCGCCCCAGCGGTCGCTGAGCCCGTCGGAGTGCATCACGAGATTCCCTTGGGCCGGCATGCGGTACTCCTGGGTGCGCAGCCGGTGCATCTTGTGGCCGGCGATTCCTGGATGGGACAGCAGGTTCACGCGGCCGGTCGAGTTGACCAGGGCGGCGGTGATGTTCCCGACGCCGCAGAACAGGACCCGTCCGTCGGGCTCCAGGCGGGCGATGGCCACGGCGGCGCCGCGGGTGCCGCGCAGCGCCCGGTGCACCTCCTCCATCACCTGCTCGGGTGTGCGTCCGGTCCCGGTACGGAAGGCGTTCACGGCCGCCTGCGCCGCCAGGGCGGCCAGGGGGCCGTGGCCCAGCCCGTCGCAGGACATGACGAGCAGACCTTCACCCGGCCCCGGTACGGCGGCGTCCACCGGCGCGCTGGCGCCGGGACGTACGCCTGTGTACGTCCGCGGCTTCCTTGTGCCGGTCAGAGCGGACCAGTCGGGGCCGCCTGTGGCGGACGGGCCCGGATCGGCGGGTGATGTGCGCGGGGGATGGGCTGCCCTATCGCCGCTGCCGCTGTCGGCGCGTGCGGCCCAGGCGTCACCGCAGACCTGCTCGCCACTGATCGGTCTGGTGATGCCCCCGACGGCCGGTTCGATGGTCGATGCGGGTGGAGCAGAGCGTGGCCAGAAGCGGGCCAGCTGAATGGTGCCGGTGCCCGGCTGGGAGTGGATGTCGAAGGTGTCGGCCAACCGCTGGACCGCGCCCAGGCCGATACCCAGGGTGCCGGTGGTCGACATGCCGTCCCGCAGAGCGGCCGTGACATCGGCCATGCCGGGGCCGCCGTCGACGGTGATCACCTCCACACCGGCCACCACGTCGGCTCCGGGTTCAGGACGCCGACGCAGAACGCGCAGCAGGATAGAGCTGTCGGTGGCGTGTTTGGTGAGGTTGGCCGCCAGTTCGGCGACGGCCAGGACCAGTTCGGCGGTGCGCTGGTCGCCCAGCCCTATGCGCCGGCCCAGCGTGGCGGCCGTGCCGCGAGCGGCGCCTGGACCGTCACGGAACCAGACCACGTCCTCGCAGTCCGCCAGCGGGAGCGGGCGGGCGGTCATCATCGGGCCCATTTGGTGACGGTGACGGTGGTGCCTTCACCGACGGCGGTGTCCACGACGAAGTCGTCGACCAGTCGCTTGGATCCGGAAAGCCCCAGCCCCATGCCGCCGCCCGAGGTCCATCCGTCGGTCAGTGCCAGCTCCAGATCCGCGATACCGGGCCCGCGGTCGGCGAAGACCAGCCGTACGCCGCGCCGCCCGGTCTTCTCCACTACGGAGGCGGTCAGGGTGCCGCCACCGCCGTGGACGAGGGTGTTGCGGGCCAGTTCGCTGGCAGCGGTGATCAGCTTGGTCTGCTCCACGAGGGAGAACCGGCACTCCTGGGCCAGTCCGCGCACCAGCTGACGGGCCTGCACCACCCCTGCGGTGGACGTGATCTCCAGTACCTCCGGGGTACGGGAGGGGCCGCTCATGCGTCCGCTGCGGCATCCGGCACAGTTCCCTCCAAGCCGTGCCCGGCACTGTCGTGTCCCAGCATCCGCAGGCCCTTGTCCAAGGTCAGGGCTGTCCGTACGCCGCCGAGGGACAGGCCGAGCTCGACCAGGGTGATGGCGACGGCCGGCCGCATGCCCACCACGACGGTCTGCGCGTCCAGCAACCGGGACAGGGAGGCGATGGTGGACAGCATCCGCCCCACGAACGAGTCGACGATCTCCACGGCGGTGATGTCGATGACCACTCCGTGAGCACCGCTGTTCACCACCGCGGCGGCCAGGTCGTCCTGGAGTCGCATCACGTCCTGGTCATCCAAGTCGGTCTGGATGGAAACCAGCAGTACCTGCCCGATCCGCAGAACGGGGACCTGCCCGCTCACAGGGCAGCGGCCTGAGGCGCCGTACGGGACAGGGCGACACCGGAGCGGCGCAGCGCGTGCCGCAGAGCATCGGCGAGCGTGGCCTTGGTGACGATGTCACCGAAGTCGATCCCCAGAGCCACGATGGTCTGCGCGATCTGCGGACGGATGCCGGAGATCGTGCACTCGGCACCCATCAGCCGGGCCGCCACCACAGTCTTCAGCAGATGCTGGGCCACCTCGGTGTCCACCGCGGGCACACCGGTGATGTCGATGATGGCCTGCTCGGAGCCGGTGTCGATGAGCGCCTGGAGCATCTTCTCCATCACCACCATGGTCCGCGCCGAATCCAGCGTGCCGACCAGCGGGACACCGATCACCCCGTCCCACAACTTGACCACCGGAGTGGACAGCTCCAGCAGCTGCTCGGCCTGAGCCGCGATCAGCTCCTCGCGGGTACGGGTGTAGACCTCGATGGTGAACAGACCGAGCGTGTCCAGCAGCGCGGCGAACCGCACGTACGCCTGCACGTCTGTGTCCTTGCCGGCCAGCTCCGGCTCCAGGACCTGCTTGAGGGAGAACACGCTCACCGCGGTCTCGGTAGGAGAAAAGCCCTGCATCGCCCGGTTGCGCGACAGCTCCGTCAGCAGAGCACGCACCTCACCGAACGCCTCATCATGCCCGTCCACCGTGCCCGCGCCGAGCGCGGCCACCAACGCGGTGTATATCTCCTGCAGCTCCCGCTCGACCTCGGAACGGCTGACCCGCCCGCCCAGCGAGCCGGTGACCTTCTGCGCCCACTGGGCGCCCAGATCCTCACCCCGGACCGACAGCAGATCGATCAATCGCTCGGAAACGCTCTTGCCGGCCACGGGGCATCCTCCTCAGCGGGGATCAATCGATCCCACCCTCGAACACTAGGCCATCAGGGTGAGCGAGGCGGCCCCGCTTGTTGGGTGCGGTGGCCTCTATACGGCTTGTGACCAGGGAAGGCGGCTCGGTGGTGGCCGCCGAGGTACATCAGCGGGCGGGGGGTAGGAGGGAACCATGACTCCTACGGATTCCCCACTGACCCTCGGCGTGGAGGAGGAGTACCTCCTGCTCGACGAGGCCGGTCTGCCCGCGCCCTGGGCCGCGCGCGTTCAGGCCGCTGTTCGTCTGGAACCCGTACTGGACCGCGGGGAGGTCGACAACGAACTCCTCCAGGCGCAGGTCGAGGCCGCCACACCGATCTGCGTGGACCTGGCGGACGTCACCGCCCATCTGGACCGGTTCCGGCAGTCCGTGGCCGCCGCGGCGGAGACCGCCGGATGCCGCCTCGCGGCCACCGGCGGCGCGCCGCTGGCCTCGGACGAGGTCGTGCCGGTGACGCAGAAGGCCCGCTACCGGGAGATGCGGGTGGACGCCGCCCGGCTGGTGGATGAGCAGTTGATCAACGGCATGCACATCCATGTTGCCGTGCCGGACCGCTCGGCCGGGGCCGCCGCGCTGGCCAGGGTACGGCCCTGGCTGCCGGTGCTGGTCGCGATGGGCGTCAACTCGCCCTTCTGGGAGGGCCGCGACACCGGGTTCGCGGGCTGGCGTACCGTGATCTTCGGCCGCTGGCCGGTCAGCGGCTCACCGCCCTTCACCGCCGACGAGAAGCAGTACGAGCAGCGGGTCGACGCGCTGCTGGCCACCGGAGTCATACCGGACCGACGGCAGATCTACTGGCACGCGCGGCTCTCCGAGACCTATCCGACGCTTGAGGTGCGCGCACCCGACGTGCAGCTCGACACCGCGAGCACGGTGACCCTCGCCGGGATCGCCCGCGGCCTGGTGATGACCGGGCTGCGCGAGGCCCGCGCCGAAACACCGCCGCTCGACCCGGCGGGCAGCGTGCTGCGCGCCGCGGGGTGGCACGCAGCCCGGCACGGTCTGGGCGGCACCCTGGTCCACCCGCCCAGCGGCATTCCGGCCCCGGCAGCGGACGTGATCGGCGCCCTGCTGGACCACATCGGCCCGGCACTGGAGGACCTGGGCGACCTGGACCGGATCACCGAGGGCGCCCACCGGCTGCTCGACAGCGGGACGGGCGCCGCCCGGCAGCGGAAGGCCCTTGCCGAAGGCGGTCTGAACGGCCTGCTCGCTCTCGTCGCGCCCAGGGAAGCCAGCGGCGATGCCGCCGCCTGAACGGGACGCCGCCCTCGGGCGAGGGGTAGCGGGAGACGGCACAGGAGCGGAGTGACCACCCGATGACGAGCAGTTTGACGGCGGCCCGGCCGCGCCGCGCGTCCGCCGCGAGCGCCAGGCGTATCAGCGGTACCCCGGCGACGTGCCCGGGCCCGAGCGCGTGCACGCGCGTGTAGGTCCCGGCAGGACTGAGCCGCTGTACCGGCACCTGGTGCGCCGGTCGGGGGTGGCGTCGTCGGTACGGGATCGGTGGGCGGAGTGGACTGTTGTGGACACCGACCGCCGGATGAGGTCAAGTGGGTTGTGTCCCGTTTCTGGTGGGGACCGCACCCGGTGGCCTGCCGCTGTCCGCGGCCTGGGCGCCGGCTTTCGGGCCGGGCTCGGTCAGGGGCAGGCGAGCGGTGATGCGTTTGCCGACCACCTCGCGCTGCACCTCGAAGCCGACGGCGACGGCCATCACGATCTCCAGGCCATGCTGGCCGACCCGCTGCGCATCCGCAGCCCGGGCCGCCGGCAGCACCGGGTCCGAGTCCCAGACCGTGATCTCCAGGAAGCCGCCGGTGATCTGCAAGTCCATCAGTACGGGGCCGGGAGCGTACTTGCAGGCGTTGGTGACCAGTTCGCTGACCATCAGCGGTGTCAGCTCCGAGGTGCGGGCGGCCACCGGTACCCCAAAGGTGTCCTGTGCCTGGGACAGGAAGTCGGTGGCGAATCGGCGGGCCTGGGCGATGCAGGCCCCGCCCCCGTCCAGGGCAACAGAGGCCCGCAACGTATGGGCGTCATCCGTCGAGCCCCCGTCGCTCGTCGGCACCGCGTCCATCACTACCGCCGCCTTCGTCCCACTACTCCTATCCCTCAACACGAGGGGTACTCCGAAGACGCGGGGGTGGTCGGGGGAGCGACATCAGCTCACCTCCGACCCTCTCGCGGATGGCACTCCTGGTGAGTGGTGCTCTGAGCTTCCGTGTCCGGATGGGACGGGTTCCAGAGCCTGTCGGCGTCGCCGCGGTGAACGTGGTCCTCGTAGATCCTGACCTTGTGCCGCATCACGTCCAGGGTCTCTTGCAGCTCTCGGATCTGCGCCTCCACACGGTGCTCGTGCCGGCGCAGTAATTCCAGGCGCTCATGTTCGTTTCCCGGGCCCTGACCGACCAGCTCCATGTATTGCCGGATCGTCGCCAGTGACATGCCGGAGGAGCGCAACTTCGTGCAGATCGCCAGCCACTCCAGATCCTCCTCGTGGTAGATCCGACGGCCGTTGGACAGGCGGCGGACCGGGTTGGGGAACAGGCCCTCCCGCTCATAGAAGCGCAGCGCGTGAACGCTCAGCCCACTGCGCTCCGCCACCTCACCGATACTCAGGTCCATGAGCGACTCCCGTCACACAGCTCTTGATCTAGACCCGACTCTAGTTTCTAGCGTGGAGGCGTTGGCCAATCGGCGATCGGAATCGGGGAGAACATGAGCGTTTGGTTTGTCACTGGGGCATCGCGTGGGCTCGGCGCGGAGATCACCCGTGAGGCGCTGCATCGGGGACATGGCGTCATCGCTACGGCGAGGGACGCGTCGGCGGTCCTCGAAGCGCATCCGCACAAGCCGGACGGGCTGCTGGCGGTGAACGCGGACGTGACCGAACCGGGACAGTTGACGGCTGCGGTGGAGGCCGGCCTGGCGGAGTTCGGCCGGCTCGACATCGTGGCCAACAACGCCGGTTACGGCCTCGTGGGCGCGATCGAGGAGACCTCTGACAAGGCGGTCCGGGATCTGTTCGACGTCAACGTGTTCGGCGTGCTCAACACGTTGCGGGCGACTCTGCCGACGTTGCGTGCGCAGCGATCCGGGCATGTGCTGAACATCGGCTCCGTGGGCGGCTTCGCCACCGTTCCGGCGGCGGGCCTGTACGGTGCGTCGAAATTCGCCCTCGAGGGCATCTCCGAGGCACTGCACGGCGAGCTGGCCCCACTGGGGATCCGCGTCACGATCATAGAGCCGGGCGGCTTTCGCACCGACTTCCTCAACGGCTCCAGCCTCCAGGTCGAACCAGCCGCCATCGTCGACTACGTCGCCGGAGCGGGGCCGGTACGCGAGGCACTGGCCCAAGGCGACGGCCACCAGCCAGGCGATCCGGTGAAGGCAGCCAAAGCCATCGTCGACGTCACCGAGGTCGCCGAGCCGCCGCTGCGCCTGCAGTTGGGCTCGGACGCGGTCGAGCGCGTCGAGGCGAAGCTGGAGCTGGTGCGACGTGAACTCGACCAATGGCGCGACGTCGCACTTTCCACGGCCATGTGAGTCTCACAAGGCGGCAGCCCTGGGGGAGGGGGAGGTGCTGACGGGTGTTGACTCGATCCGGGTGCGGTTTGGTACCGGCACGGGTGGGGACCGGCGGCCGCCAGGATGGGCCGGGTGCACACCACGGCTGCCCAGGCCCCGGACCTCTGGCACCACTATGGGTGCGGCGGCCTGACGGTGGGACCCGACGGGTATCGCCGCCGGGCCCCCGCGGCGATACATATAGGGCAGGCCCCCCGCAACCCACTGCCGCGGGCCCAGCAACGCTTCCAGCCCTCGATGGCTTGCACCACTATGTGTGCGCTGCGCCCACCGACGTCGCTACGCGGACCAGCGCCGCAGTCGCCCTGGAACGGGACTGTTGGGGCCAGGCGATCGACAAGGTGGCCGGAGGTGCGTCCGGGACGTCACGGTACGCGATGCCCGGACGCGGGTATCGGGTGCACACGGATTCCGGGAGCAGGGTGACGATGTCTCCGAGTTCGACGAGCTTCAGCAGTTGGGCGAGGTCCTGGATCGCGTACCGGTCGACGATGGTGTCGAGGTGGCGGGCCAGGCATCCCTGAGCGTCGTGCTCGGTGCGCGGGAGACCGAGGTCGGCCAGAGCGAGGTGGTCCCTGGCGGTCAGCGGGTGGTTGGCCGGGAGAGCGGCCCGGCGGCGTTCGACAGCCACCGGCTCCGTATCGAGGCCGGTACGGTCGAACGGTTCGTAGATCAGGGCCGCGTCGGCTTCGCCCCGGCGCAGCAGGCCGGGCTGGTCGCGCCAGCCGGAGAGGCGGATGGCGACCGGCTCGGCCGCAGGTTCGGCGGCGTACCGGACGAGGATGGACTCCAGCAGGCCCCCGTCGCCGTCGGCCTTCACGGCGAGAACCAGCTTCGGCTCGGCCGCGCGTTGTGCCCGGCGCCCGGCCGCCTCCAGGGCGTCCAGTGCGGTGCGCGCCTGCGCGAGCAGTACGGTGCCGGCCGGGGTCAGCGTGACGCTGTGCGTGGTGCGTTCGAAGAGGGTGACGCCCAGTTCCGATTCCAGGTTTCGGATGGCGCGCGACAAGGGCGGGGCGGAGATGCCGAGTTGTTCTGCCGCGCGGGCGAAGTTGAGTTGTTCGGCGACGGCGACGAAGTAGCGCAGCGGGCGGGACTCCACGGTCTGGCACCTCCATTTGGTATGTCCCTGAGGGTAACAACCGCGACCCCTGCGATCCTTCCGTCCCGCCGGGCCGGATCAGATGCTTCTTCCATGATTGTCATCACCACTCCTACCGGCCAGATAGGCCGACAAGTCCTCGAGGCCCTGCTCGACGGTGACCAGCCCGTCCGCGTGATAGCCCGTGACCCTTCCCGGCTTCCCGCCCGGGCGCGCGAGCGGGTCGACGTCCTCACCGGCTCACACGGCGACCCTGACGTCGTCATGGAGGCGTTCGCGGGCGCGGACAGCGTGTTCTGGTTGGTGCCGCCGGACTCCCGGACCGACAACGTCGAAGACCACTACCTGAACTGGACCCGCCCCGCCTGCGAGGCGATCACCCGCCACGGCGTCAAGCGCGTCGTCGCCGTATCGACCCTGGGCACCGGGATCGAGAAGAACGCCGGGCACCTGACGGCGTCCGTGGCCAAGGACGAGCTGCTCAGGTCCACGGGGGTCGGTTTCCGGGCCCTGCGGGCGGGCGCCTTCATGGAGAACCTGCTCGGGCAGGCCGAGACGATGAGGAGCCAGGGCGAGTTCTTCCTCCCGTCCGCGGCGGACCGGGTACTGGCCACGATCGCCACCCGCGACATCGCCGCGACGGCCGCACGACTGCTGCTCGACGACTCCTGGACGGGGCAGGAAGGCGTCCCGCTGGTCAGCCCCGACCGCATATCCCCCGACGACATGGCGCAGATCATCTCCGAGGTGCTGGAGCTGCCGGTCCGCTGCCGACAGGTCCCCCTCGACGCGTACAAGGAGATGGCCCTGCAGCGCGGGGCCAGCGAGGCCTGGGCACAGGGCCTGGTCGACATGGCTGCGGCCCAGATCGACGGCGCGTACGACACCGAGCACCAGGGCGCGCAGCCCTCCCCGACCGGTTTCCGCCAGTGGTGCGAGGAGGTACTCAGGCCGGCTGTTCTGGCCTGAGATCCGCAGCGGTCGTCGGTCTCGGCGCCGCCTCGGCGTGGCTATCGGTGTCGCAACGGATCGCCAGGCGTGATCCAGCGTCATGCCGTCACCCCCACGGGGTACTTACAGCCGGTACCGCCGCGAGGCCGTCCCTCTGGCCCGGCCGACAGCGCCAGGCAGAACGAGGTCGGCCACCGCACCCGGGAGGCAATGGGAGTCAACGTTCCGCTGAGCGGAACACGGGCCTGGTGGGGCGTTGAGGTGGGCGGGGCTGCCGTTCTGCCATCCTGAAAGATGTCGAGGGCGATCACGCCCGGCCTACGCCGCGCAGAACTCGTTGCCTTCCGGGTCCTGCATGATCCACCAGTGCCCGGCAGGTCCCTTGTCGACCTCACGGACGCGGTTGCCCCAGTTCTTCCAGCCGGGCAACCAGCTCGCCGAGGCCGCTGGGCTCGCTGTGGACGTCGAGGTGCAGGCGGTTCTTGCCCACTTTGCTCTCGGGCACGTCCTGGAAGAGCAGCCGCCGGCCGCGGCCGACGCCGCTGGTCTGATCGAACGGGTCGTCGGGGTGGCGTATCGCGGCGTAGCCGCGGAAGGTCTTGCGGCCGCGATGTTCGACGACCGCCTCCTCGCCGATCTGGCCGGCGGCCAGCAGCTGCTCGATGAGAGCGCTGGGGTCCTCCACCTCGTACTCCAGGGCCGCGGCCCAGAAGTCCGCGAGGGCGGACGCGTTCGTGCTGTCGATGACCAACTTCCAACTCACTGCCATGTAACCAGTTATATTGGTTACATGGACTCCCCTGCAACCAAGGGGCTGACGCTGCACTCCCATACCGGCGTCGCCTACCGGTTCGACCCCGGCGCGCTGTGCCTGGAACTGCTGACCACCGGCGGTCCCGGCCCCTTCCGCCGGTACGAGGTCCTGCACGAGTCCGCCGACCTGGCTGCCTGGGCGGACCGGTCGCGGCTGACGCCGACGCCCGTGCTGGAGATCTCCGAAGCCGAGGTGGTGCACGCCCGGAGGCTGCGCGACGCACTGTTTCGGGTGGTCATCGCCCACACGCGCGGCGAGCCGCATCCGCCCGGTGACCTGGAGACCATCAACGAGGCAGCGGCCTGTCCAGACCTGGCACCCGCTATCGCGCCGACCGGGAAGCGGCAGTGGGCCGGAACCCCTACCGGCACCGACCTGGTGGCCGCCGTCGCTCGGGACGCCGTCGAGTTGCTGACAGGCCCGTTCGCGCACCGCATCCGCACCTGCGCCGCCGAGGACTGCCACCTTGTCTACGTCGACACCTCACGCCCCGGCCGCCGCCGCTGGTGCTCCATGGAGCACTGCGGCAACCGCCACAAGGTGAGGGCGCTGCGCGCGCGCCACTCCGAGGAAGGATGACCCTGATGCCTACCGGACTCACCAAAGAGGCAGGCTGGCAGATCGGCGTGTCCCGCACGCTGCCCCACCCAGTGCCCGTCGTCTGGGACTTCATCAGCAGCTCCGAAGGGCTCGCCCTCTGGCTCGGCGCCGGCGCGGTCCTCACTCCGGAACGCGGCGCCCCCTACCGGACGGCCTCAGGGGTGACGGGTGAGGTGCGCGGCTACCGCCCGGAAGACCGCATCCGCGTCACCCACGGCACCACCACGGTCCAGGTCGCACTCACCCCCACCGCCGACGGGACCCGGACGATGCTCCGCTTCCACCAAGAGCACCTGGCGAGCGCCGAAGAGCGCGAACAGCAGCGGGCGCACTGGCGACACATCCTCGACCGGGCCGCTGCAGTCCTCGACCGGCAATGACGGCAGCGCATGACACCTGACTGGAGTTCAGCGCATCAGGCTGCCGGAACTCGCACGGGCCGCGCACGTCGGGTTCGTCGACATCGACTCCGGTCACTGACCGAAGTTCACCAAGCCTGCCGAGTTCGCGCGTCTCCTCGTCGGCACACGCGCTAACCGGATTGCAACCTTCTCTGGGGACGGTGTGTCTCAGCCGGGGGAGCGGTTTTGAGGGGGGATAACCGTGCGGAAAGAAAAGGATTTGACCGACGGGGCGATGGAGTTGAGGGGGCCCGGCTATGGGACGCTTTTACTCGAATTTCTCGTAGCTGTCTCGTTCTGCGACGGCGTGGTCACGGCGGAGGGTAAAATTCAGGTCGCGCTGTGGACCTTCATGGCGACTATCTTGTCGCTGGGGACCGTGTTGAGAATCTGCAACGCGCGCGAGTGGCGGAAGCCGGCATACCTGGTCCGGCTGGATGCGACGGGGATCACTGTGCACGGACACGCCCTCGTGCCCTGGACGGAAGTGGCCGAAGTGCGGGCTCGTCCTAACTGCGTGATGTTCTTCGCGCCGACCGGCCAGGACCTGCCGCTGTTCCCTCGTCCTGCCCGCAGTAACCCGCGCGACGCGGCCAACGCCAGGTTCGCCAGGGCGTACGGCCGCGTGCTCGTGATCGACCCCAATATTGTCGACGTGCCGTGTCGGCAGATCCTGGCGGCGGTACGGGAGTTGACGGCAGGCACGGTGCCGGTGACGCAGAAGTAGCGGAAGGGGGCGGCCCACGAGACGCTGCGCAGCCGCCCCACCGCCATGAAACGGGCACCCGTTCGGCGTCTGGGATTCCATCGACCGACGGTACCGCCGGTCGATCTCCCAGCTCACTGCCTCATCCGGGGAAGTCTCAGGGCTGAAGGTTGTAGATGTCGACTTCCGTTTGCTGCGGAGGGTTCTGGAAGCCGCCGGTGATGCCGGCCTCCATGCGGGGGAGCAGGGTGCTGTCGCGAAAGCTCTCCCAACTGGCCTTCGACTCGTGGACGGCCATGATCGTCCAGCCGTCGCCGGACGCGCCGGCGGCGTGGAAGAGCTGACCCTCCGGCAGGGTGTCACGGCTCGGGTGCACCGCGGCGATGGTCGCGTCGTATTGCTCTTCGGTCCCGCCGGGGAAGTGGTGAATGATGCCGAACGCCATGATCGCGCCCCTTCGGTCGCATGGTGACTGTGTGCCTGTCACCGTAGATCGCACGTCACCTCCGGACGCGCAACCTGGCGGGACCCGCTCACGGGTTGGCTCTGTCAGGCTAACCCGGGTGTTTCGGTTGGCGTCGGCTGATGTTGTGTCGATGCGGCCTGCTGGGCGTCCGCTCCGCCGCTTACGCGGCGATGCGCCGGGAGGCAAGGGGCTTTCGGCCACTGCGGTGGCTGGGGAGCCTTCATTGACGTGGCGCCGTGGTGGCGCGTAAGGAAAGGGCGGCATGGGCCTGGTGGATCCCACGCCTGGGGAGGGTGGCAGTGATTTCTACCGTCGTTCGCAGCGAGGACATTCCGGCCGCGGAGCGGTTCGCCTACTGGTCTGAGATGGTCAGCAGTCGCCCGGCGCCGAACCACTTCACCTCCGAGCACACGGATGACCTCCGTGCGGAAGGGGTGTTTCTGAATGTGGGGCCGCTCCCGGTGTGCGAACTGTCGTTCCCGGCACTCCACACGCGCCGTACCGCCGCTCTGATCCGGAAGTCTGATCCCGGGCTGTCGGCTCATGGGTCCGGCACCGGCGTCTGGAGCGGTGCCGACAGGGCCTCTCGGAACCGGGTCTGGCTCCCGGCCTGTCGATGCGATTGGGGCCCGGTGAGGATTCCCGAGCGGGGCCCCCAGTTCGGTGGTTTCTCCGGTCGCCCCTTGGAGTCCGTGGCCAGCCAACGCCCATGCAGGTCCGTGCCAGCAGGGCGCATCGTGCCAAGAACAGTGCATTCTTTGAGAAGGAACACCGACAGGAAGCACGACATATTGGCGACAGTGGTTTCCCATGGTGAAGGGAGCCGTTGCAGTGACGCACTGGCACGGGGCAAGGGTGAGCCGGGAAGAGACGTGCACAGGCTTGTGGGGGTGTGAGCGATGGTCATGACGGTGTTCCGCGCACAGGACGTGGAGGCGCCCGAGCGGTTCGATGCTTGGGAGAACATGTGCTCGCAGGCGGTGATGCCGCTGGCTCTCAGGACGGACGAACCGCGGTCCTTCATCGGGCAGCTCGGCGCCGGCGAGCTGGGCTCCGCCGCGCTGCTGAACTTCTCGTTCTGCTCCCACCGGGGAATCCGGACCCCCGCCCTCATCCGGCGCAGCGATCCCGAGGTGTGCACCGTCGCCCTGGTGGTGCGGGGTTGCCTGGGCATCGGGCACGACAGGCACGAAGACCTCGTCGGCGCTGGGGATTTGGTGCTCTACGACAGCTCCCAGCCGTTCTACTTCCAGCCGGGCGCCGGCGCTCCCGGACTGACCGAACTGCTGGCCCTCCAGGTCCCGAGAAGCTTGTTGCCGACGAGCGCGGACAGACTGAAGCCCCTGCTGACCATGCGATTATCCGGCAGCGGGGGGATCGGAGCGCTGACGGCCCAGACGCTGCTGACCGTAAGAACGCAGATGCCGCGGTTCACGGCCACCGACACCGGCCGTCTCAGCACTGTTCTCGTCCATCTGCTGTCGACTCTGGCCTGCCATCACCTCGATGCCGACAGCGCACTGCCGTTCGGGTCGCACGCCGAAGTGGTGCTGCTCGCCGTTGAGGACTTCATCGCCCGGCATCTCGGCGACCCTCAGCTGAACCCCCGCATGGTGGCCGCCGCCCACCACATATCCATCCGCTACCTGCACCACCTCTTCGAGCGGCGCGACACCACCGTCGCCGCCCACATCCGCCGCCTGAGGCTCGAGAACATCCGCAACGATCTGGCTGATCCCGCTCTCGGCCACGTGCCGATCCACACGGTGGCCAGACGCTGGGGCTTCACCGAGCAGGCCACGCTCAGCCGCGCCTTCCGAGACGTGTACGGAACGGCGCCCCGCGACTTCCGCAAGTCCGCCTGCCAGGTGCGGCGCCCGGCGGCCCAGGAACCGGCGTAGTCGCTGACACCTCGCTGACGGCCAAGTGTTGTGCGCTGCCGGCCAAATCCCTCCCGGTCGTGGTCGGGCACTCTCATGTCATCCGCCCCGGCAGCCTGCGAACGCTCCGGGCATGCCGGGCGGCCGGCAGCGCGATGCGGCGTGCCCTAGCAGTACACGGCGGCTCGGCCCGCGGCCTTCGCGCCGGGCGAGCCGGATGTGTCCGAAGCTCAAGGAGAGGGCGGTTGATGGGAAAGCACACAGTGACGAAGGTCCTGGTCGTCGGCGGAGGACCGGCCGGGTCGGTTGCCGCGACCGCGCTGGCCCGCGAAGGGCTCGACGTCGTGCTAGTGGAGAAGGCCCGCTTCCCCCGCTACCACGTCGGGGAATCCCTGACCCCGTCGTGTTTCGCGATACTCGACGCCATCGGGGTGGCGGACAAGCTCGATCGCCACGGGTTCCTTCCCAAGCACGGCGCCACCTTCCACTGGGACGCCGACACCTGGAACGTCGACTGGGGCACGCAGGTCGGCTCGCGGGCCTGGCAGGTGGACCGTGCCGCATTCGACCACCTGCTGCTGGAGCACGCCCGCGACAACGGCGTCGACGTGACGACGGAGGTTGCCGTCACCGACGTGTCGTTCACCGGGGGACGGCCCGTGTCCGTCCGGTGCGTTCCCAGCGGCGGCAAGTCGTACGTCATCGACGACTTCGACTTCCTCATCGACGCCACCGGACGGACCGGGCTGCTCAGCGCACGCACCCTGCGCAATCGCCGGCCGCTGGAGAACCTCCGCAACATCGCGGCGTGGAGCTACTGGGCAGACGCGGATCTGCTGCCCGGCACGCCGACGGGCGGCATCAACGTCATCTCGTCACCCGAAGGCTGGTACTGGGTCATCCCCCTTGCACAGGGGCGTTCCGGCATCGGATACGTCACGAGCAAGGACGCCTTCGCCCGCCACCGCCGCCGCCACACCGCCACCGACGCGATCTACCACCACCTCATCCGCGCCTCCCCTCTCATCAACGGCCTCACCGCTTCCGCGCGCCACCTGGGCCCGGTGCGTGTGGAGACCGACTACTCCTACATCGCCGACGAGTTCAGCGGCCCCGGGTACCTCACCGTGGGAGACGCGGCCTGCTTCCTGGACCCGCTGCTGTCGACCGGAGTGCACCTGGCCCTGTTCAGCGCCTTCACCGCAGCCGCCTGCGTCGCCTCCCTGCACCGGGGCGAAGTCACCGAGCCCGAAGCGCTGGGATTCTTCGAACACACCTTCCGCCGCGCCTACACGCGGCTGTTCGCCCTGGTCAGCGTCATGTATGAGCGGTACATCGGCCAAGACGGCTTCTTCCGCACCTCCGACCGGCTCATTCACGGCACCGCCACACGACGCGACGACGCGGCCTCCGACCGCGCGTTCGCCGATGTCATCAGCGGACTGCCCGACCTACGAGAAGCCACCGACGCCACCGCACGGATCCTGACCGACCGGCTCATCAGAGAAGCACTCGACGCTCAACACCGATCGATCACCACCGACCACGGTCCGGGCCGACCCGACTTCGCCGCAGTCCTCAACAACCCCCTCAACGAAGCCGCCTCCGCCCGCCACCGCCTGGTCACCACACCACGACTCGGATTGCGGCCCATCCCACCGGCATAGGCGATGACATCCACACTCACCTGTTCGGCGCGGTAGCCAGGCGTGGAAGCCCGGCCGCAACCGCGGTGAGTGTCGCGGACGCCAGCATCGTGGCCGCCGCGGGACGGGCGACTCTCCGCAGAGCACAGTGTCACCTCATGCGCGTCCTGGGCATCGGCGCCGGGCCGCGATGAAGTATCCATGAGCCAGCTTTCGAAACCGTTCGGCGGTGGTCATGGCCTGAGCGGCTGGTACGGGAAGACGTCCGTCCGTTCGGGATGCCGTCACCGCGACGCTTTCGCTAACGGCAGGCCGCCAGGAGACATGAGTACGTCAACACCTACCGCCTGAGTACTTGTGCCCTTCCAGCCGTACCTCGGTCGTGGCGCAGTGGAACCATGACAGCGACGCGTTCTGGAGCCGGAAGCCCGGGTCGCCCTGCGTTCGCGGACCCGGACAGGGACCGCCACTGGTTCTTCGCGCCTGCGGCGGTGTCCGCGTTGCTGCCCCTGCTCATGGGCGCGGCCCTGCTCGCGATGGCTCACACCGTACTCGCCAGGTGCGGTATCGAGGCCTGCCCGCCCGGACTTGCCCACCGCTTCACCGCGTGCAACGCACTGTTCCTGGCCACCCCCATCCCCGTCCTCGCCTCCTGGCTCCTGCCCCGCCAACTGTCGTTCCGACGCGCCCGCATCATCTTCTGCGCCCTCACCCCGGCCTGCACGGGCCTGCAGTTCCTGTTGCTCCTGACTCTCCCGGGTGGCTGACGAGGGTCGTGTTGTCAGTGCCCGGGGCGACGACGGGCAGCCTGACCGGTCCGCAACGCGCTGCCGGACTTGGGCAAGCACGGCCCGGTGGTCTCCGAGGGCAACAGCGCAGGTTCTCCGGGGCACGATCCTCTTGGGGACCGTGCCCCGGAGGCCGGCGAACCCGGTCGGCGCACCGACCGGCCATGATCGTTCTCAAGCTGGTGGCCACCGACTTGCCCTGAAGCCCACCTGATACCGGGCTACCGTGCCCGCCAGGCCGGAGGGCTCGAAAGCAGGTTCTGGGCGTTCCAGGCGCGCACTCAGACGCAGAAGCCCGTGTGGCTGCCGTCCTGCCTGTACATCTCGAAGGAGAAGTAGGAGCTGGTGATGGGGCCGAAACGGCCGTCCACGCTCAGCACCGGGCCATGGATCGAGTTGATTCTTGTCTGGGCGTTCTTCACCGCCTGCTCGGTGAGGAGGCCGAAGTCCGAATCCTCCTTGAGGGACTGCGTGTAGCAGGCGTTCAGGCTCTCCTGCAAGGCCAGCACGGCGTAGTTGTGGTCCCCCCGGACCACGACGCAGTTGAAGTTTCCTGAGTTCGCGCTTGTCGACGGCCTGTGGAGGTACAGCCCTCCACCAATAGCCACCCAGGTGAAGGAGGCGCAATGGACCTCGGCGGCAACCGTCTTGGGCGCGGTTTCGGACCGGCCGCTCCCGCCAGCGGAAGCCGGCGTGGCGCTCAGCCCGAGGGTGGCGGCGGTCAGTGCGCCGACCACGCCTGCGACCAGGTTGATTCTCTTGGTGCGGAATTGCATATTCTCTACCCTTCCTTTTGCGTGGGAATGCCATGGGCGTGACAGGAGTGCTCTCCCCAGAAGGCTGAATCGCAGCCGCTATCGCCGCAGTTCACGACCTCGGCTTCGGCCCGTGGCCATTTCCGCCTGGCGTTTCGGTCGCTTCAATGGCCTCACGTTCATCGGTTCTCCTGAGACTCCGTGTCCTTCCGGTTCTCGTGGGATCTGACGCGGCGGGGCCTGCGCACGTCGGAAGACGTGCCATGTGTGCCCGCCGCGCTGGTGCCCCTGGGGCTTGATGGGGTTGGTTCTACGCTGCCGCCGATGCGCGGCGCTGTCGTTGACTGTGCGCGTGTTGTTCGTGACGATCCGCGCCGGGACGCGGGCGTGCTTGCCCCGGAGGCCGGCCTGGGTCGGTGGTGGGAACCCGCTGGGGCGGGCAGGTGGTGGAGTTCGTCCGGCCGCCGCCGCGGCAGGAGCTTCTGGAAGAAGTGCGTCACCGGCGACCGCGATCGGTGACTACAGGCAGACAGACAGGCTTAAGGGTCAGATCACCCGATCGCAGACTCCTACCGGTAACACCCCGAACAAGCCCACTGCGGTGGCCACTTCGGCCGAACAGGCCACCGCCGGGTCATCGGCAGTCGTAGGTCAGCCTCGTGACCGCCGTGTGCATCGACGGCGTGAGGACGCGGAGTTCGGCTCGGCCGGTGTGGTGGCCCTTGCCCTGGAAGGTCCAGCGGAGGGTGAGAGTGGTGTGACGTTGGCCGCGGGGCAGGCGTTCGCGCAGGACGGGCGAGGACGTACGGTCGCTGCGGAACCAGCGGTAGGTGAACGTGCCCGGGCGGCCGTTCGTCGTGACCTGGGCAAGGATCTGCGTCGTCTCGCCGCAGCCCAGCTCTGCCGGGCGGGCGGTGACGGACACGTCGCGTACCTCCACCGAGGGGCCGAGCCGCTGCCATGCCAGGAAGGCGAGGACGCAGACGAAGACCAGCGTCGGGAGCGCGTAGCGGCGCGGGCCGCTGCGTGGGACGGGCGGGGGCGTGACGGGCAGTGTGCGGATACGGTGGGCCGTCACCGCTGGGACACCGGGGCCGAAGCGCAGGACGGTACCCTCCACGCGGTCCGGCACCGTCGCCGTGGCCTGCTCCTGTTCAGGCCCCGTGAACCATTGGCTGGCCAGCACTGTGGCGCTGTATTCGGCCTCGGTGGGGCCGAGTCCGCGGGTGGGCTCCTCGGGAACCTGGTCTTCGGGGGTGTTCATTGCACACACGGCCCGAAATCGACGCTGATCTCCTGGGACGCGCCGCCGTCGGCGCTCGCGGGGTCGGTCTCTGCTTGGACCGTCCACAACCACGTGCCGCATGCGTTTGGGGGGGTCTGGAAGTCATGGACGATGGTGCCCTGGTAGAAGGTGCGTCCTTCGAGCTTGATCGGCTGGGACGTCCCGCCGGGCGGCCCCGGCTCGTCCCGGACCGTGATGGTGCGTCCTTCGAGCTCGGATGACCGGCGCGCCCTGTCGGGCGGCCCCGGCTCGTCCGGGGCCAGGCGCGAGGGCCAATTGACCGTGAGGTACAGAGGTCCGGTGCCGTCCGTGGTGATGGTCACCTCCACCGCGGCCGTGGACCACCCGGTCTTTCGGAGGTTCGACAACCCGATGCCGTTCACGGTCGGCGGGGGCGGGGTCGACGACGTGGCCGGATCGGTCGGCGGGGACGAGGTCAAGGGCGCGGCCGAATTGACCGGCGGAGGCGAGGTCGAGGGCGCGGCCGAAATGACCGGCGGAGGCGAGGTCGACGGCATGGCCGGATCGGTGGGCGACTCGGGGGCCGTCCGGGCGGTCGTGGTGACCGACGGCGGGGGCGACTCGCTCAACTCCGGGACGGGGTCGCCCCCGGGCCCCACGCTGGTCGTCGCCCGCGCCGGCTCGCGCGGGGAAGCGGTCGGGGCCGGTGGGACACCGTAGGCCAGCACGGCGCTCAGCAGTACCAGGGCCGCCGACAGCAGCAGTCCTGCCCGGCCCGGCAGCCACGGCCGCAGCCGGCCTCCCGCGGAGGGCTGACGCAGCACCGTCCGGGCGAAGTCCGTCGTGGAGGCCGGGGATGTACGCCCCGACGGCAACAGCAGGGGCAGCAGCGCAACCAGCGTGGCGAGCGCCCTGCGGCCGCGCTCCTCCCAGTCGGGCCCGTATGCCGTCCCTGCCACCACCTCCAGCTCCCGCACGAACTCCGCGGCGTGTGTGGGCCGTACGGCCGGGTTCTTCGCCAGGCCCCGCGACACCAGACCCCGTACCGCCTCCGGCACCTGTTCCACCGGAATCGGCGCGTCCAGATGCTGTAATGCCAGCTCGGCGAAGTTCTCGCCCTGGTACGGCTTTCGGCGGGTCAGGCACTCGAAGAAGGTGGCCGTGGCCGCGTACACATCGGCGGCGGGCGAGGCGGGCGCGCCGGTCCACTGTTCCGGCGCCATATAGGCCGGGGTCCCGGCGATGCCCGCGCTGACGCCGGAGTCCACCGCGATGCCGAAGTCGACGAGGCGGGAGGACCCGTCCGTGCCGACCAGGACGTTCTCGGGCTTGTAGTCGCGGTGGACGACACCGACCCGGTGCGCGTCGGCCAGCCCCAGCAGCGAGCCCTTGAGGACGGTGAGCGCCGCCTCCGGCACCAGCGGGCCCTGCCTGATCAGCAGGGTGCGCAGCGAGATGCCGTCGACCAGCTCCATCACGATCGCGGCCCCGTCGTGGCTCTCGACGTATTCGTACAAGCCGACGACGTACGGACTCTCCAGCCCGCCCAGCAGCCGCGCTTCCGAGCGGAACCCCTGTATGAAGCCCGGCTGGGTGCGTAAGGAGTCGCTGAGGTACTTCACCGCGACCGGAACCCCGGTGTCCACATGAACGGCGAGCACGACCCGTCCGCTCGCCCCCGACCCGAGTTCCAGCGACTCGGTGTATCCCGGCACCGCCCATGTGCTCATGTCCGCCCCCCAAGGCCGCCGTGCCCCGGAACCTCACCCGCGCCGGAGCATCGAGTACGGGATGAGAGACATATTTTCGGGCATCCCGGTTGCCGTAGGACAGACCTCCGCAACCCTGACCGTACGGATCCGGCCATCGCGCACCTGCGCGGCGTGGACCTGGCCGACACGAACGCGGGTCCGGCACGTCCTCGCTGGTGGGCGCCGGACTACCCAAGTGCGCTTTCGCGTTCATGAGCCCAGTCGTCCGCGAGGAGACCGAGGATCACCTCATCGGCCCATGATCCAAGGACCCACGAGCTGCGGCGCAGTGTTCCTTCGACGGTGAACCCCGCCCGCTGTGCGGCGCGGAGCATCGGTGCGTTCTCCGCGAGGGTTTCTGCCTGGAGTCTGTGGAAGCCTCGGACGGCGAAGCCGTAGGTGCACAGGGCGACCATTGCATCGGTGGCCAGGCCTTGGCCACGGAAACCGGGACGTAGGGCCAGTCCGAGGTGGGCACAGCGGTTATGGAGGTCTATGCCCCACACGACCGCCTCGCCCGCTGCTTCTCCCGAGGCCACGTCCTCCACAGTGAAGCAAGGGGTCTCATCATCAGGTCGCGGGACGGCAAAGGGCGACTGAGTCCCCGTCGGCAAGGGCCTCCACGGACGGTTGTCACCCCGAACGCGCGTGGCGACGTCCTCGTACAGCTCGCGGTGCAGAAGGTCCACATCGCTGTCTCGCCGCGCTCGTAGCAACACCTTGCCGTGTTTGATCACGGACCCATGCCTAATGGCGGCGTACCCAGGGCCGCAAGTGCTTTTCCCAGCTGGTCCCGGCCTGGAAGCGGGGTCGAGGTTCAGGAACAGGCACTGGACACAAGGCTTTTTGAGTAGCCGGTCATTGTGGTGAGGTGTTGAACCCGCTAGTTACGGTGGCTGGCGTGGATGCGGGCAGTGTTGTCCTGGCTGACCTGACACTAGGACGAATCTAGGACGGGTCAAGGACTCGTGACCGTATCGTCGCGGTCTGGTGGGGCGGGGGCAACAGGGTGGGGTGGAGGCTGAGAGAGAGTCGCCGCGAGTTGGGAAATCCCACCGCTCGGCCCCTGCAAGGGGGAACAGTCAGCTGCCCCTGTATGGGGCATCAACGATGGGGGGGAACCCATGTTGAAACTTGGGAAGCACCAGCGGGCCGTCGCCATGGCCACCGCGGCCCTGGCCCTGGCCGGCGTCACCACACTCGGCACCAGCAACACCGCGAGCGCCGCGACCAAGCTGGAGTCCTCGGCGAGTCCAGCGAGCAGCTCGGGCTGCCTGGAACAGATCGGTCAGGAGGGCGTCTACGGCTGGCAGGGGACGTCCGTCGCGGGGTACGTGGAACAGCTCTACAACACGTGCGACGGAACCCTCGGCGTGGAGTGGACCTGGGACAAGAACTGGGCAGCCAGCCACTACGGATCCTACGTCGACCTGTACCTCAGCTCACCCGACGGAGATTACGGTTCCCCGTTTACTACCAATGCGCTGGCGAGGGTCTACACCTGGGATGCGTGGGACACCTGGTGGGGCACCAATCTCGACCACGGCGCCGCGAAGCCGAAAGACGACTGGCGCGCCGGTGCCGAGATCAACAACGACAACTGCCGGGAGTGGGGAACCCTCCACTGGTACGGCGGCCAGGACTGGGGCGGCCCGGTGGGCGGCTGCGGAGCCGCCTACGCCGACGCCCCGCCGGCGTGGTCCTGAACAGCCACGCGGAAGGGGAAGCGCATGCCTGACTGGACGGGTGGCGGCGCTGACAAGGGCGGCGCCAGCGTGAACACGGCCGAGGAGACCACCGAGGCCACCGAGGCGCCGGGGGCGGCGGACACGACCGCCGAGGACACGGCGGCGCCGGAGAGCGAAACCGAACTGGCTTCGCCGGCCAGCGAGTGAACTGAGCAGCACGACGGCCCCGGCGCCCATGAGGCGGCCGGGGCTTCGTCGTCTTGTCAACCCGCCTCAAGGGCAGGCGGTCACGTACCGGTGAACGAGCCGGACACCGCACGGTTTCGCTCCCCCTATGTGCGGGAGTAGCGGGCGATGATCACGCCCTTGGTGGTGGTGACACTGTCGGTGAGCTGGAACTCGGTGAGCGGGGCGGGGCCCTCGAACAGCTTCGTGCCGGTGCCCAGGGTGAGCGGGTGGATGAGCAGTTGGTAGTTGTCGACCAGGTCGGCGGCGTGCAGCTCGCGGACCAGCATGGCGCTGCCGATGATCGTGAGGTCCTTGCCGTCCTCCGCCTTGAGCTTGGCCACCGTCTCGGCGGCGTCGCCCTTCAGCAGGATCGAGTTCTGCCAGGCGTCCGCGTTCTCCAGCGTCCGGGAGCAGACGTATTTCGTCGCGGCGTTCATGTGTGTGGTGAACGGGTTGTCGTCCTTGCGGGTGCCCCAGGCGGTGATGAAGTCCGTCCAGGTCCGGTGTCCGAAGAGCATGTCCGTGGGCTTGGACATGCTCTTGCACATCTCCATGCCCATGACCTGGTCGTTGTACGGGCCGCCCCAGCCCCCGTAGGTGAAGCCACCGCGGGTGTCCTCGTCCTCACGGCCGGGCCCCTGGACGACTCCGTCGAGAGTGATGGACAAGGTGGCGTTGACCTGCCGCATAACGGGCTCCTTGCTTTTGCGGACCGCTCTTCCGCGGCCTGCTTCACCCCCTACACGAAGAGCCATCCGCGAAATCGACACCTGCGCCGAACTCATTTCCCAGCAAGATCACCATGAGCAGGTGCTGGGCAAATGCACCAGTCCTCGCTGCGCCCGGTGACCGCCGGCTTGCGGGGTCGCGGCGCTATTCGTCCCGAAGCTGAGGCACCCACAGTGCACCGAGTGACTCCTCCGCACCGGCCAGGGCCTCCATCGCTTCCTGATACGGGCGCTGCCCCAGGATCCCCGCCAACCGGTCAGCCACGAGCTGCCGTTCGGAGACCTCTGCTTGACCGCCACCCGTGCCGCCGCCGGCCCCCACCGCACGTGCACGGTCACGCCGCCTGGCACGCGCCGTAGCTGCGACAGCGCGCGTACACGTGACCATCAGCACGCCGAGCCGGACGAGCAGGATGACAACGATCAGGACCATGGCGGCAACCTCCAGTCGACGGCGACGCACAGCCACTGGGCTCCGGGATCCTCGACAACGGAAGATTCGCTGGGGGAGGAGGTGAGTTCGGTGACGGCCGAGAACGCGGTTCCGCCTCCAAGCTTACGGGGGGATCCGCAAGGCCACCCGGTAGAGCAGGATCGGCCGTCCGCCTCCGCCGGAGAGCTGGTGCCGGCGCGTGCCAGGCGCACACCCAGAGCGTGCTTCGATGGCGGTCAGGACCCGGGCGATGCGCCACGGGCAATCGCGCGAGCGTGAGCCCTTGTGAGGGCCGAGTGGCCCCGGGCCCGTGGCCCGGAGGGCTCATGTGCCGCGGTCGTCCCGTCACCAGGCTGGAGATGGCGGGCGGGGACCACGCCTGCTCCGCCGGGATGAGGGAGGCCCTGACATGAAGGCGCTCGTGTTCAACGGTCCTGGCCGGTCGAAGTGGCAGGACGTACCGGACCCCGGAATCCAGGACGCGGGCGATGCGATCGTGCGCGTCGAGGCCGTCACGATCTGCGGCACGGACCTGCACATCCTCAAGGGGGATGTGCCCGATGTGCGACCGGGCACGGTGCTGGGCCACGAGGCCGTGGGCGAGGTCGTCGAGACGGGCGGTGCCGTGCGCGGTGTGCGTCCCGGTGACCGGGTGCTGATCTCGTGCATCAGCGGATGCGGCCGCTGCCGCTTCTGCCGGGAGGGCGCCTACGGGCAGTGCCGCGAGGGCGGCGGATGGGTGCTCGGTCATCTGATCGACGGCACGCAGGCCGAGTACGTGCGGGTGCCCTTCGCGGACTTCTCGCTGCACCCGCTGCCCGCGTCGGTGGACGCGCGGGAGGCCGTCCTGCTGGCTGACATCTTCCCGACGGCGTACGAGGTGGGCGTCCTCAACGGGCGGGTGCGCCCCGGTGACACCGTCGCCGTTGTCGGCGCCGGGCCGATCGGGCTGGCCGCGGTCGCCACCGCGCGATTGTTCTCGCCCGCCCGGATCGTCGCCGTGGACCTGGCGGCGACCCGGCTGGAGGCCGCCAAGCGCCTCGGTGCGGACGCGATCGCCACCGTCGAGGAGAGCGAGCAGCTCGTCGCCGACCTGACCGACGGGCTCGGCGCCGACGTGGTCATGGAGGCCGTCGGCGTGCCGGAGAGCTTCGAACTGTGTACGCGCATGGTCCGGCCGGGCGGCCGCATCGCCAATATCGGCGTGCACGGCAAGCCCGCCACCCTGCATCTGGAAGACCTGTGGATCAAGAACGTCACGATCCGCACCGGACTGGTCGACACCTACTCCACCCCGACGCTGCTGCGCATGCTCATCGACGGCAGGCTCCCGGCGTCCTCGCTGGTCACCCACACCTTCGAGCTGGGGCAGATGGAGGAGGCGTACGACATCTTCGCGCGTGCGGCCGACACCGGCGCACTCAAGATCGTGCTCGGTGAACCGCTCCACGAGGCAGTGAGCGTGCGGACCGGCGAGGAGGCGTGATCATGCCCCAGGAGACGACGTCGGCGGGTGACATCGGACGGCGGCTCAGGCTGCGCCGCGAGGAGCTCGGCCTTTCGCGCGAGCAGGCCGCGGAGCGGGCCGGTATCGCCCCCGGATACCTGCAATACGTCGAGGAACAGCCCACCGCCCTACCGGGGCTGGCGTTCCTGCAGCAGATCTCCGAGGCGCTGGAGACCACCGTGCAGGCGCTCCGCGGAGGCGATGTCGGTCTGCCACCCGGTATGGGCCAGGCCGCAGACCAGCCCGTCCTGACCGCTCTCGGCCCCGACGAGTGCCTCGTGCTGCTGGCGGACCACGGTGTGGGCCGGGTCGCGGTCACCACAGCCGCGGGCCTGGCGGTCGTGCCTGTCAACTACGACGTCGTGGACGGGGCGGTCGTCTTCAGGACGGCGCCCGGCTCCGCTCCAGCGCTGGCCGCGGGCCGTCAGGTGGCATTCGAAGTCGACCGGATCGACGAGGCACTCAGCGAGGGCTGGAGCGTCCTCGTCAACGGTCCCGCGGTCGAGGTCACCGATGCGGATGCCGAGCTGAAGCTGCAGGCGCGGGCGCACACCGCTCCGTGGGCGGGCGGCGACCGCCCGGTGTGGCTGCGCATCGAGCCGGCGCGCCTCACTGGGCGCCGCATCACCGCCGGCTGACACGGGCGCCCGTGGGCGACCGCCCCTCGCGTGGTGAGGTTGCCGGTGCTGAGCGTGTACAGCGAGTCGCGCGGCGGCTCTCGCGCCGGCTCCGTCGACGTCGCCGGCGTCCCGCCACGTACCGCCCACCACGACCACCGGGCTCATGCCAGCCGCCGTGCTGTGGTGGTGGGGGCTGCGGATCGAGCCCGCGACCGTCACCGGACGCCGGATCGTCGCCGCCTGATGCGGCGGATCACCGGTGGGTCCAGCGACCCGCCGGTGATCCGCCGCTGACCGCTGTCTACCCGCCGGTCGGCCGCTGTCCCTGGAGCGCGGCCCGGCCGGCCTCCAGCCGGGCGACGGGCACGCGGAACGGCGAGCAGGAGACGTAGTCCAGGCCGGCGTCGTGGAAGAAGTGCACGGAGTCAGGGTCGCCGCCGTGTTCGCCGCAGACCCCGGTCTGCAGACCGGGACGGGCCGCGCGACCTTCCTCCACGGCCAGCCGGACGAGCCGGCCGACGCCTTCGCGGTCCAGGACCTCGAACGGGGACGTCTCGAAGATGTGCCGGTCGAGGTACGCGCTGAAGAACGCCGCCTCGACATCGTCCCGCGAGAAGCCCCACACGGTCTGGGTCAGGTCGTTCGTGCCGAACGAGAAGAACTCCGCGGCCTCGGCGATGCGTCCGGCGGTCACCGCGGCCCGGGGCAGCTCGATCATGGTGCCGATGGGACAGTGCACCTCGGTACCGGTCTCCGTGCCGACCTGGGCGAGCACCCGCTCCACCTCGTCGCGAACGATACGCAGTTCGGCCGCCGTGGCCGTGAGCGGCACCATGATCTCGGGGCGCGGGTCGCCTCCGGCACGGCGGCGCTCCGCGGTGGCCTCCGCTACCGCGCGTACCTGCATCGCGGTCAGGCCCGGTACGACCAGTCCCAGGCGCACCCCGCGCAGGCCGAGCATCGGATTCTGCTCGTGGGTGCGCTCGACGGCCTCCCGCAGCCGCAGGTCACGCGGGTCCGGGGTCTCGCCCCGGGCCTCGGCGACAGCGATCTTGACGGCGAGGTCGGTGCGGTCGGGCAGGAACTCGTGCAGTGGGGGGTCGAGCAGCCGGATGGTGACCGGCAGGCCGTCCATCGCGGCGAGGATGCCGGTGAAGTCCGCCCGCTGCAGCGGCAGCAGGGCCGCGAGCGCCTCTTCGCGTTCGGCGTCGGTCCGGGCCAGGATCATCGCCTCGACCAGGGGGCGGCGTTCGCCGAGGAACATGTGCTCGGTGCGGCACAGGCCGATGCCCTGCGCGCCGAACCGGCGGGCGCGGGCCGCGTCCTCGGGGGTGTCGGCGTTGGCCCGCACCTCCAGGCGGCGGACGGCGTCGGCGTGCCGCATCGCGCGGGCGACGGGCTCGGTACCGGCGTCCGTTCCGGCGGTGGCGCCCGCCTCGAAGTGGCGCATCACCGGTGAGTCGACCTGCGGCAGCGCGCCGAGATGAACCGTGCCCGCGCTGCCGTCCACGGACAGTACGGTCCCTTCGGTGACGACGGTGCCGTCCGAGGTGGTGAAGCGGCGGGCGCCCTGCTCGACGGTGAGGTCCTCGGCGCCGCACACGCAGGTGCGGCCCATGCCGCGGGCGACGACCGCCGCGTGGCTGGTCTTGCCGCCGCGGCTGGTCACGATGGCCTGGGCGGCGACCATGCCCGGCAGGTCGTCGGGGGTGGTCTCCCGCCGTACGAGCACGACGGCCTCTCCCGCGGCGGCCCGGCGTACCGCTTCGGCCGAGTCGAAGACCGCGGCGCCGACACCCGCTCCCGGTGAGGCCGGGATGCCCCGGGCCAGCGGGGTACCCGCCGCGGAGTCGTCGAACCGGGGGAACATCAGCCGGGCGAGCTGTTGGCCGTCCACCCGCAGCAGGGCCTCGTCCGCGGACAGCGTGCCCTCGTCGGCGAGTTGCCCGGCGATCCGGAACGCGGCCTCGGCGGTGCGCTTGCCGACCCGGGTCTGCAGCATCCACAGTGTGCCGCGTTCGACGGTGAACTCGATGTCGCACAGGTCGCGGTAGTGGTTCTCCAGGGTGCGCATGTACGTGCGCAACTTCTCGTAGGAGGACCGGTCGAGGTCGGCCAGATCCGCCAGCGGCATGGCGTTGCGGACCCCCGACACGACGTCCTCGCCCTGGGCGTCGGGCAGGTAGTCCCCGTACACCCCGGGCAGGCCGGTGGCAGGGTCGCGGGTGAAGGCGACGCCGCTGCCGGAGTCGGCGCCGAGATTGCCGTAGACCATGGCCTGGACGGTGACCGCGGTCCCCAGGTCGTCGGGGATGTGCTCGCGCCTGCGGTAGAGGCGGGCACGCTCGCTGTTCCACGACCCGAAGACGGCGTCGATCGCGCGGCGGAGCTGCTCGGCGGGGTCCTGCGGGAAGTCCTCGTCCGCCGCGTCGCGCACGATCGCCTGGAACTCCGCGGCGAGCAGCGGCCCCTGCGGCGCGTCGGGCCGCGCGAGCACGGCGCTGAACAGCTCCCCGTCGACGCCCATCACCGTGGTGCCGAACATCTGGATGAGCCGCCGGTAGGAGTCCCAGGCGAAGCTCTCGCTGCCCGAGTTCTTGGCCAGACCGACCACGGTGACGTCGTTGAGCCCCACATCCAGGACGGTCTCCATCATGCCCGGCATCGAGAAGCGCCCTCCGGAGCGCACCGACACCAGCAGCGGATCGTCCGGGTCGCCCAGGCGCCGTCCCATCCGCCGCTCCAGCGACGTGAGATGGGCGGCGACCTCCTGCGCCAGCCCCGTGGGTTCCGCGCCGTCGGCGAGGTAGGCCCGGCACGCCTCGGTGGTGACGGTGAATCCGGGCGGCACCGGCAGGCCGATGCGGGTCATCTCGGCCAGGTTGGCTCCCTTGCCGCCGAGCAACCCGGCCATCGACCTGTCGCCCTCGGCGAACGCATACACGAACTTCGGCATGACGGGCCGTCCCCTTTCACCACGCGGATCCTTCGGGACTCACATCTCGAAGACGATGCGGGCCTTGACCTGCCCGCGCAGAACTTCCTCGATCGACTCGTTGACGGCCGCCAGCGGCCGCGTCTGGTAGATCACCCGGGTCAGGCCCGCGGCGTGCAACTGATAGACCTCGGCGAGGTCCTGCCGGGTCCCGACGATCGACCCGATGACGGAGGTGCCGTTCAGCACGGTGTCGAAGATCGGGATGTCGATGGTGCCGTGTGCGGGCAGGGCGACCATGACCAGCTTCCCGCCGCGCCGAAGCCCGGCGTTGACGGCGGAGAACGATGCCTCGTTCACCGCGAGGGCGAGTGCGGCATGGGCGCCGCCGTGGCGCCTGAGCACCTGCGACGGGTCGTCCTTGCGGGCGTCGATGAGCAGGTCGGCGCCCAACTCGGCCGCCAGCGCCAGCTTCTCGTCGGTGACGTCGATCGCGGCCACGGTGGCGCCCGCGATCTTCGCGTACTGCACCGCGAGATGGCCGAGACCACCGATGCCGGAGACGGCGACGAGTTGCGACGGGCGCACCCCGGCGACCTTCAGCGCCTTGTACGTGGTCACGCCCGCGCACGTCAGCGGAGCCGCCTCCCGCGGGTCGATGCCGTCGGGGACGGGCTGCGCGAAGTCGGCCCAGGCGAGCATCTTCTGCGCGTATCCGCCGTCGCAGCCGTACCCGGTGTTGATCTGGGCCGCGCAAAGGGTCTCCCAGCCGGACAGGCAGTGCTCGCAGCGCCCGCACGCCTTGCCCAGCCACGGGACGGCGACCCGCTGGCCGAGGGACAGGTGGGTGACGCCCTCGCCCAGTTCCTCGACGATGCCGACTCCTTCGTGGCCGGGCACGAAGGGCAGGCTGGGCTTGACGGGCCAGTCGCCGTGGGCGGCGTGGATGTCGGTGTGGCAGAGCCCCGATGCCTCGACCCGGACACGTACCTGGCCCGGGCCGGGCTGTGGGTCAGGGCGGTCCTCCAGGACCAGGGGCTCGCCGAACGCACGGACAACGGCAGCTTTCATCGTGGTTCTCTCCTCAGCGGGAACGGCGGCTGGCTGACGTCAGTCGTGCGGCACGACGGCGACGGGTGCCAGGGTGTGGCGCAGGACCGCGTGCGCGACGGAACCGATGTGTGGTGCGACCCGGGACCGGTGCGTGCGTCGGCCGATGACCAGCAGGGACGCGTCGGTGGCCGCGTCGATCAGGTGGCGGTCGGCGGCGCCGACGACGGCTTCGGTGATCACCTCGGTGTGCGGGTACTTCTCCTGCCAGGGGCCCAGGGCCCGCGTCAGCCGGTCGCTCCCGGGCGTGGCGAACCCGGGGCCCAGGTCGGCTGCGACGCCCGCGAGCCCGCCGGCCGCGGTCTCGTCCCCTCCGTGGATGACACGCAGGTTCGCGGCACGGCGGGCGGCCGCGTCGAAGGCGAACGCGATGACGCTGTCACTGGCCCGGGTGAGGTCGAGGCCGAGGACGACGTCGCGGTACGGGGTGGCCGTGGCCGGTTGGCCGGAGGTGTCCAGCCGGTGTTCGTCGGACGGCTCTTCACCCGCTCGCACGAGCACCACGGAGACGGGTGACTGACCTGCGACGGTGAGCGCGACGGAGCCGAGCAGGAATCCGGCCGCGGCGCTCACACCTCGCGCGCCGAGCACCACCAACTCGGCTTCCTCCGTGGCGTCGAACAGCACCGGCAGGGGCTGACCGGGGATCTCGTCAACGGTGATCGGCAGGTCGGGATACGTCTCGCGCAGTGCTTCGGCTGACCGCGCGAGGGACGTCACCCCCAGGGCTTCCAGGTCGGCCGAGGTGGTGCGGGGGCCGTGGGGCGGTGGTGCGACGGCATGCAGCAGTCGCAGGTTGACGCCGCGGCGCACGGCCTCGCGGGCTGCCCAGCCGGCTGCTGCGAGGCTCTCCGGAGAACCGTCGAGACCGGCGATCACGGTGCGGCGCATGGTGGCTGCCTCTCCTTCGGGGGTGTCCGGTCTCAGCCTGCTGCCGACGAACCGCCCGCAGCAGGGGCCGCAGGTCCCTGGAGTGGGCCGAACGGCCCCGTTCCGCCGCGGTCGTCCCCGGGATCGGGCGGCGGCCGGTCCTTGGGCAGGTCCAGTGCGAGCCGGCCGCCGGCGGGGCGGAGGACCTCCGCTCGCGGGGGTCGTAGCCCTGGTACCGCCAGGTCCGGTGCCGGGCCATCGGCCGTCCCTTCGCCACGTTGCGGGGCAGTGAGTCGCGGGAGACGCGGGTCAGGAGCTCTGGGGGACGACAGCCACCGGGCAGGGGGCGTGGTGCAGCACTCCGTGGTTGACCGCGCCGAGTTGCAGCCCGAAGGTGCCGTGCCGGTGGCGGGCGCCCACCACGAGGAGGTCGGCGTCGGCGGCCTGGGCCACAAGGGCCTTGCGTGCGTGGCCCTCGATCAGGCGGCGTTCGACGGCCACCTTCGGATGTTCCGCGGCCCCGGCGTGCAACGCCTCGTCGAATTCGCGGTCGGCGATGGCCTCGTCGACGGCGCCCTCGGGGTGGCGCCAGGCCCGCACCGCTTCGAGGACCGCGCCGCGCCGGTCGGCTTCCCGGAAGGCGAAGGCGGCCGCCTCGGACGTCTCACCCTGGTCGCCCACCCCGAGGACGACGCGGTGTGCGGCGGCGTCCTGGTCGGGCCACGACCCGCGTACGACGATCACGGGGCACAGGGCGCGGGCCGCGACGGTCAGGCTGGTGGAACCGAGCAGCCGGTCCGTGATCTCGCCACGGCCTCGGCTGCCCGTGACCACGGCGAACGCGTGCCGGCCTTCGTCGAGCAGGGCGGTCACCGCGTCCTGCGGCACCACGTCGGCCGAGACCTTGAGATCAGGGGCGCGCCGCCCGGCCCGTTCCGCGGCCGAGGCGACGATGTTCTCCGCGATGACCTGCTCCGTTGCCCGGTCCGGGCTGAACGACGGCTTGATCCGCTCGTAGTGCTCCCACAGCGAGGCGTACACCACCTTCAGCGGCAGCCCGTGGCGGCCCGCTTCGTCTGTCGCCCAGTCCACCGCGTCGAGGCTGGAGTCCGAGCCGTCGACGCCGACCACCAGGGGGAACTCCATCGTCCGCACCTTCTCCCGCACTCGGATCCAGTCGATAGCGCGCGCCGTCGGGCAGCGACGCCCTGCAGGCCTCAGCCCGACGCACCGTGCCCCTGCCCGGGCCGGTTCCCTCTTCGATCGTCACCCCGCCGCCCGCCCGGCGCCACCGCCGGACGGCCGGGCCGTCACGCATGCGAGACCACGGCGACCGGGCAGGGCGCGTGATGGACGACACCGTGGGCGACGGGGCCGATACGTACGGCAGCCGGCCCGTGCGGCCTGCGGCGGCCGACGACGAGCAGGGCCGCCCCATGTCTGGCTTCTTCCACCAGCCCCGCGGTCACCGGGCCGTCGAGCACCGTCTCGGTCGCCTCGACGCCGTCGAACTTGGCGCGCCAGGGTGCCAGCAGCCGTGTCAGGTCCCGCGCCCGCTCGGCCCGTAGTTCGTGTGCCAGCCGCTGGTCCAGCGCGGGCGCCGCGTACCCGTACTCCTTGTACACGTTCCACACATGCACGACGCGCAGCGTGACGTTCCGTGCCGCCGCCTCCTCGAAGGCGAACGTCAGCAGGCCGTCGCAGGGGCGGACGAGGTCCACACCGACGACGACGGCAGCTCCGGCGGGGTCGGCTGACTGGTCGTCGGCCCGGACCAGCACGACCGGCTGATCGGAACGGGCCAGCACGTGCAGGGCCGCCGAGCCGTACAGGAATCCCGAGATCCCGCCGAGGCCGTGCGAGCCGAGGACCGCCATCTCGGAGGTGGCAGCGGCCTCCAGCAGCACGTTCATCGGGATTCCGGCCACCTGCTCCATGGTGACGGCCAGTGACGGGTGCCGTTCCTTGAGCTCGTTGGCGGCGTCGCGCAGCCTGGTCTCCTCCCAGAAGCGGAGCTGTTCGGGATCGGGCGCGAACTGCACGCTGCCCACAGGGGCTTGCCAGACGTTGAGCAGTTGCAGCCCCACGCCGCGCACTGCCGCCTCGCGGCCCGCCCAGCGGGCTGCCGCCATGCTCTCCGGGGAGCCGTCGATTCCGACGACCACATGCTTCGTCATCCCAGCCACCATCTCGTCGTGCCCCGGTCCTGCTGGACGGGGCGACTGCCGCGCTGTTCCCTGCCACCTTCGGGCCCGCGCGGCCGGACGCGGTAGGGCCGACAGGGCCACGGGTGGGCCCGGCCAGCCCTGTCGGGCCCTCGGAACCGGCGCCCAGGATGAGAGGTGGCAGGGCATGTGACCTCCGGACGAAGGAGTCCCTTATGACTGAGACCGGCCGAACGGTGGTGGCGGGTGTCTCCTCCACCCGTCCTGAGGTGAACGCGCAGGTGGTGCGGTGGGCGGCGGACGAGGCGGCGGCCCGCGGGATCCCGTTGCACATCGTGCACGCCCAGGAGTGGCCGCACGGCTCGTCGCCGGTCGCCGACCCCGCCCATCCCGCGCACGTGTGGTCGACGCACTTCCGTGCGAGCGGAGCGGCGCCGCGGGACCGCTGAGCGGCTGCTCTCAGATCGTGGAGATCCGGCGGCCGGTGACGCTGTCGGGACGGATGCGGATCCACTGGGAGCGCTCGCCTCCGGCCCAGGGCTCGGCGGCGTGCTCCTGGGTGAGATGCCGTACCGCCGCGGGGTCCTCCACCAGTTCCGCGGTGCCGGTCACCAGGACGCTCCAGCCCTGGGCCAGGTGTTCGTCGATCCGGTCGACCTGGAAGGACACCTGAGCGCCGCGCTCGGGAGCGGTGGCGCCGCCGGGCACCGTCCGGTAGACGATCGACCGGGAGTCCACCCCGTAGTTCACCGGGAACACCGCGGGTCCCGGCTCCACCGGCAGGGCGAGACGGCCCAGCCCGCGGACGCCGAGCTTGTCCCAGCACTCCGCCACGGTGAGGCGGACCAGGACCGGCTGGGCCCCGGGCCCGGTCTGTCCCGGCGGGAGGTCGGCGCGCCCTTCGAGAAGTTCCCGGTACGTCAGCCGCAGAGCGGCGGCGATCCGCACGAAGCCGCCGGGATCGAAGTCGGGACCTTCCTCCATCAGGTACTGCAGATACCGCGGCGCCATGCTCGCCGCGGACGCCAGATCGTCCTCGCTCATACCGAGTTGCTCACGCCGTTCGGCGATGCGCCGCGCGAGAACGCCGGGATCGGTCCGCCGCGCGCCGTCTTCGCTGCTCGCGCCCACGGCAGAACCTCGCTCTCCTCGCGTCCGTGCATCCAGCTTCACCCACGACACCGACCCGCGCCACGCGGCGGTACCGCCGACCGTATGACCCCGGAGGACGAAAGGACCGGTCACGCGACTGGGCGCGGCTGCGGCTGCGTGGTGCGCGAGCGGGGGACCGACCGGCTGCGGACGGTGGCCGCCGTCGCCGATCCGGCCTCGACGGCGGCCGCGTTGGCCGTCGCCGTGGACGCGGACGCACTCCTCTTCCTGTCCGCCGCCACGCACGTGTTCACCCCCAAGGACCGGTTGCACGGCTCCAGGCCGCTGCTGCGGATGCCCGCGGAGCAGACGCCCGACGCACGGCTGCCGCAGGACGTGCGCGCCCGGGTCGAGGCAGCCGCGGACTTCGTGGCCCACACGGGAGGCCTGGCCGCGATCGGCCCCGTGGACAACGCCGTGGGCATCCTGCAGGGCGCCACCGGCACGGTGATCGGTCCCACTTCGACGACTGCACCCGCGTGAGCCGCATGCGGGCTGAGGCACCATGTGCGGCATGAACTCCTCTCCGGGCCACCGCCCGCTGCCCCACCACCCGCCCGTGCTGCTGCGGCACGAGCGGGTGGTCTTCGCGCGCATGCGCGGTACTCAGGACCGGGTCGCCGACGCCATCACCGCATTCGCGGGGACGATGCTGTTCGTCTACCTGCACGCGCTGTGGTTCACCGCCTGGATCGTCCTGAACGAGGGGCTGTTCGGCCGCCGGGCGGTGTTCGACGCCTACCCTTTCGGGCTGCTCACGATGATCGTGAGCCTGGAGGCCATCTTCCTGTCCACGTTCGTGATGGTCAGCCAGAACCGGCAGGCGGCCCGTGAGAACGTCCGCGCCGACCTGGACTTCGAAACCAACCTCCGCGCGGAGGTGTGGTCGGTTCATATAGGCAGGGCGCTGGGACTGGACCCGGAACACGTCGAGCTGCGGGTCCAGGAGGCCATCGCCGAGAGCCGTACCCGGATGAACGGCGGCAAGGCCGCTCAGTGAGCGGTCAGGCCGTGCGACCGGAACTGCTCGCGGACCCGACGGGTGAGTTCCGGATCGGGGACGGGGGTGTCCCGCAGCGGGAAGGGGATACCGAGCTTGTCGTACTTGGGGGCGCCGAGTTTATGGAAGGGGAGGACATCGACCTGCTCGACGTTGCTCAGGCCCGCGACGAACGCGGCCAGGCCGTCGACGGCCGCTTCGTCGTCGGTCCAGCCGGGGACGAGTACGTAGCGGATGCGGGTCGGGATGCCGAGGCGGGCGAGGCGGGTGGCGAAGGTGAGGGTGGGGGGCAGGGCCGCGCCGGTCAGTTCCCGGTACGTCGGGGCGTCGAAGGACTTGATGTCCAGCAGTACGAGGCTGGTGTCGGCGAGCAGGGCGTCGGATGCTCGCGCGCCGAGGTAGCCGGAGGTGTCGAGGGCGGTGTGCAACCCCAGCGCACGGCAGCGGTGGAGCACCTCGGCGGTGAACGCGGGCTGCAGTAGCGGCTCGCCGCCGGTCAGGGTGACCCCGCCGCCGGCGGCGATCAGGAAGTCCGCGTACCTCTCGATCTCCGCGACGGTCTCGTCGACCGTCATCGCCCGCCCGTCGCGCATGTGCCAGGTGTCCGGGTTGGAGCAGTAGAGGCAGCGCAGAGGACAACCGCTGAGGAACAGCACGAAGCGGGTTCCCGGTCCGTCCACCCCGGTGGACAGATCCCAGGAGTGGACCCGGCCGGTGGTGCCGACAGCGGTGGTCATGGCGTCACCGCGATCCGTGGAAGGTGCGGCTGATCACGTCGAGCTGCTGCTCGCGGGTCAGGCGCACGAAGTTGACGGCGTATCCGGAGACGCGGATGGTCAGGTCCGGATACTTCTCCGGGTTCCGCATGGCGTCTTCGAGGGTGGCCCGGTCGAGGACGTTGACGTTGAGGTGGAAGCCGCCCGCGGTCATGAAGCCGTCGAGGAGGCCCACCAGGTTCCCGGCCCGCTCGGCGGGGTCGTGTCCCAGCCCTTCGGGGGTGATCGTCGAGGTGAGGGAGACGCCGTCGCGGGCCTGGTCGTAGGGCAGCTTCGCCACGGACAGCGCGGAGGCCGCCATGCCGTGCCGGTCACGGCCGTTCATCGGGTTGGCACCGGGGGCGAAGGGGGCGCCTGCCCGACGGCCGTCGGGGGTGTTGCCGGTGTGCTTGCCGTACACGACGTTGGAGGTGATCGTGAGCACCGACTGGGTGTGCTCGGCGCCCCGGTACGCCGGATGCCGGGCGATCTTGGCCATGAACGACTCGACCAGTCCGCGGGCGAGCGCATCGGCGCGGTCGTCGTTGTTGCCGTAGGCGGGCCAGTCGCCGGTGGTCTCGTAGTCGACGGCCAGCCCGCTCGCGTCGCGGATCACCTTCACCCGGCCGTACCGGACAGCCGAGAGACTGTCCGCGGCGACCGACAGGCCGGCGACGCCGCAGGCCATGAAGCGGTGCACGGGGTAGTCGTGCAGGGCCATCTCCAGCCGCTCGTACGCGTACTTGTCGTGCATGTAGTGGATGACGTTGAGGGCGTTGACGTAGGTCCCGGCCAGCCAGTCGAGCATTCGGCCGTATGCGACGGACAGCTCGTCGAACTCCAGGTACTCGCCGGTGAGCGGCGTGCTGGGCGGGGCGATCTGCTCTCCGGTCATCTCGTCCCGGCCGCCGTTGATGGCGTACAGCAGTGCCTTGGCCAGGTTGACGCGGGCGCCGAAGAACTGCATCTGCTTGCCGACCGCCATCGCCGAGACACAGCAGGCGATGGCGGTGTCGTCACCGGTGCGCGGCCGCAGCAGCTCGTCCGACTCGTACTGGATCGAGCTGGTGTCGACGGAGACCTGCGCGCAGAAGTGCTTGAACCCGTCGGGCAGGTGCGGCGACCACAGGACGGTCAGGTTCGGCTCGGGTGCCGGGCCGAGGTTGTACAGGGTCTGCAGGAAACGGAAGGAGGTGCGGGTGACCAGGGTGCGGCCGTCCGTGCCGATGCCGCCGATGGACTCGGTCACCCAAGTGGGGTCGCCGGAGAACAGGGCGTCGTACTCCGGGGTGCGCAGGAACCGGACGATCCGCAGCTTGATGACGAAGTCGTCGATCAGCTCCTGGGCGCGGCTCTCGTCGATGGCGCCCCGGTCGAGATCGCGCTGGAGGTAGACGTCGAGGAACGTCGAAGTGCGGCCCAGCGACATCGCGGCGCCGTTCTGCTCCTTCACCGCGGCCAGATAGCCGAGGTAGAGCCACTGCACGGCCTCGCGCGCGGTTGCCGCCGGGCGGGAGACGTCGCAGCCGTACGAGGCGGCCATCTGCTCCAGTTCGCCCAGCGCCCGGATCTGTTCGGCCAGTTCCTCGCGGTCGCGGATGACGTCTTCGGAGGACGGCGCCCCGTCGAGCAGCGCGCGGTCGGCGTGCTTGGCCTCGATGAGGCGCGCGGTGCCGTAGAGCGCGACGCGCCGGTAGTCGCCGATGATCCGGCCCCGGCCGTAGGCGTCGGGCAGTCCGGTGATGATGCCGGCTCTGCGGGCGCGGATCATCTCGGGGGTGTAGGCGTCGAACACTCCATGGTTGTGGGTCTTGCGGTAGGTGCCGAACACCTTTGTGACCATGGGGTCGGGCTCGTAGCCGTACGCGCGCAGGCCGGTCTCGACCATCCGCAGCCCGCCGTTGGGCATGATCGACCGCTTCAGTGGGGCGTCTGTCTGCAGGCCGACGATCAGCTCGCGGTCGCGGTCGATCCAGCCGGGTGCGTGTGAGGTGATCGTGGAGGGGGTGGCGGTGTCCACGTCGTAGATGCCGCGCTGCCGCTCTTCGGGGAACAGGGCCGCGACCCTCTCCCACACCGCGCGGGTGCGGGCGGTCGGGCCGGTCAGGAACGCCGCGTTCCCTTCGTAGGGCGTGTAGTTGGCCTGGACGAATCCTGGGACGTCGACGCGCTCGCGCCATCCGTCACCGCTGAATCCTCGCCAGCCGGGCTGCGCCTGGCTCTCGGCCGGGTGTGCCACCAAGGTCATCGAAGGTCATCCCCTCATGGTGCCTGTCGCTTCCTGCTTCGATCGTCGTCCGCGGCCGCGGTGACCCGGGAGAGCCGTTGGGCCCCGTACCGGGCCCCGACCGGCCCTAAGGAGGACCGGGCGGGGCCCGGGAGAGTGGAAGTGAGGCAATCTGCGCCCGTAGGGAGGCGGCACCATGTTGAAGCACCGCACCGTGAGCGACCTGATGACCCACACGGTGGTGAGCGTCCACGCGGACACGCCCTTCAAGGAGATCGCGAAGCTCTTGGCCGACCACGACATCACCGCGGTGCCGGTGGTCGACGACACCGACCGTGTGCTGGGCGTGGTCTCGGAGGCGGACCTGCTGCGCCGGGAGTCCACACGGCCTGATCCGGCCGGGCTGCTGGCCGTACTCGACACTCCCGGTGACGGGCGCGCCCACCCGGTGGCCACCACCGCCGACGGCCTGATGACCAGTCCCGCGGTCGTCGCCCACCGTGAGTGGTCGGTGGTGCAGTCCGCACGGGTCATGGACGACGGACGGGTCAAGCGGCTGCCCGTGGTGGACGACACCGGCCGGCTGGTGGGCATCGTCAGCCGCGCGGATCTGCTGCGGGTCTTCCTCCGCCGTGACCACGTCATCCGTGAGGAGATCAGCGGCGACATCCTCGCGCGCACCCTCGGCATCGAGCCCGACGAGGTGCTGGTCACTGTCGCCGACGGCCGCGTGTCGCTGCGCGGCACCGTCGAGCGCCGCAGCCTCATCCCTGTTGTGATCCGGCTGTGCGAGGGAGTCGACGGGGTCGTCGAGGTCACCGAGACGCTCGACTACCGCGACGACGAGGCGAGGGCTGTCGAACCGGCGTCCCGGCGCGCAGGACTGCTGCCGTGAGGGCCCTCGGCCCCGGCGAGCGGAAGGGAGAGGGGCGGCGATGAACACGCCCGTGGTGCTGGTCGCCTACGAATCGAGGAACGGCGGCACCGCCGAGATCGCCCAGTGGATCGGCGAAGAACTGACCGCAGCGGGCGTCGAGGCCGAGGTGCGCCCCGCCGCCGTGGTCCAGGAGTTGCGCGGTTACAGCGGGGTCGGGGCGGTGACTTCCGCGACCGCGACCGGATCGACGCCTGGGCCCGGTCGATCGCGGCCGATGTCGCGGCCCGGCCGCAGCGGATCTGACCAGGAATCGAGGAGGAGTGTGCCATGTTCGCCTCACCGCGCACGGTCAGTGAGGTCATGACCCAGACCGTCGTGGCACTGGGTCGGGACGCGACCTTCAAGCTGATCGTCGAGACGATGGAGCAGTGGAAGGTGAGCGCCCTGCCCGTGCTGGAGGGCGAGCACCGGGTCGTGGGAGTGGTGTCCGAGGCGGACCTGCTTCCCAAGGAGGAGTTCCGGGACAGCGACCCCACCACGTACGACGAGGTCCGCAGGCTGTCCGACATCGCCAAGGCCGGGGCGGTGACCGCGGGGGATCTGATGACCTCGCCAGCGGTCTGCGTCCATGCCGATGCCACGGTGGCGCAGGCCGCCCGGATCATGGCCGAGCGCCGGGTCAAGAGGCTGCCGGTGACGGACGCCGAAGGCGCCCTGTGCGGGATCGTCAGCCGGTGCGACCTGCTGAAGGTCTTCCTCCGCACGGATCGCGAGATCGCCGACGAGGTCCGCCGGGAGGTCGTCCGTCCGCTGTTCCCCGGTGAGCCCTCCGTGACGGTAGCCGTCGACGACGGGGTGGTGACCCTCGGCGGCCAGGTCTTGGAGCCCGCGCTGATCCGGGTAGCGAGCCGCCTGGCCCGGGCGGTCGAGGGCGTCGTGGACGTCCACAGCGAACTGGCTGCCCCGGCCTCTGCACCGTAACCGCCCGTCCTGCCCCATGGGGCCGCTAACGTGGTGCCTGGCACGTCAGGGTCGGCGACTTGGTGCGAGCGGAGGACCCCGGTGGTCGAGGAGAGCGGGCGGCTGCCCCGGTTGCGGCTCGACCAACTGCTGGACGAGCTGCAGATACGGATCGACGCGGTCCGCGGAACCCAGGACCGGGTCCACAGCCTCCTCGAGGCGGTGCTCTCCGTCGGACGCGAGCTCGATCTGCCGCAGGTGCTGCGCCAGATCGTGGAGTCCGCGGTGGTCCTGGTCGACGCCGAGTACGGCGCCCTGGGCGTCGTCGAAGGCGCACGGCTGTCGGAGTTCCTCACGGTGGGGGTCAGCCCGGGGCAGACCGAGGCCATCGGCTCGCTGCCCTCGGGGCACGGCATTCTGGGCGAGTTGATCCGGCATCCCGAGCCGCTGCGGCTCGCGGAGATCGCGGACCACCCGGCCTCGTACGGCTTTCCCGCCAACCATCCGCCGATGCACTCCTTCGTCGGTGTGCCCATCCGTGTGCGCGACGAGGTCTTCGGGAACCTGTATCTGACCGAGAAGCGGGGCGGCGTCGAGTTCGACGGCGAGGACGAGACGGTCCTGCGCACGCTGGCGGTCGCGGCCGGCGTGGCGATCGAGAACGCCCGGCTCTACAAGGCGGCACGCGACCGGCAGCGCTGGATGGAGGCCAACGCGGAGATCATCTCCGACCTGTTGTCGGGCGTCGAAGAGATGGATGTGCTGGAGGGGATCGTCCGCCACGCCAAGGCCATCGCCGGCGCCGATCTGGGCGTCATCGCCCTGCCGGTCGAGAACAGCACCGATCTGCGGGTGATGATCGCCGTGGGCACGGACGCCGACTTCCACCGGAGTCTGACGCTGCCGCGGGACGGCTCGTTCATGGGGGCGGCGATCACGGCGGGAGAACCCATCATCACCGCCGAGGTCCAGAAGGATCCCCGGGTGACCGCGGGGCCTCCCCGGTTCGGCGGACTCGGACCGGTCATGGCGGTGCCGATGGTCACGGACGAGGGGCCGCGCGGCGTTCTGCTGCTGGCTCGCGAGGAGGAGGGCGTGCCCTTCTCCGACACCGAGTCCGCCCCGCTGCTGGCCTTCGCCGGGCAGGCCGCGCTGGCGATGCAGCTGGCCGAACGCAGGCGCTCCGCCGAGCAGCTCACCTTGCTGGAGGACCGCGACCGGATCGCCCGGGACCTGCACGACCTGGCCATCCAGCGGCTCTTCGCCACGGGGATGACGCTCCAGAGCGCGCTGCGTTTCGTGGATCGCCCGGAGGCCACCGAGCGGCTGCTGCGGGCGGTCGACGACCTCGACGAGACCATCAAGATCATCCGATCGACGATCTTCGGGCTGCGGGCCAAGGAGGGCGAGCGTCGGGCCCAGGGCCTGCGAGCCCGGGCGGCGACGAGTATGGAGATCGCCGCCACGACGCTGGGGTTCACACCGGCGCTGCACATGGAGGGGCTGCTCGACACCGACGTGCCGCCGGGGATCGTGGAGGACGCGGTGGCGGTGCTGGGAGAAGCGCTGTCCAACGCCGCCCGGCACGCGCGGGCGACCTCCGTCGAGGTCTCCCTCGTCGTGGCCAGGGGGACGTTGACAGTCCGCGTCCTGGACAACGGGATCGGCCTGCCCCCGGACGGCCGCCGCAGCGGGCTCGACAACCTGGCGGTACGCGCCGAGCGGCTGGGCGGAACGTTCACAGCGGGCCCCGGTCCCTCTGGCGGGACCTGTCTGGTGTGGGAGGTACCGCTCGCTGCGCCCGGCGCCCGGTAGCCCGCCCCCCCGGTCCTGCTCAGCGCTGACGTCCTGCGCCCGCCTCCAGCACGTCACGTACGGGCCGTCGCGGCGAGGCCGGTCCCTCGGGGCCGTAGCCGAGCCTGATCAGCATCTGCACCTGCGCGTGGCCACCGCGCGGGTCACGCAGCGCCCACCGCAGTTCCGGCCACTCCAGGGCCTGGCTCATCAGCGATGCCCGCACGCCATGGGCGGTGGCGACCAGCAGCGCGTGCTCCAGCGCCAGGCCCGCACGGAGCCAGTCGGCGCGGGTGTCGTGCCGGGTGGACAGTACGGCGATGGTGGGGTGCCGCTCGAAGTCCGCCGGCGGCTGGTGATCGTCCGGGCTCAGGGCGGAGAAGTCACGTACGGGGATGCGGCCTGTGGAGTCGAGCGGGCCGAGCACCGTGTGCGGCAGACCGTCGGGCGCCGCGTCGCGGATCCACGAGCGGCTCTCGGCGCCGCGGTGGGGGTCGGCGACGGAGAACCGTTCCGCCTCGGTGGTGATCTGCAGGATACGCGCGGCCTCCGACGGTCCGGGCAGCGTCAGACGCGCCCCTTCGGTGCCCGCGGCTTCCGTGATCTCCGCGAGCACCGCCGCGGGTACGGGCCGGTCCGAGAAGGGGACACGGCTGCTGTGCCGGCGCCACACCGCGTCGTACAGGTCCTGGCGGAGCGGGGTGGCGCCCGTCTTCGGGCCGGCCAGGCGTACGGCCGCCAGGAAGTCCGGCTCCGCCGACCGCGGCAGCAGCCGGACCACGGGCTCCCAGCCGAAGTGCGCCACCGCGACACGCAGGTTGAACACCGCGGCGCCGACCGAGATGTGCACCGCGCGCCCCGCGGGGTCCGCGTGCCGCAGGCCGCGATCAACGGCGGCACGTACCTCGACGGTCGTGGTGTCGGGGTCCAGCCGGTAGCGCCACGGCTGGGTGTTGTGGATCGAGGGTGCGGCCACGGCGGCGGAGATGAGCTTCTCCAGTGTCGTTCCGTCGAGCGCTGCGGTCGTCATGGCGGCCTCCTCGCAGTCGTCCTGCTCCCAGGCTCGCGGACCGGGGTGCGCTCCGAACAGGGCCGTTGGTTACCGGTGATGGGTCCGGACGGCCCTCATCGGTGGCCGCCTTCGGCTGCGGGCTGTCCCTGGGTGGCGATGACGGCGGCCTGGACACGGCGTTCGACGCCGAGTTTTGCCAGCAGCCGGGAGACGTTGTTCTTCACGGTCTTCTCCGACAGGTACAGCCGCTTACCGATCTGACGGTTGGTGAGCCCCTCGCCGATCAGCCCGAGGATCTCCCGCTCGCGCGGCGACAGCGAAGCCAGCGCCTGCTGTTCGGGCTCAGCGGTGGCACCGTCCGCCCGCAGGCTGCTCATCAGCCGGGCGGTGGTGGCGGGGTCGAGCATCGACTGGCCGGAGGCGACGGTACGGACGGCCGAGACCAGGTCGGAGCCCTTGATCTGCTTCAGCACGTAGCCCGCGGCCCCGGCCATGATCGCGTCGAGCAGCGCGTCGTCGTCGTCGAACGACGTGAGCATCAGGCAGGCGAGTTCCGGCATGTTCGACCGCAGTTCGCGGCAGACGGTGATGCCGTCGCCGTCGGGCAGGCGGATGTCCAGGACGGCGACGTCCGGTCGCAGGGCCGGGCCGCGGGCCAGTGCGTGGTCCGCGGTTCCCGCCTCGCCGACCACGTCGATGTCGGGCTCCGCGTCCAGCAGGTCGTGGACGCCGCGCCGGACCACCTCGTGGTCGTCGAGCAGGAAGACCCGGATGGGGGACTGCGGTGAGAACTGGCGTGCCTCGCTCATGTCGGACCTTCACCTGTTGTGTTGTCGTATCCCGGCTCAGGCTCCGATCATCGGCCTGGGGTCTGTCCGGCACTAGGGCCGAATGGACCCGGACCGCGGCGCGGGCGTTCGGTCCGGACCACGCGAGGCGCGAGGCTCAGTACAGCGGTCCCATTACGGGTGGCTCCGCCGGCCGTGGCAACGGCCGACCCAGGTTCCACGTGACGTCGACGACACCCTCCACGGATCGCACCAGGCGGGCGGCGACCGGCACCCGGGAGGTGCCGCTGACCCGGCCGGTCAGTGTCACCGCCCCTTCGGCGACCGCGACTTGGAGCGGGGGAGGCTCACCGGGGAAGAGGTAGGCCACGATCTCCCGCCGTACCTCCTCCGCGATCTCCTCGTCGTCCCGGAGGAACACCTTCAGCAGGTCGCCGCGGCTGACGATGCCGCACAGCCTGTCGTCAGGGCCGATCACGGGCAGCCGCTTCACCTTGGTTCTCGCCATGATGCGGGCGGCCCGCGACAGCGTGTCACTCGCCTCGACGGTGACCGCCGGCGTGGTCATCAACTGTGCGGCGTCCACGGAACCGGCCTTGACCAGGTCGTCCAGGCGGCGCAGTTGGGCCAGGCGGCTGGGGTCGCTGTCGCGGAACTCCTCCTTGGGCAGCAGGTCGGCCTCCGAGACGACACCAGCGACGGTTCCGTTCGAGGCGACCACGGGCACGGCGCTGATCCTGTGCTGCTGCAGGATCCGTACGATCTCCTTGAACGGTGTGTCCCGGTCCACGGACACCACCGCCTGTGTCATGACGTCGCTGACGATGTGCGGGCTGCCGGTCATGGCGGGTTCCTCCTTCGAAGTGCTGGACGGTGCCCGGGCGTTCGGGACCTCTGGATCATCCGGTGCGGTGGCCGTCGTGCGGCCCGTACAGGTCGAGCAGGTGGATCCGTGCGCTCTGCATGCGGTGGGCGATGATCTCCGCGACGCGTCGGGCGAGCGCCTCTCCGAACTCCAGGTCGGCGTGGGACAGCGCCCGCACGATGGTGGCGTCGAACTCCTCGGCGCGCACGTCGCTCTGCGCCTCGGCGCCCAAATGCCAGGTGTACGGAGGGAAGAGCCAGGTGCAGCCGAGCAGGTCGCCGGGACCGAGAGTGGCGACCGGGGCCGGAGCCCGCCCGGGGACGGGGGTGTCCAGGACGACGGAGCCGGTGTGGACGACCCAGAACCTGTCGGCCTGGCCGCCCTCCTCGAAGATCCGTGTGCCTGCGGGGAAGGCGACCTCCTGGGCGAGGTTCTGCAGTCGTTCGCGCCCTGGTGAGGGCAGTGCGGCGAACAGGTTGGTGGGAGCGGCGCTTCTCATGACGGCACCTTCAGAGCCTTCGGAGCCAGTCCTGCTCGACTCCGTGCTGCTTGAGCAGGACGGGCTGGAGGTCGGAGTCGTCGAACCGCGCGGTGAGGCGGTTGCTGACCGCCACCACGCCGTCGACCTGAGCGGTCATCCGGCCCGCGATCTGGACCTCGCTCTCGCGTTCGACGCGGCCCTCCAGAGTGACGACGCCGTCCTCGACGCGGACGCCGACGGCCTGCGGCGCCATCCACAGGGAGCGGACCAGGACTTCCTGGATGACCTCCTCGCGGATCGCGGCGTCGGGGCGGAGGAAGACCTGCAGCAGGTCGCGGCGGGTGACGATGCCGACCAGCCGGTCCTCCTCGTCCAGGACGGGCAGCCGCTCCACCCGGCGTTCGGCCATGATGCGGGCGGAGCGGGCGATGGAGTCGTCGGCGCGGACGGTGACCGCGGGGGTGGACATCAGCTCGCTGGCGGTCAGCGCCGCGGCCTTGGCCTCGGCGGCCCGGGCGCCCCGGGAGCGCCACGGCCACCGGTGCGACGCGCCGGTGTGCCGCTCCGCCTGACGGAGCAGCAGGTCCGACTCGGAGATGACGCCGACCACCTTCTCGTCGTCGTCGACGACGGGGAGGCCGCTGATGCGGTGCGCGGCGAGGAGCCGGGCGACGTCCTTGAACGGCGTCGACTCTGTGACGCTGACGACGTCGCTGGTCATCACGTTCCCGATCTTGTGATGCTTCATGGTGTTCTCCTGGTGGTAGCGCCGCTGCTCAGCGCAGTCGGCGGAGGTAGGGGTCGGTGACCTGGCGGGGAAGTACGCGGACGCGGACGTCCACCGCCAGGACGCCGTCGTGGCGGGCGACGACGGGGTTCAGGTCGGCCTCGGCGAGCTGCGGCAGATCGCAGGCCAGGGCCGACAGACGCAGCAGCACCTGTTCCAGCCCTTCCAGGTCGACCGGTCCGCCGCCGTGGTAGCCGAACAGCAGCGGGGCGCAGCGCGGTGCGGTGATGAGGTCCCGCACGTCGCGGACGGTGAGGGGAGCCAGCCGGGCGGCGTGGTCGGCGAGCACCTCGGTGGCGGTCCCGCCGAGACCGAACAGCACCAGCGGCCCGAACACCTCGTCCTGCACCACGCCCGCCACCAGTTCCGTGCCGCGACGGGCCATCGGCTGCAGGACCACTCCGGTCATCACGTCACCGAAACGGGACGCCAGTTCCCGGTAGGCCGCGCGTACCTCCGGCTCGCCGTCGAGGTCGAGCAGCACGGCGCCCTGCTCGCTCTTGTGCAGCAGCCCGGGCCAGTACGCCTTCATGGCCGCACGCCGGCAGCCGTCTGTCAGATCGCGGAAGGCTTCCACCGCCTGATCCTCGCCGGTGGCCAGGACCGTGGGGATCTGCGCGATGCCGTAGTGGGCGAGCAGTTCGGTGCAGCGCAGCGGGTCGAGCCAGCCGCCGTCGGGGTGTTCGGCGAGGAACTGTGCGACGACCGCGCGCGCCCCGCTGGGGTCGGTGCCGGTGACCTCGGCCGGGATTCCGGGCGGTTGTGCGAGCCAGACCGACCGTGCGGCGGCGTGCGCCAGGGCGCGCGCGGCGGCCTGCGGGTCGGCGTAGGAGGGGACGGCCGATCCGTTCCTGCCGTGCAGCAGCGTGACCTGCTCGGCCTGGTCCAGCAGGACCACGGCCACGGTACGCGGCCTGCCGCCGGGGTCCGCGTGGGTGAGCGCCCGCCGCGGATCGTCGCCGGTGGCCGTGGCCAGCGCCGTCGGCACCAGCACGACCAGCACGGCGTCGACCGCTCCGTGCTGTGCCAGCCGGTCGACGCACTCGCTCAGCGCCTGCTCGCCCACGGCGGCGGTGGCGTCCACCGGGTTGGCCGCGGCGGCGCCTTCCGGAAGCATGCCGAGGAGTTCGGCGATCAGGTCAGCGGGCAGCTCGGGTACGGTCAGCCCCGCCTCGGCGCAGGCGTCGGCGGCGAGTACCGCGGCGCCGCCCGCGTTCGACACCACGGCCACCCTGGTCCCGGCGGGCAGCGGCTGGGCGTGCAGCAGGGCGGCGGTGTCCAGCAGTTCGGCGACCGTGCGGGTCGCGGTGATGCCCGCCTGGGTGAAGAGCGCCTGCCGGGTCATGGTCGGGGTCGCGGCGGCGGCGGTGTGCGAGGCCGCCGCACGCCGTCCGGCGTCGGAGCGCCCCGCGTCGACGGTGAGGACGGGGATGCGGCGTGCGACGCGGCGTGCGGTCCGGGAGAAGGCGCGCGGGTTGCCGAACGACTCCAGGTGCAGCAGGGCCATCGCGGTACCGCTGTCGGCCTCCCAGAACTGCAGCATGTCGTTGCCGCTGACGTCGTACTTGTCGCCGAGTGAGACGAAGTCGCTGACCCCGATGCCCAGCCGCGTCAGCCCGTCGAGCAGCGCGATGCCCACCCCGCCGGACTGCACGGCGACCCCCGCGCTGCCGGGCAGCGGCCGGTGTGCGGCGAAGGTGGCGTCCAGACTGATGCCCTCGTCCGTGACAGCGATGCCCAGGCAGTTGGGTCCGACCATGCGCATGCCGTGCCGCCGGCAGGCGGCGACAAGGGTGGCGCTCTGTTCCGCGTCGAGGCCGGAGGACAGGACGACGAGCGCGCGTACTCCCGCGGCGCCGCACTGCTCGGCGGTGTCCGCGACCGCGGCCGCGGGGACGGCGATGACGGCCAGGTCGGGTGTCCTGGGGAGGTCGGCGACGGACGGGAAGCACGGGATGCGCAAGATGGCGTGGGCGTGGGGGTTCACCGCGTACAGTCGTCCGGCGAAGCCGCCTTCATGGATCTTGCGCAGGACGGCGCGGCCGACGGAGCCGGGCGAGGTCCCCGCGCCGATGACCGCCACCGAACGCGGCCGGAGCAACGGCCGCAGGCTGGCCAGATCGGCCGTGCTGCCACGCCGGTCGACCGCCGACAGGTACCGCTCGTCGGGCGTCAGCGGGAAGGTGACCCGTACCTCACCGTCGTGGTGGTGGCGTTCGGCCCTGAGCCCGAGGTCCGTGACCAACTTCTGCATCAGGTGGTTCGAGGCCAGGGTGTCGGCGGCGAAGCCGGTGACGCCGGACTGCCGGGCGGCATGGGCGAGGTGCTCCACCAGCAGGGTGCCCACCCCGCGGTGGTGGAAGTCCTCGGCGACGGCCAGCGCGATCTCGGCGGTCTCCGGGTCATCGGTGACCTCGTACTCGGCGACCCCGACGATCCGGTCGCCGCGCAGGGCGACGAGTGCCGCGTGGCGGGACGACAGTGTCGAGAACAGCCGGTCGACGTCCCCCGCACCGGCATCGCGGGTCAAGCCGAAGAAACGCAGCCGCAGGCTCGCCGGCGACATTCCGGCGTACAGCTCCAGCACACCGTCCCGGTCATCAGGCCGCAGGGGCCTGATGCCGACGCTCTCCCCGTCGGAGAGCAGGGCGTGCACCGCGGTCTCCCGCAGTCGTGTGTCCGTCATGGCCGTCCCCTTCTGTGTCGTGACGCCCCTTCACGGTGCTGCCGCCGGTCCACCCGCGGCAGGGGCTGTCCGGGCTCTTCGCGAGGGCCGTTCGGTCCCGGCGCCCCGCAGTGCGCGGATCCGCCGGTCCGGCGCGGCGGATCGCGGCCGGACCTCACTCCGGACAGGGGCCGACCGGCCCTGGGCACGGGCCGAACCGGCCCTCATCACGGGCGGAACGGCATGCCAGGGTGGAAGGTGATCGCATCGAACGTGCGCCTGGGAAGGCGGTGCAGCCATGAACAAGCCGCTGATCGTCGGTGTTGACGGCTCTGACTCCAGTCTGCGGGCGGTCGACTGGGCGGCGGCCGAGGCCGCCCGGTTCGACCTGCCGCTCCGGCTGGTGTACGGGTCCATGTGGGAGCGGTACGAAGAAGTCACACCCGACTTCCGCACCAAGGCCTCAGCCGGGCACGTCATGGCCGAAGGCATCGTCGGCCAGGCGGCCGAGCGGCTCGCCAAGACCGCCCCCGCGCTGACGGTGCACCTTCCTCGGGCCCGCCGAGCCCGGCCTGGCCCTGCTCCGTGAGGGCGAGAACGCCTCCGCGATCGTCGTGGGTACCAGGGGACGCGGAACGATCACCGGGATGCTGCTGGGCTCGACGAGCCTGCAGGTCGCGGCCTACGCGACCTGCCCGGTCGTCGTGGTGCGCGGTGAGGCGTCCAACATCCGCGGCGACTTCTCCCGGGTGACCCTGGGCGTCGGTGGCGCGGAGTCGGCGGCGGTGGAATTCGCGTTCCGTGCGGCGCAGGCCCGCGAGGCCGAGCTGTACGCCGTACACGCATGGCACCGCCTTGCCCATGACCTCCCGGGAATCAGGCACGGGTCGGGGGACGAGCCCGAGCACGGAGCGCAGGACGCCGAGCGCGTACTCGACACCGCTCTGCCAGCTGCTGCACAGGATTTCCCGAAGGTCACCGTGCGCCGCGAGACACCCGAGGGCCGGGCCCACCACGTCCTGCTCGACGCCTCCGCCAGGAGCGATCTGATGGTGGTGGGCGGCCGCCGCGGGGCACGCGTCGGGTGGCAGCTGGGCATGGTCAACCATGCGGTCCTGCACCACTCCGCGTGCCCCGTGGCCGTCATCCCGTACGAGTGAGCCCGGTGGCGCGGGCCACCGGCCGCGTTTACTGCAAGGGGCCGGCCGCGGCGGGCGTTCCCGTCCTGTCGCGGCTCGTGGTGTCGCGGCGAGGGAGTTCGCCGTCGGCCAGAAGCCATTGCACGGTCCGGGCCGTGTTCTCCGCTTGGACGTGTATCGAGGGGCTGGTAGTGGTGTGGCCGGCGGCGGCCGCACCGAGGGCGAAGACTTCGGGGTGGGCCAGGGACCGCCGGGTGAGCGGGTTGACCTGGACGAGGCCGTGCTCGCCGCGCAGGAGAGGTGTGCCGGTGGTCAGCACGAGCACGTCGTAGCCGACGGTGGTCCCGTCGGTCAGGTAGACCTCCCGGCCGTACGGGTCGACGGTGGCGGCCTCCGCGTGCCGGAACTCGATGCCGTCGCGCAGACGAAGGTGCTCAGGCGCCAGGAGCGCGTGCGCCCCGTACAGCCCCAGGGCCATCAGGAGGTCGGTCTCCTGGTCGCGGGTGTCGCGCCGGTCGATCACGATGATCCGGACGTCGTCCCCATCGCAGTACCGCCGCAGCCGGTTGGCCGCGAGGGTGCCGCTGTTGCCGCTGCCCAGTACCACAATGCGTGTGTTCATGACGTCACTGTCCGCTCGTCGAGTTGTCGGAAGAACGGGCCAACAGGCCCTGGAGAGGCAGTCGTTCGGTCACTCGTACCGCGGTGCGCGGCCGTTCAGGCGTTGCGGTGGCTCCAGCGGGGGCCGACCACTTCCCACTCGTCGGCCCAGCGCCGCGCGCGCCGCCGGTCGGTGCGGCAACGGGCGATCTCCCAGGCGGCGAGCATGCCCACGCACACACCGCACGCGGCGGCGGCGCCGGTCAACTCGGCTTCGAGCCGTGCCTTGGCGGGAGACGGCGGGGCCGCGACGATCCTGCCGGCCCCGTCGGTCCAGATGATCACGCGGGACCCCGCCTTGGCGCCGGAGCCGACGCCGGCGCGGCCGGCTCGCGTCGTGCCGTCGGCGGCCGTCCACCGCACCCGAGCCGTGGCCAGGTCGGAGTAGCCCGCCGCATCCGAGGCGTTCTGGGTGAGCACGGCGGTCGTGCGGTGTGCTTCCAGGTAATGGCGGGCCGCACGGTGTTCTGCGGCCACTGCCACCACCGACCCCGTCAGCACCGCCCCGCCGAGCGCGAGCACCGTCACGGCCAGGAGGGCCCATGCCTCCACCAGGTACGCACGCTGTCGCAGCGGATTGTGCCGCCAGCGCCACAGCCACCTGCTCCTGTGCATGGCGTTGCCTCCCTCTCCCCAGGGCGGTGCCGTCGGCCCGCCCTGCCAGGCTGCGCGCGCCGCGACGCCGCTGACGAGTGCCGAACGGCCCCCGGCACCGGGACGAGTCGGGCCCGTGGCGGGCCTCGAACGGCCCTGCCCCCGGCAGTTGGACCTCACGACGATCGGAGCGGTATCAGCCACCGACGGGAGGGAACGGTCATGAACGGACGCAAGGTCACCGTGGGGATGGACGGCTCGGTCGCGGCATTCCGGGCGCTGGATGCGGCGGCCAGGGAAGCCCTGCTGCGCGGGGCACGCCTGGAGATCGTCCACTGTGTGGCGGATCTGGACGAGGCGGCGCCCGTGGTGAGGTCGGCGGCAGCCCGTGTCAGGGAGCGTCACCCGGACCTGGCGGTGACGGCGGTGCCGGTGGTGGGTGACCCCGTCGACGTCCTGGAGGAGCGGAGCCGGACGGCGGAACTCACCGTCGTCGGCTCCCGCGGGGCCGGCGGTCTCGGCGGCATGCTGCTCCATTCGGTGAGCCGGCGTCTGGCCGCAAGGACTCTCGGGCCGCTGCTCGTCGTCCGCGGCTGTGGCGTACACACCTCGGGGACGGAGGCATCGGGCGGGGTCCTCCTGGGAGTGGAGAGCGACACCGACGCGGAAGCGGCGCTGTTCGCCTTCGAGGAGGCGTGTCTGCGGGGGAGCCGACTGCGGGTGCTCCACGCGTGGACCTACCGGCAGCCGGTGAACGCGCGCGCGGAACTCGCCGCACCGGTGCGCGACGAGATCGAGGCGCAGGCGCGCAGGGCCGCCGTGGTGCCCGGCAACGCCGTTGCCGCGCTGCGCAGCGTGGTCCCCGGACTTGCGGTGGAGACGGCAGCCGTCAGGGCCACCGCGTGCCACACCCTCCTCGAAGCGACGCGCGGCACCGACCTGGTGGTGATCGCCGCACACCGCAGGCCGTCCCGCATCGGCCTTCAACTCGGCCAGGTCACCGACGCGTTGCTGCGCCACTCGCACTGCCCCGTGGCCGTGATCCCGGTGCCGCGGACGTGAGCCGACCCGTGGACGGCAGCCCCAACCCGCCCTGCACGCAGAGCCGTTCGGCCCCCTGGCGTCGGGCCGTCGGCCCCCAGCGCGGCAAGGCGTACGCGCAGCAAGGTAGTTCCGTAACCAACCGCCCGCACCACTCACCGGCAAGGGGGCCGTCATGGCCGTTCACCAGGAATCCCGCCTCACCTCCAGCATGCAGGTGCCGACCGTCGAGGCAGCGGAGACCGCACCCCGGCACGGCGCCGTCATGACCCCGACCGCCGCGCGGGCCGCGGCGGTCGTGCGGATCACTACCGGCTTCGTCTTCCTGTGGGCGTTCCTCGACAAGACGTTCGGCTGGCACTACGCCACCGGCTCCGGCAAGGGCTGGGCCGACGGCGGCTCACCCACCAAGGGCTTCCTGTCCGGCGTCGCCGCCGGTCCGCTGCAGTCCTTCTTCCACGACATCGCGGGCAAGGGCTGGACCGACACGCTGTTCATGCTCGGCCTGCTCGGAATCGGCCTCGCCCTGGTCAGCGGCATCGCCCTGCGCATCACCGCAGCCGCCGGAGCCGTCCTCATGGCCATGATGTGGGCGGCGGAATGGCCCCTGGCCCAGCACCTGTCGAGTGGTGCGCCGAGCTTCTCCTCCAACCCGTTGGTCGACTACCACGTGCTGTACGCGGTCGTCATGATCCTGCTCGCCGCCGTCTACGCGGGCAACACCTGGGGCCTGGGCCGCATCTGGGCCCAGATCCCCTTCGTGCGCCGCAATCGCTGGCTTCTCTAGCAGCAGCCCGCCCGTCCCACCGGGGGCACCGCCGACACGGCGGTGCCCCCGCCCGTCGCACCACTCACGTCAAGGAGAATCACGATGACCGTACGAGTGGGCATCAACGGCTTCGGCCGCATCGGCCGCACCTACCTGCGCGCCCTGCTCGACCGTGACGAAGCCACCAGCCCCGCCATCGAGGTGGTCGCCGTCAACGACATCGCCCCGGTCGCCACCCTCGCGCACCTGCTGGCCTACGACTCCACCTACGGCCGCCTCCCGCACCGCGTCACCCACGACGGGCACATCCTGTCCGTCGGCGGGCAGCGCTGTCGTGGTGCAGCGGGTTTCGGCGCCTACGGCTCTTCCTCCCGGCCGGCCTGGGTATAGTCGACGAGGTCGACGGGCGCTGCGGGGTCGCGTTCCGCGGTGACGGTGATGCGCCACGGCCCGGCGTCCGGGTCTGCCCGTCGGCTCACCGGTGCAGATTGCTCAGGTGCGCCCGTAGTCGAGGCACGGAGAATTGGACCTCGAAGGCGCTGTGAAAGATATTGCTGGTGTAACCGGCGAGGACGATGAAGTCCTTCTCCGCCAGCCGCCCGAGCGCCAACAGCCGTGTTTCCACGAGGGATGGATCGGCCCGGGTGAGAACATGACCAGGCACGGTGTCCTGCCCCGTTCCTGCCATTGCGAGCAGAACCTCCAGTTCGTCACCGTCGCACTCGTGCAGAAGGCGCGGGAAGAACGTGTGGCCGAGGCGGAATTCGGTCTCGGCCAGGGACCGCCGCACGGCCTCGTAGCTGATGCGACGGGTGTCCGCGTTTCTCCACGCGTAGTCGCCGACCAGTTGCAGCAACCAGGGGTTCCCTTGGCAATAGCGCACGGCGAGTTCGGCGGCATTGTCGTCGTAGCGCACCCGCTGAACGAGAGCCGGCCCGATGAGCGCCAGCCGCGAGAAGACGTGGTTGAGCGGGTCAAGGCGGACGTGCCGCTCGACCTCCGTCCGCGCCCGGTGCGTGACTGTCGAGGTCGGGTCGTCCAGCCCCGTGCCCTTCCACGATGGGAAGAGGCCCGTGCCCAAGAAGGCGACCGGCAGGGATCGCTGGGCGGTCCCGTGGATGGCCGTGTCCACGGTGGCCAGCGCCGCATCGGGAAGCGTGTGCACCTCGTCGAGAGCGAACAGGACGCCCACACCCTGGCTGCGAGCCACCTCACCGATCTCCACGAACAGCCGCCGCAAGTCGAGTTCGAGGATGCCGGTGTCCGCCGTCCCAGGAACCGGATCAGTGTTGATCTCCAGCTTGATGCCGGCAACAGATACCGACACGAACGCCTTTAGCACCCCCAGTGCCCGCTTCACACGGTCGGACAACCGGTTCGTCGCCCGCATCTGCAGAAGCACGTCCCGCGCCATGACCGCGATGAGGGCCGGGAGCGGCGCACCTGCGATCGCCTCCTCGGCAGCCACGTACCAGCCGCGGTTGCGAGCCCGTCGTAACAGCTCGTTGTGCAACACGGTCTTGCCCGACCCGCGGGCGCCGGTGACCAGGGGAGCGGTGCCCGACCGTCCCAGCGCGAGCCTGTCGAGCATGACGTCGAACGACTCGATCACGTCGGCCCGGCCCACAAGCACTGTGGGACCGATGCCCGCCCCCGGCGTGTAAGGGCTCCCCCGTGGGTCCATACCGGCAGGCTAGCGGGTACACCGCACGCCCGGCAGGTACTCCCGACCGCCGACCACCAGAACAGTGGCTCGTCCGAGCCCGCTCTGCGCCGTTCTGCCTGCCCGGAGCGGTGGACCCCACTGACGTCCCAGCCATGCCGCCCGTCGTGGGGGCAGCCGGGTGCGCCGGCACTACAAGTTGGTCCCGCCACTCTCGTGGCGGGACCAGAACTCCACGAACGGCCGCCGCCCCAGGTGCGTGAGCGTGTCCACGATGCGCTGTGGCGGGGCCGCCGTTCACCGGGAGCCAGGTCATCCCGCGTCCGCCCCACCGGAGGCGATGAGGCGCCGTTGAATCGGGCGTGCCCGGCAGTTCGCGTCCGCCCGCACTGGTTGGTGACCTGCTTGCGCGGCGCAGTGGCCGTTCCCGCGTCGGGATCGTGCGGGCTTCGACCATGATCGTGCGGGGCGTGGTCGGTGAGGGCACTCCTTGGGCCTGGCGCAGGACTTCGAGGCGGTCATCGCCGGAAGTGGAGCTCCGGCGAAGTCGAGGGCAACGTCAGCAGAGTCAGGCGGATCAAGAGGGACGGGTACGGCCGCGCCGGGGCGACTTCCAATGTGTAGAGGGAGCGACGCGCAGGGGGGCGGTGCCCGTCGAAGCCCCAGGAGGGTGTGCGTGCTCGCTTTGTCCACCAGGGCTGGTGGGCCATCGCGGTGAGGCACTGTCAGGGGGTACTGGGTTGCCGTTGGCTCGTTGTCATCAGGGTGCGCAGGTACGCCGCGTGGGCGCGCAGCAGCCTGGCTGTGCGTTCGGTGCCGTGGGGGAGGAACGGCAGGAGGGCGAGAGCGGGGAGGGAGGCTGCCATGGCCAGGGTCAGTGCGGGGGTTCCGAGTCCGACGAGCAGTACGCGTTGCAGTGCGTTGAACTGGCCGACGTGTGCAAGGAACAGGGTGGTCATGGCGGCCTCCTGGGCGGCGGTGTGGCTGGGCGGGTGGTCGCGTGGAGGGCCACCGGAGTGCTGGCGCGTACTGGCAGGACAGAGCGTCCGCCGGTCCGATGTGTTCTTCATGATCGCTCCCGTGCTGGCTGGCCGTCATGCGGCGAGTGGGTCTCCAGCGTTCAGGGCCTCGGGGGTGTTGCGGAACGGGAACGTCTGGTCGGGGTGTTGCCGATGTCGGTGGTAACGCTTAGGGGTTGATATCGGGAGGAGGAAGCGGAAACACTCTGATTCGGAACATATTTCAGGCAGAGGGGGAGCTCATGAGCGGGCGTGCGCAGACCACAGGGGAGTACGGGGATGAGGACCCTTCGGGACTGAAACCGATCGGCGCGGAAGTCCGCGCAGCCAGCCGTGACCTGGCCCTGAGTATGCGACTGCACTTTGCAGGTGTGGGGATGTCGCTGCGGATGTTCGCGATCGGGCATCACATGAATCCCGCGACGGTCTCCCGCTACCTTTCGGCGCAGAGGTTGCCTGACAAGCACTTCCTGGATGTTCTCCTCTACTGCTGGCAGCAGCGCCAGGAGCGCGAGGTCGCCGAGCAGGAGATCATGGAGCGCCGCAACGGGCTGTACCAACTGCACGGCGACGCGCTGCTTGCCGGCAAACCGGGCCAGTACCAATTGCAGCAGGCGTCTGACCGGCTGGAGGAAGCTGCTCTGCAGCAGGAGCAGGCGGAGATGAAGATCAAGGATCTGGAAGAAGGTGTTGCCCACCGGCAACAGCAATGCGAAGCGCTTGAACGGCAGCTCAGGGAACTTGAGCGCGGTGCCGTGGAGCAGCGAGCCACCGGAGCCGAGATAGCCGTCTATCGGGGGAGGGAACTCGCGTTGACCGGTGAGTGTGAGCGTCTGCGGGAGGAGATCCGCTTTCTCGAGCAAGAACTGGCCCGGGCGCTGTGGGAGCGTGACCAGGCCAGAGAAGCTTGCCAACGGCTGGAGGCCCGGCTGGAGGAGGCCGAGGACGAGGCGGAACGGGAGCAGTTGGAGGAGCTTGCCGCAACAGAGCGCCGCCGGTTGGCGGAAGCCGCTGGCATGGCCGAAGACAGGCGCGAAGAGCTGGACCGGGCGCATGCCGAAGCCGATGCGGTCCGGCTGGCAGCGCGGCGTGAGGCGGCCGAGCGCCGCGAGGAGGCGGAAGCGCTATGGGAGGAGACCCGCGCGAAGGCTGTCCGGGCCGCCGCGGACCTCGAGACCGACCTGGCCGAGCGTCAGGAGGAGTCCGAGCGGGCCTTGGCGGAGCGCCGCGGCAAGGCTGAGAGGTGGCTGGCGGAGATCGAGGACCGCGCCGAGCAGCTCCGCCTGGAGGCGGAGAAGCTGCGGGGCGACGCCGAGCGCCGCGCCCGCGAGACCGTGGAGAGCGCCGTGCGCCAGTCGGAGGACATCGTGGGGGAGGCGCATGCGAAAGCAGGCCGGATCGCCATGGAGTCCGAGCGCGAGCTGGCGGCGCTCACCAACCGCCGCGACAGCATGAGTGCCCAGGTCACCGATGTCCGTGAGAGGCTGGCCAACTGACCCGTGCGGCGGCGGCCACGGCACCACCGCAGGAGACTGCTCCGGTGGCTTGACTGCCCATGAGCCGTACCGGCCGGTGCTCCCTCCGTAGCGGCCAGCTGTCGGAGCCCGGTTCTGGCGGTGGGCGGAAACGGGGACGGGCGGCCCGGCACCGAGCGGGGGCCGGTTGTGGACGCTGGCCGAGCAGGTGGGTGATGCGGCGTAAGTGTGTGGTGTGTCCCGCTCCCGGGTCTGTGCCAGGCCATGGGGGCGCTCCCGCACCTGTGCGGTCTGCACGGGACCGGAACCGGAGATACAAGACGGACGTTCAGCCCTGTGCTCGCTGTCAGCCCGCGTGACTACGTCCGCGCCGAGCAGGCCGCCCGCCGCGCGACGTGTCGAGACCCGGGAGTCGCGTGCGGGCGACTCCCGGGCCGGTCCGGACACGCGGTCAGCAGGAGCCGTTGTCGGTCCAGACGTTCTGTGAGTTGGCGCCGGGTACGTCACCCTGCGTCCACCACTTCGCCGTCCAGCGGTGGCCGTTGTACGACACTGCGGCGCCGCCGGTGTAGACGTTGGACGCACTCCACGGGCTGAGCGCGCCGCACCCCGTACCGCCGCCTCCTCCGCCGTTCAGCTGGTTGACGGCCTGCTGGGCGGTGGCCATGTACGCCTGGTACGCGCCGCTGGTGTAGGTGGTCCACGGCGTCCAGTTGCCGCCTGACGAGGAGATCCGATAGGCCGCCTGCGCCGCGCCGTTGGGGTCGAATGCCTGGGCGTCGGAGACCTCGGAGTGCCAGTAGGAGTTGATCTGCCACAGGCCCCGGTCCCGGCTGCAGTCGGAGTCGACGAGGACGGCGCGCGTCCAGCCGCTGCTCTCGGCGAGTGAGACGGCGACGGAGATGACCAGCCCGTTGCCCGTGAAGCCGTTGGCCTTCGCGGTCTGGGCGATCTGCAGCGGGGTGTAGTGGTCTCCCGCCAGGGTGCTGGTGACGGTGCAGGTGGACAGTGGCGCCGACCGGAGGGCGGTGGGGCCGGTGGGGACCGTCCCGGCGTGTGCGGTGGTGGCGCCGAGGGCGACGAGTAAGGCGGCCGCGGGAAGCGCGGCCAGCCAGGTGCGAGCAGGCATGGGTGCTCCAGGGGGGATGGGTGTGCGTGAGTTCCGTCCGCGATCGATCGCCCCGCGGACGGCTGGTGTGAGGGCGTAGTGGGAATGATTGGACTAGACCAAGTCGTCGTCAAGGTGTCTCGGCTGACGACGTTGTCATTGGCGTGAACCTGCCACATTCGGGTCTCCGTCATCGCTTGCGCTTGAACACGCCATCGCAGGTTGCCGCCTCCACGCACTTGGGCCGCTCGCGTACGTCAGGGCATTCACTCTTCTTGACTGACTCCATAAAGGGCGTAACATCAAAAATAGGACAAGCGGGCGACAGCTCGAGGATGATCAAGATGCGCGACATATCCGTCGATGACCAAGATCTCGAGGACTCGACGCGGTTCGGTCCGGCGGTGACGGCGGGACCGTGGGCCATGCCGTGGTCGCTAACCGCCTGTGGCCTGGCTCGGGAGATGGTCTCGGACGCGTTCGCCGGATGGGGGCTTCCCCGGAACACGCAGTGCGTCGCGGGGCTACTCGTCAGCGAACTGGTCGGCAACGCCCTCCGCCATGGTCGTCCTCCCGTCCGGCTGACTCTGCGGCGGGCGTCAGATCTGCGCTGCCTCGTCAGTGACGGGTCTCCGAAGCCACCACAGCTGATCGTGGCCGGTCCCGACGACGAGTGCGGTCGCGGCCTGGAACTGGTCGCGACACTGTCTGCTCGCTGGGGCTGGGATCAGGAGCGAGTCGGCAAGAGTGTGTGGTTCGACCTGCGCACGGGCGACGATACGGAGGGGACGAGGTGAGCCTCCGTGTCTGAGGAGCACATGGCCAGGGCTGCGGAGCGGCTCCGTGAGGCGGGACTGCGCGTGACCGTACAGCGCATCGCCATGCTGATGGTTCTCGACGAGTCATCAGACCACCTGGAGGCGGACACACTTCGCCACCGGGCCCAGGCTGTCACCGGCGGGCTCTCCCTCCAGGCCACCTATAACGTGCTGCGTGCGCTGACCGACGCCGGCCTGATCCGCATCACCCAGATCGGCGGTCAGCCCGCCCGCTACGAGATCGAGCGCAACGACAACCACCATCACTTCGTCTGCCGAAAATGCCGTGTCCTGCAGGACGTGCGGTGCGAGGTGGGCGGGGCCCCCTGCATGGACCCCGAACTGCCCGAGGAGTACGCGATCGACGAAGCCAGCGTGACGTTCTGGGGCGTGTGCCCCGCCTGCGGCGCTGAGTCCGGTTGAGAGCTTCGACGTTCGGGCCGTTCACACCGATCTTGCTTGTGCTCGCCCTGCGGGACTCCTCTGCCGGATCAGGCGTCGTTCGGCTGGTCATGGGTGAGGTTCATGCCGGTGCGCGGGTCGAAGAGCTGCATTCCCGAGGTGTCCACCCACAGTTGCGCCTGGCTTCCCTCGCGGATACGCGTTGCCGCGCTGAGCCTGGTGACGATCTGGTCCTGCCGGGCCCCGGTCTCCTCGACACCGGCGTCGGCTGCCAGTTCCTGCAGTTCCGAGGTGGCGGGCCGCTCCCAGTGTTCTTCGCCGAGGTAGGCGTAGACGTCGGATCCCAGGGATTCCATCACGTCGACGGTGGCCGTGAACGACGATCCGCTGCGGCCGGGGTCGACGAAGGCGGCGTCCTCGAACGCCTCGGGTCGCAGGCCGACAACGAGGTCCCGGGGCGCGTCGAGCCGTTCCAGCGTCTGGCGTGTCCGCGCGTCCACCGGAAGCTCGCCGAGCACGGTGCTCACGGCGTCGCCCTCCATCCTTCCCTGGAGGAAGTTCATGGCCGGTGAGCCGATGAATCCGGCGACGAAGAGATTGCGCGGGTGGTCGTACATGTCCTGCGGGGTACCGACCTGCTGGACGAGTCCACTGCGCATGACGACGAGGCGGTCTCCGAGTGTCATGGCCTCGGTCTGGTCATGGGTCACGTAGACGGTGGTCGTGCCCAGCCGGTGCTGGAGCCGTGAGATCTGGGTACGCATCTGGACCCGCAGTTTGGCGTCGAGGTTGGACAGCGGTTCGTCCATCAGGAAGGCCTTGGGACTGCGGACGATGGCGCGGCCCATCGCTACCCTCTGGCGCTGGCCGCCCGAGAGGTTCGCGGGCTTGCGGTCCAGGTGTTCGGTGAGGTCCAGGATGCGGGCGGTCTCCTCCACCTTGCGCCTGATGGTGTCCTTGTCGGTTTTCGCCAGCCGTAGTGCGAACCCCATGTTGTCGCGCACGCTCATGTGCGGGTAGAGCGCGTAGCTCTGGAACACCATGGCGATGTCCCGGTCCTTGGGCGCCTTGTCGTTCACGACCTGGCCACCGATGCGCAAGGTGCCCTCGGAGATGTCTTCCAGCCCGGCGATCATGTTCAAGGTGGTGGACTTGCCGCAGCCGGACGGGCCGACCAGGATGACGAACTCCCCGTCGGCGACTGTGAGGTCCACATCCTGCACGGCCACCGCGCCGTCGGGAAACCGCTTGGTGATGCCTTCGAGAACGATCTCGGCCACGTTTTCGGAACTCCTCGTTCTGGTGGTCGGTCCCTGCCGGTCAGCCCTTGACGGCACCGGAGGTCAGTCCGGCCACGATGCGCCGCTGGAACAGCAGCACGAAGATGACGATGGGAATGGTGATCACCACCGCGGCGGCGGCGATCGATCCGGTGGGCTGCTGGAACTGGCTGCTCCCGGTGAAGAAGGCGATGGCCGCGGGCACCGTACGGGCCCGGGTGGTCGACGTCAGGGAGATCGCGAACAGGAAGTCGTTCCAGCAGAAGATGAAGACGAGGATGGCGGTGGTGAACATGCCGGGAGCGGCCAGCGGGGCGATCACCTGGCGGAACGCCTGGGCGGGAGTGGCCCCGTCGACCTTGGCCGCCTTTTCCAGATCCCATGGGATCTCCCGGAAGAACGCCGAGAGCGTGTAGATCGCCAGGGGCAGGGAGAACGTCATGTACGGGATGATCAGGCCCGGCCAGGTGTCGAAGATGCCCAGGTTGCGCTCGATGTTGAATAGCGGGGACACCAGGGAGATCGGCGGGAACATCGCGATCAGCAGCGACATGCCGATCAGCAGGCGTTTGCCGGGGAAGCGCAGTCTGGCCACCGCGTAGGCCGCCATGGTGCCCAGCACCACGGCGATGGTGGTGGCGATCAGGGCGATACCGATGGAGTTGACGAGTGCCCGGGTGAACTCCGAGGTGGCGAAGATCCCCCGGTAGTTCGCCCAGGTCCACTTGGTCGGGAAGAAGTTGCCGTCGGTGAGCGTGCTCGGGTCCTTGAAGGACAGCGCCACGATCCACCAGACAGGGAACAGCGCGTAGACGACTACGACGAGGTTGACCGCGCCCCAGCGGGTGACGTGTCGCGCGCCTGCGCTTGCCATCAGCCTTCCTCTCCCTTCGCGCCCGGCGCGGCGGTTCCGAAGAGCTTGATGAAGGCGAAGGCGATCAGGCCCACGCAGATGAAGATCAGCACGGAGATCGCCGACCCGATGCCAAGGTTGAGCGAGGTGAAGAGGTTGTCGTAGCCGAGGATGGACACCGAGCCCGTGTCATGGGCACCCGAGGTGAGCACGTAGATGTTGTCGAAGATCCGGAAGGCGTCCAGGGTGCGGAACAGCAGCGCCACCAGGATGGCCGGCTTCATCAACGGCACCATCACGAAGGCGAACCGCTGCCAGGACGACGCGCCGTCGACCATCGCCGCACGCAGGACCTCCTCCGGCACCAGGGCGAGCCCGGCCAGCAGGAGCAGCGCCATGAAGGGGGTTGCCTTCCAGATCTCGGCGAGGATGATCAGCCAGATGGCAGGCCAGTGCTCGGTCAGGGGTGCCGAACCGGCGGGCAGAAGAGCGGCGAGGTAGCCGGTGCCCGGAGTCCAGGCGTATTGCCAGGAGAAGGCGGCGACGACGGTGACGATGCCGTACGGGATCAGGACCGCCGTACGCACCGGTCCGCGGCCGAAGATCGTGCGGTGCATGACCAGCGCCAGCGCGAATCCGAGGACGAGTTCCACCGTCACCGAGACGACCGTGATGAACAGGGTGACCCAGAACGCCTCCCACCAGAACGGGGAGGAGAGCACTGCCCAGTAGTTGCTCAGCCATACCCACTTCGCCTGGCTGGGGAAGCGCAGGTCGTAGCGTTGCAGGGACAGGTAGATCGCATAGCCGATGGGGTACGCCGTGACGGCGAGCATGACGACCACCGCGGGTGCGCACAGCAACCAGCCGAGCCGCCGCTCCTGCCGGGCGCCCTCGGACAGCGCGGACCGGGCGGCGTCCTGGCCGGGGCCTCGAGTGGAGTCCGCGGCGGGTCCCGAAACCTGTCCGCTCACGGGATCAGCCCCTTCGACTGGAGCGCGTCGCGGATCTGCCCGCTGATGGTGTCGATGTCGGCTCGGGGCTGGATACCGGACGGCGGAGAGAGCGTGTGGGAGATCGCGATGGAGACGTTCTGGTAGGCGGGTGTCCGGGGGCGAACACTGCCGTTCTCCAGTGCCTTCAGCACCGCGTCTGCGAACGGGTAGCTCTGCTGGAGCTTTTTGTCGGAGTACAGGGCGCGCAGGGTCGGCGGGAGACCGCCGGTGACCGCCGCGCTGATCTGGTGCTTGCTGTTGCGCAGGCACAGCGCCGCCTCGAAGGCCAGGGCGGGGTGGTGGGAGTACGCGCCGACGGCCAGGTCGATGCCGCCGATGGTCGGTCTCGCGGGCCGGTTCGCGTCCACGCCCGGGTAGGCCGCCCATCGGAAGCTCTTGAACAACTTGGGGTTGTTCGCCTTCATCGACGGATACACGAAAGGGTAGTTGATCTCGAAGGCGGCGGTCCCGGACTCCATGGCCAACCGGTTCTGGTCCTCCATCTGGTTGGACAGGGACGGATCGGCAGCCGGTGAGCGGGCGAATTCCCGCATGATCGTGGCCGCGGCGACTGCGGGCGGCCCGAGGGAGGGCGCGGTGGCGGCCCGGTTGAGGATCGACCCGCCCGCGCTTTCCACGAGGGTGTTGAACCAGACGGTGAGCCCCTCGTACTGGGCCCCCTGGATCTCCACGTAGTGGGGTTTGCCTCGCTTGGCCAGGTCGCGTGCCATGCTCACCAATCCGGCCCAGGTCGTCGGCGGTGTGGGCACAAGATCGTTTCGGTACCACAGCAACTGGGTGTTGGTGTTGTAGGGGACGGCGTACAGGGTGTTCTTCCAGATCGCCGTCTGCAGCGGTACCGCGAGTGTGCCCTCCACGGCGCGCTGCCGGTTGGCTCCTGTCCACGGCAGGATCCACTTGGCCTCGGCGAACTCGGCGGGCCAGGTCACATCGAGGCCCATGATGTCGAGCCCGCTGTCCTTCGCGGCGAGTCGGCGCACCAGTTGCTGCCGCTGGCCGTCCGCGGTGCGCGGAAGCTTGTTGTACGAGATGCGGTACCGGCCGCCCGAGGCGGCGCCGCAGTCCTTGGCTGCACCGGCCAGCGCACCGGAGTCATCGGGGAAGTTGTACCAATTCAATGTGACTACACCCGAGTTGCTTGAGCTGCACGAGGTCACAGGGCCGACCAACAGGAGCACCGCGCTCAGGCTGCGCAGCCACCGGGCGCGCCGGCGCGCGGCCCGCGCCGGCCCTCCGTTGCTACCGCCCTGTCGGGGCACGTGTCCCACCGTCCGTTGTCATCCCGTCACCTGCATGGCCCACGGGCTCCGTAAACCACCCCGCTACTCGGGCGAGGTGTGATCACAGCGAACCTACCGATGCGACGCCCGCTCCACGGGAGGCAAGCTGAGCCGTGCCCACAAGGCCCCCCGATCGGCCCACACGGGTACGAACGTGCGACCCCGGGGCCCGTGAACTGAGCTCTTCCGTCCGGGGCAGGAGTTGCGGTCCGCGGCGGTCGGTCCCGACGCAGATGGATATGGCGCATCCGTCGGCGGGGGAGCTCCGTGACCGATCGGGCCGCTGTATCACCGAGTGTGCCGCCTCGATGACTCCGGCGAGGACGGCCGGTGGCGAAAGGAATGGCGAGTGGGAGGAACCGAACTCCACGGGACTGGTCGATGCAGTGGAGACGGCCTCGATCTCCCGGATCATGAGGCGCGGCAGGTCCGGCCGTATCGGCCTGCCCGCATCGCCGCCGAACTGAGGGAACGCGAGGTGTACGGACACCAGATGGACACCGGTTGACCTGTTTCTGGGCATGAGGGAGCGCCGAGCATGACGTCGTGTGCCAAACGGAAACGCAGTCGTCCTCGGTGCCGGCTTCGTCGGTCTCCTTCCCGGTCGGGTCGACAAGATGAGCCCCTCGCGGCGCCGGAGATCTTCCCCTCCCGTAGGACCACCCGAACATCGCTCCGCTCGAAACACGTCATCGGAAGAAGAAGCAGACATGAGCCAACCCCAGCGCGCCGCCTTCGACCGCCTGCTCCGCGACGGTCCGCTCGGCCTGGGTGGCGAATTGGCCGTGCGGCAAACCCTGGTCGAGGACTTGCTGACGGCCCACCCGCTGCCCGAAGACGTGAAGACCACGCCGAGGGAACTCGGCGGTGCCCCCGCACTCTGCGTGGAGACAGTCGGCACGCGGGACGACGCGGCCGTCCTCTGCTTTCACGGCGGTGCCTACGCGGTGGGCTCGGCCGCCTCGTCGGTGGACCTGGCCGCCGTCGCACGCAGCAGCGGATTCCCCGCCCTCACCGCATACCGGGGGCTGCTGAGTAGCGGCGTGTCCGCGGAACGGGTCGCCGTCGGCACGTTCCTCCGCGGCCACCTGTCGGATGTGCGGATCCCTGTCGGCACCGGCGCGGGGGCCCCGGCATGACATCACCACAGCCGGTCGTCACGTCCCTCCATGACCTCGACCCGCAGATGGCCAACCTCCGCGCCCACTGGTTCGCTTGGGGCGGTTCGCACGGACTCGATGCCGAACTGGCGCTCTACCGTAGTGGCTTGCCGCACAGGCTGCTCAACGGCGTCCTGAGGCTGGTCGAGCGCCCCGTGGACGAGGCGGCGGTCGACGCGGAGACGCGGTTGAGCGGGTTGCCATGGCATTGGTGGATAGGTCCGGACAGCCACGCCGGCACGGCGCAGGCACTGGAGGCGCGGGGATACCGACGGGCCGGCAGCATGCCGGTCATGGCCACGTCGCTCGACGCCGTGCCCGCCCCGCCACATCCCGCCGGACTCACCATCGAGCACGTGAACACCCGTGAGCGGGTGGTGGATTACGTGGACGCCTACGCCACGTCCTTCGGCATCGGACCCGATCTGAGGGATGCGGTCATCGAGACCGAAACCGGTCTCCCAACTGACCTCGGCCAGCTCGTCCGGCTGGTGGGGCGGATCGACGGACGGCCGGTGGCCACATCGGCCGTCCTCATCAGCGACGGCGTGGCCGGTCTCTACTGGATCGCCACCGATCCGGCCCACCGCGGACGGGGCGTTGGTGCGGCGCTCACCGCGGCGGCCATGCGCATCGGGCGCGACCACGGGATGGCCGTCTGCACCCTGCAGGCCAGCAGCCAAGGGCAGCCCGTCTACACCCGGTTGGGGTTCGAGCGGGTGAGCGAAGTGGTGCTGTACTCACCGCCGGCCGCGCCATGACGGAAGCCTGTGGCCGCTGACGCGCAGGACGGCCTGTCGGGACCGCGGCCTCACGGATCTTCCTGTCGAGAGACGCTGGGGTGGCGCAGTGGTCGGTGCTCTCGGTCCAGTTCGTCACGCACCACCACAAGCAGGTATGTGAACTGCGTGCGCTGGGTGTCGCTCGGGGCGCGGAAGAGGCCTGAGGTCGTTGGCGGTGTGGCCTCCCTCGGGCGGCACATGGCCTCGTGCCCCAGCAGGGCGAGCATGTGCCCTGGACTGTCGCGCAGTTCGTCGAGCAGTGCGGTTGGCCGGATCCGCGGGCAGACGCGCGCCGGCGTGGTCAGTTGCCCGGGTGGGAGGCTGCCCAGCCGTGTTCGAGCAGCGCGAAGGCCTCGTCGGCGGCGTGGTGCGGATCGGCGTGCCGCAGGATGAGGTCCCGGGCCCCGAGGGCGAAGTGAGCCAGGGCGGCGCAGGTGACGTCGTCCTCGGGGGCGCCGACGGCCTCGGCGATGACCTGCGCCAGGGCTGCTTCGTGGCGCGTCCACATGCGGTGGGCGTAGTCGCGCAGCGCGGGGGTCTCCTGCACCATGCGCGTGAAGTCGGCGAACCGCGGGTCCGTGGCATGCACGGCCAGCTGGGTCTGCTTCAGCAGGATGTGCTCGCGCAGAACCTGGGGAATCGATGTGCCGGGGGTGCGGTCGCGCACGGCGGCGACGAGCGCCGCCTCCAGGTCGTCGTCCTGGTCGAAGACGAGGGCTTCCTTGCCGGAGAAGTGCTTGAACAAGGTGGTCACCGAGACGTCGGCGGCGTCGGCGATGTCCTTGACGCTGACCTGGTCGTAGCCGCGGTCGAGGAAGAGCTCGAGTGCGGCGTCGGCCAGGGACTGGCGGGTCTGGGCCTTCTTGCGCTCGCGACGCCCGGTCGGTTCGGTCACTCTCCCACCATACCCCAATGTGGAGTGACTGCAAAAGTTGAGTCATTGCACTTATGTTGTGAGTGTGCTTTCTTGGTGCTGTCGGGCCTCCCGGCAGCTCACCCACCTCCCGAGGGACACTTCCATGAACTCCGCGCCTGATCCCCGCATCGCGATTGTCGGCGCCGGTCTCGGTGGCCTCACCTGTGCCCGAGTCCTGCAGCAACACGGCCGCTCCGTCACCGTCTTCGAACGCGATGCCTCCGCCGGCGCCCGTCCGCAGGGCGGCACGCTCGACCTGCACGCCGACACCGGCCAGGCCGCCCTGCGTGCGGCGGGGCTCCTCGGCCGATTCCAAGCTCTTGCCCGCCCCGAAGCCGACGAGTGGCACGTACGCGACTTCGCCAGTGCCGCCCTCCTGGCGCATCAGGGTCCACCCGACGCCGGCGGGCGCCCGGAGATCGACCGGGGGCAACTGCGGGGGCTGCTCCTGGACTCACTCACCGGGGGCACGGTGCGGTGGGACCGCGCCGTCACCGCGGCCGCCCCGCTGCCGGACGGCACCTGCCGGCTGCTCTTCGGTGACGGCACCGCTGAGGACTTCGACGTGGTGGTCGGCGCCGACGGCGCCTGGTCGCGCGTCCGCCGGGCCCTGTCGCATGCCACCCCTCGCTATACCGGTGTCACCTTCGTCGAGACCGGGTTCGACGACTGCGACACCCGCCATCCCGACCTCGCGCGGCTGGTCGGCAGCGGATCGATGCTGGCGAAAGGCGTCGGCAGGTCCCTGGTCGCCCAGCGCAACAGCAACGGCCACATCCGCGCCTACATCGCCTTCCGCGCGCCGGAGGACTGGCACGTGGCTGCCGGTATCGACCTCGGCGACGAGCGAGCCGTGCTCACGTGGCTGCTGAGGATGTTCGACGGCTGGGACGAGAGTCTGCGCTACCTCCTGCGCAACAGCGACCACGCGTTCATCAACCGCTCGCTGTTCGTTTTGCCCGTCCCGCACACCTGGCAGCACGTTCCCGGTGTCACGCTGCTCGGCGATGCCGCGCACCTGATGCCGCCGGTCGGGTTGGGCGCCAATCTCGCCATGCTCGACGGCTCCGACCTCGCCCACGCCCTCGTCACCGAGTCCAGCGTCGACGACGCCGTCCGGGTCTACGAGAGCATCATGCTGCCGCGCTCGATCGAGGCCGCGACGGGCAGTGCGCAAGGACTCGACCACCTCGTTCCCGCAGCGACTTCCTGAGTCGACCCCACCGCCCTGCGGGCCCGCGGCGCCAAACTGAGGCCGTTCGTAGGTCTTCGCCGCCCCACCGCACATCGAAGCTCGAACCCTGTGGGACCAGTTCGCCGTGCTCCTCCCCATCCGGAAGGAGTTCGTCGTCGGCCACCCACTGGGCTGTCACCGCCGCCGGATCCGCGACCTACTGAGATGGAACTCGCAATGTCATGTGCCAACTGGCCGCACAGCCGCAAAGGAGTCTTCATCCGGGCTGGGTTGATGCCATGGGGAACGTCGTCGGAACGTGGGCCGGGTAGGGGCGGCCGGTCGCCTCGTTCACCGTGTGGCGGACTGCAGATAGCGGCAGAGCCCGGGAGTCGAGAAACTCATGCGGAACGTGGTGTCCGCGAAGAGCCAGTAGTTGTTGTGCAGTTGGATGAAGTCCTGCTGTGCGAGGTCGACGAGGTCGTTGATGAATTCGTTGTCGTGTCCGTCCGGGCCGGGCGCACGCACAGTGCCGACCGGCACGTTCGTGCCGCCTTCCCGGGCCATGGCCGCAAGGATCGTGCGTTGCTCCGGGGTGCACCTGCGGAGAAGCCGCGGGAAGTACGACTCGTGGAGTCGATGCCGTACTTCCGCGAGGGCGCTGTTCATGGCCTCGATCCCGATCGGTGAGGACTGCGCGCGCTCCCAGGCGGTCTCGCCGACGAACTGCAGAAGCCACGGGTTGCCCTCGCAGAAGTCGATCGCCCTGGCCAGTGCCTCGGCGGTGATGAGCACCCCGGACTCGGCAGCTGGCTCGCACAGCGCGCGGCGTGCTTCTGCGTCGGTGAGGGGTTCCAGGCGGGTATAGCTGAGAGTGGCACTCCGCGACCGGTAGGAGCTGATGCCCCTCGGATCAAAGGTGTGCAACCCGGTCCCCTGCCATGAGGGGAACAGGCCGGCGCCTAGGAAGGCCACCGGCAGTTGCCGCTGGGTCGACCGGTGAAGCGCGGAGTCGAGCACGCGTAACTCGTCGTTACCCAGCACGTGTACCTCGTCCAATGCGAAAAGGACCCCGACCGATTGCGCCTGGGCGATCTCGCCGATCTCCGTGAACAGACGGCGCAGATCCAGTTCGAGGATGCCGCTGTCGGCGGTGCCGGTGACAGCTTCGCTGTTGATGTCGAGCCGGATTCCGGCGACCGAGACCGAGGTGAATGCCTTGAGGATGCCCATGGCCCGCTTCACCCGGTCGACGGCCCGGTGCCTGGCGCTCATCGCAAGCAGGACGTCGTGCGCGAGCAGGGCGATCAGCGCCGGCAGTGGCGTGTCCGGGATGGCCGCCTCTGCGCCGACGTACCAGCCGCGATGCTTCGCCCGGCTGGTCATCGCGTTGAACAGGGACGTCTTCCCCGAGCCGCGAGAACCGGTGAGGAACGGCGTGTTCGCCGACCGCCCCGCTTCCAGTCTGCTCAAGGTCGTCTCGAACCGGCCGAGCTCGCGTTCGCGCCCCGCCATCAGGGGAGGCGGAGCTCCGGGAGCAGAACTGTAAGGAGACGACAAAAGGTCCATGCGGTCCAACCTACTGAGGCTGAACTTGTCATGTCGTCATGGGGGATTGATGGTCAGGCCTGTCTCGGTGAGGCAGCCGTCGATCAGGTTGCTGCGGTACGGGATGCCGCGGAGGCGCCCCTACGACTCCACGAGTTGATCCTCAGTAGGCCGCTTCTCGCCGATCATCTGATGCAGATGTCCCTTCAACAGGTTCCGGAGGGCGAGACCGCCGAGTACCGCCCACTTGGGCGTACGCGCTGCACCCGGCCTGCATGGCAACGAGCGGATGGCGGCCCCGAAGCGGCGTGCGGGCGCCTCGTCGGTCTTGGCGCCGCCCGCTTGCGTCGCGACGAGCCGGCGCCTGCTACTCACGCGAGGTGGTGGCCGATCCGGAGGGAAACGAGCTCTGCCTGGACTCAGCGATGGGGAACTTCACCCCGGTGAGGTCTTCGGAGACGGCCCACAGCCGCTGCTGGACGGCCACCTCGTACGACTCCGGGCTGGAGGTGACCAGCCGGGGGTAACCCTTGATCTCGTTGCGTCCGCCGGGACCGTAGTACTGGCCGCCGAGCGCGGCGGGGTCGGTGGCGGCCCGGAGGGTCGGCAGCGCGCCCATCACCGGCTTCTGGGTGATCAGCGGTGCGAGCCAGGTGAGCGGAAGGCGGAAGGCCGCGGGGATGTTGCGGGCGAGCTCGGTGCTGGACATGCCGGGGTGGGCGGCCACCGCGACGGTGGTGCCGTGCGCGGCCAGCCGACGCTGCAGCTCGTACGTGAACATCAGGTTGGCCAGCTTGGACTGACCATAGGCCGCGGCCCGGCTGTACGAACGCTCCCAATGCAGGTCGTCGAAGTGGATCGCGGCCCGGATGCGGTGGCCGGTGCTGCTGACCGTCACCACGCGGGAGTCGGGCACCGTCAGCATCAGGTCTAGCAGCAGCCCCGTGAGCGCGAAGTGGCCGAGGTGGTTGGTGCCGAACTGCATCTCAAAGCCGTCCCGGGTGGTCTGTTTCGGGGTGTACATCACGCCGGCGTTGTTGATCAGCAGGTCGATCCGGTCGAGCCGGGACCGCAGCGCCGCCGCCGCGGTCCGGACGGAGTCGAGCGAGGTCAGGTCCAGCGCCTGCACGGTCACGTCGCCGGTCATGCGGGCCGCGGCCTGTTCGCCCTTCTCTACGTTGCGCACGGCGAGCACCACGGACGCCCCGCGCTCGGCGAGCGCCTTGGCGGTCTCGTACCCCAGTCCGGTGTTGGCTCCGGTCACCACGGCCACCCGCCCGCGCTGGTCCGGAATGTTCGCCGTCGTCCACTTCTCGCTCATGCCAGGCTCCCAACTATCTAACGTACCGAAGGTATCTTGTGTACGACGTTAAAGTACTTTCGGTACGTTGTCAACGTACCGCAGGTACCTAAGTTAGGCTGGTGATCGTGACTTTCCAGCGGGCGCGAACCGAAGAGCAGCGGGAGATGCGTCGACGGGCGATCCTGGACACGGCGTCGGCGATGCTCGACGAGATGCCTGTGGCGGCGGTCACCCTGAACGAGCTCAGCCGTCGGGTAGGCCTGGCGAAGCCGAACGTGCTGCGCTACTTCGAGTCTCGCGAGGCGGTGCTGCTGGAACTGCTGGACCACTTCCTGCAGGAGTGGCTGACGGAACTGGCAGACGAGTTGGCGGCCGGCATCGACGAAAATTCGCCCATGGCCGAACGAGCGGCAGGGGTGGCCGAGATCGTCAGTCGCTCACTCTCCAGCCGCGTGGTGCTGTGCGACCTCTTCGGCGCACAGGGCAGCGTCCTGGAACGCAACGTCTCCATCGAGGTCGTAGCCCGCTACAAGCGCGCCTCCCTGGACCGCCTGACAACCATGACCGCCCTGATCCTGAAGTACCTGCCGGAGCTGGGCGAAAACGCAACACTGTTCAGCCTGCAAACCATGGTCATGGCCGGCGCGCTGTCGGCGTACAGCACCCCCCCACCCAGCCTGCAGGCGGTCTACCAGGCCGAGCCCGACCTGGCCCGCTTCCACTTGGAGCTGAAGGATTCCTTGAAGCTGGCCCTGACCGCAACGCTCCTGGGCGCGCTACCCCGGCGCTGACTTGGTCATCAGGCATGCTCGGGCTGTTTCGAATGCCCGAGGGCCGATCGTCCGAGCGTCTCTCACCTGCCCACCCGCCCGTGCGCTCGTCAGGGGCGGGCGCCCGTCACGGGACCACACGAGGGTGCGACCCCCACACCGGAATGCGGTAAAGGGACTGCGCCCGGGTCCTTCGGCGGCCTTACGCCACCGCCGCGGCCAGGCGGGTCAACGACGCGTCGAGTTCTTCGGCGGAGACGACCGGCAGGCGAGGCACTTCTGCCGGGTGGGTGACCGCCGCCCAGTCGTAGGTCTGGGTCACCTCGGTGTGGACGTCGTCGATCGGGGTGAGCTTCCAGGTGAAGCGGTCACCAGCCGGGCGCTGGCCGGGTCGGCGGGGCACCCAGGCGATGACCCGGTTCTCGGTGAAGGCCACGACGTGGTTCTCGATCCGGTAGTCGCCCATCTCCTCGTTGTGCATCGCCGTGACGAAGATGCCGCCGACGGCGTCGACCGGGTGGGAGGCTTTGGCCTGCCGCAGGAGGCCCGTGCGATCCGTCCGTCGTGGGTGGTCAGCACCCCCGGGCCACGCAGCACGACCGTCGCCCCGGTCGGGGCGGTGCCTCGCATCTCCCACTCCGACCACAGCTCGTCGCTGCTCTGGGCATGGCGCAGGACCTGGGCCTCGATGTCGGGACGCCCTCTTCTGTCTGTGCGGGGGTGCCGCTGAACAGGATGGTCTTGACGCCGGCGGCGTGCAGGGCGGTCACGGCGGCGGTCATGTCGGTGTCGGTGCGCTTGATGGTCTGTTCGACGATTTCGATCCCGGCCTCTTGGCGGCGTAGCGGGCTCCGGTGAGGGCATTGCCGCCGTAGTCGCCGGCCTGGTAGACCATGCCGACCCTGTCCCGGGGCTTGAGGTGGGCGGCGGTGCCGAGGAAGGGCCCGCCGTTGACCATCTCGATGCCGTACGGGGAGCCGACCAGCTGCACGTGCGGCTGACCGAGCAGGGAGGCGGAGTCGCCGCCGACGAAGGGCAGCAGCTTGTCGCGCTCGATGGAGTCGAGAAGCGCGGATGTCTGGCCGGAGCCGAGCAGTTGGGCCATCGCCGCGATCTGCGGCTGGATCTGGGTGTATCCGGTGACGGCGTGCTGCACGTCGTAGCCGTGGTCGCGGACCAGGAGCTTGACCTGCCGGCCGCAGACGCCGCCGGCAGGTGTTGACCTGGTTGAAGTAGAGCTGTGGCCTTCTGGGAGAGGACCCGGGACGCCAACGCCTGCAACGGCGGGCTGTCACAGTACGCCAACGTCCCCCAGGCCCCCTACCGTCGCCGCCACAGGCGGCGATCTGGAAGTCTTCGGGACTGCCGACCTGCTGGCCGCGTTCGCGGGTCCCCCCGGTACCGCGTGACTCCGGCCGCGTCAGCGGCAACATGCGCCGGACCCCGCCGCTACCACCGCAGTCTCCTGCTGGCTTTCTACCTCTCCTCCATGGCCAGTCTGCGCTCGTGTCCAGCGTCACGGGCGTACTACGACCGCAAGCGCGCTGAGGGGATAGCGGCATGGCGTGTCCGGAGGGGGCCTGATCATGTTTGGTGCACTGCTGATAGCAACGGGGCCCCCGCCCGCTATGGCACCCTCAGCGCCTGAACCCTGCTGGCCGCCGTCAGCGGCACCATGACGAACTGTCGGTCCGCCGCCTGGGAGGGCCAACTTTGGCCCCACGCGCACCAAGGTGGTGGCGGCCCGCGGCGGCTCCTGAAGCCTGCCCTCGGGCCATCCACAGCCAGGAGCGTTTGCACGTCGTCGCCAAGCCGCCGGACAGCCTGCCCCTGATTTGCCATTCCTTTACAATCCGCTCGTCCGCGGCCCCGTCTCTTCCTTCGATCCACCACGAAGCCCCCGAGCCCGCTGAGCAAGTGCGCGGGCGGAGCGAAGAAGGAGAGCGCAGCATGCGCCGAATCATCCCCAGCGTCATGGCACTGGCGTGCACAGCTGTATTGGCGGGCACCGTGCCTGCGTTCGCGGACGGAGCGGCCCCGACCCCGACTCCGACGAGCACATCGGCCCAGGCGGCGTCACCGGTCCCGACTCCGACGAGTGCAACGGCCCGTGCGGCGTCACCGGTCCCCACCCCGGTGAAGGGCGGGGTCGCCGTCGTACCGAAGGGAGCGCCGGACACCGGCGTAGCGCCGCGGGCGGAGAAGGCCGGAGCCGGTGGCGGGCTGATCGGCGGAAGCGCTGCCGCGGTGATCGCCGTCGGCGGCGCGGCGTTCTTCGTCGTACGTCGCAGGCGGTCGGCCCAGGCATGACCTGGCCCTCCAGGCGCGCATTGGCCACCGCCGTCATCGCACTGTCGCTGGTGAGTTGCGGCGGCCACCGGGCCGGACAAGCCACGGCCGCACCCACCCGGAGCACGGCACCGTCCGTGCGGCCCTCCGCGAAGGCGGCATCTGCCCTGGGGCGTTCGGTCCCGGTGAGGTTGCAGATCCCGGCCATCGGGGTCGACACCCCGGTCATGCAACTGGGGCTGGCCCCGGACGGCAGCGTGCAGGTCCCCCCGGTCAGCGCGCACGACCAGGCAGGTTGGTACCGGTACTCGCCGACGCCGGGCCAGATCGGCCCTGCGGTCATCCTCGCCCACGTCACAGTCGGCCGCTACGGGAACGGGGTCTTCCGCCACCTCGCGCAGCTGCACCGGGACGACCGGATCGTGGCGCGCCTGGAGAACGGAACAGCGGCGGTCTTCACCGTCAACGCGGTACGTACGGTCACCAAGGCACACTTCCCGACCGACTCGGTCTACGGGAGCGTCGACCGTCCTGAACTGCGGCTCATCACATGCGGTGGCCCTCGTACAGGTGACGGATACCTCGACAACGTGATCGTCTTCGCCACACTGAGCGCGACAACGCCCTGACCGGTCGTCGACCACTGCCGGATCCCGGGCCGACGGGCGTACGCCGGCGGCCCGGGATCTGTCCCCACCAGTTCTGCGCGTGCAGACACGACTATGGAGAGCATTGAAAGGGTCCCGCGAGAAGGCAGCGTCCGAACTGTTCGCCGCCGTCTACCCGCGCCTCGCCGGCTGGTGCCGCCGTCTCGTCGACGACGAGACGGCGCACGAGATCGCCTCGGAGGCGTTCACCCGGCTCTGGGCGCGCTGGACAACCGTGACCGAGCCCCAGGGCTTCCTCTTCGTCACCGCGGCCAACCTCGTCCGGGACCACTGGCGCAAGCAGGAGCGCGAACGGAAAACGATCCGCCGTGTCACCGCCGAAACCGTCGGCCGCCCGCAGACCGAACAGCCCGACCCGACCGTACGGATGCTCGTGCAGTCGCTGCCCGAACGACTACGCGTCCCGATCCTGCTCTACTACTACGCTGACATGCCCATCCGTGAGGTGTCCCTGCTGACCGGGCGCAAGGAAGGAACGGTCATGTCCGACCTCCACACAGCCCGCGAACTGCTGCGCGCCCACCTGAGGAGAAGCCTTGATCGCACACCCTGACAACGATCCGGGCTTCGACCCCGACGACCCCCTCACCGTCCTCCTGCGCCCCACCCCCGAATACGCCAGCGCACCCGACGGCAGATACTCAACGCTCCGCCGCAGGGCAGCTCGCCGTCGACTGCTGCGTACGGCAGCCGGGATCGGCGTGTCGTGCGCCGTCGCCGCGATCATCGCGCTGCCGGTCCACCTGAAGTCGGCCCAAGCCCCCGCATCCCCGACCGTCCCCCTCGCGCCGCCGCCGGCGAGCAGCACTCCAGCCGTACACACCGCACCGGCGTCACCCGAACCCGTCAGCCCCCGCCCCACCCCCACCCCCACCAAGACGATGACTCCGGCCACGCAAGCCGCCAAACCATCGACGGCGCCGAACGGAACCCGCCCGACGCCCACACCCATCCGCCCATAACCCACGAGCGCCAGTGCCCGCCGTGCGTCGGCGCGTTGTGCCGCCCATCGCACGACGTCGGCCGTGGGCTGGCATGCTCCTGCCCGGGCTGCGCTGCGTGTGTTCGCCTATTGCTTGATGGTGATGGGACCGTTATCCGAGAGGTTGGTGAGATTCATCTGCCCGAGGGTGGTCGCCCCGGTGGTGCTCCCGGGCATCACGATGTGGCTCAGGGTGACCCCCGAAATGGGGGCGCCGGGAAGGCCGTTGATACGGGCGGCGGTCGTGCCGGCGTTGCGGACCCGGACGTTGGAGACCGTGACGCCGGTGACCGGGCCGACACCCTGGGTGTCTCCGGTCATCATGGCCAGCCAGGTGCGGTTGCCGTCGTTGGTGAAGTCCAGGCGCTCGATGTCGATGTCGTCGAACGTGAGGTTCGTCGCGCTGGCCGTTCCGTACTTGTGGTGGACGCCGATGCCCACGGCGGCGTCGTAGACGACGACGTGCCGGAAGGTGACGCCGTCCTGTGGCTGGACGACGCCCTGGCCCACCTTGACGCCGTAGCAGTAGGTCCACGAGAGCAGGTCGTCGAAGGTCACGTCACCGAGCGGGCGAGCGGTGCCGGGGACGGAGCTGTAGAGGTCGGTGACATCGCCCCAGGTCTTGGCGCTGAAGGGGTCGTCGAGCCCGATGCCGATCGCGTGGGTGACGGTGACGTGTGTGGATTCCATGACGTCGATGCCGTCGTTCTCGCCCATGTCGAACCTGTTGAACATCTTGATGTTGCGGAAGGTCATGTTGGACGACCGCAGGGGAATGACCGCCCAACTGCTCGACTCACGGAAGGTGATGCCGTCCACCGTGAATCCGTTGGTGTAGACGGGGGCCAGGAGGTTCACACCGAGGTTGGAAGGTGCGAGTGCGGCCTGGCCGTTTCCGTCGATGATGCCCCGACCGTAGATCTTGATGTTCGACGAGGAGTACCGGGTGGAGAGGAACCAGGTGAGGTCCCGTCCCTGCGAGGTCTTGTGCCCGGTCACCACGTAGTGGCTGCGGTCACCCGTGTAGCGGAGCACCGCGCCGGGGGCGAGATACAAGGCGAGGTTGCTGCGCAGAAAGAGATTGCCCAGCGTGTAGACGCCGGCCGGCACGTAGGCGATGCCCTGGGTTCTGTTCGCTGATCCGTACGCGGCGGCGTCGTTGAGAGCGTTCTGGAAGGCGGTGGTCGTGTAGGCGCCGGTGTTCGGCTGGGCCGAGTAGGGCGGGCTCTGCACGTTGAAGATCCCCGTCCCGCCGGACGCCGGCCGGTCGGACTCCGCAGGGTCGGCCGCGATGACCAGGTTGGGGCGGCCGTCGAGCTTGACGATCAGGTACGCGTCCTTCTGCACGGTGAAGGTCAGCGTCGAGCCGCTGACAGATCCGGTGATGCCCAGCTTCTGCGGACTGATGCTGTACGAGCCGATGCCGGTGTTGTTGGTCTTGGTCACCGCCATGGTGGCGGTGCCCGTCCCCAGGGCGAACTGCGCGATGTCGTACCCGGTGTACTTGGTGACGGGCACGGACGTTCCGTTGACGGTGAGCGTGTAGTCCGTCGAGGCTGGATAGATCGACGCGACCGGATACGCCCCCACGGGCGCCGAAGCGGCCTGGGCGGTATGAGGGATTCCCAGGAGCGCCGCGACACCCAGGAGGAGGCCGGCCAACGTCGAGGCCAGGAGACGGGTCGTGCCGCGGCCCCGAGCCCGGGCGGCCGGCGCCGTAGACCGCGACGGCCACACCAGGCTGGTCGTGCGGGTCCCTCGCGCCGTCCCAGTCGTTCGCGTCATCTGAAGTCCTTGTCCTTCCGGCCGGACCACTGGTGTGGGGACCGGTGGTCGATGGACGATTCAAGCGCCGCACCGGTCCCGCTGCCGGGGACGACGGCACGCCCGGGCGTCAGCGGCGGCCCGCACGACCCGCGTCAGCCGACGACGTCGATCCGGTCGATGTCCGGTGCGTACGCGGTGGGGTTGGAGAAGGTGATCTGGTTGGTCCCCGCGGACAGTTGCACGCTGACGGTGGCGTAGCCGGGGGTGGTCCAGCCGGGGGTCGGCCGGAAGGACACCAGTTGGGGTGCGGCGCCGTTGACCGACACGTACGCCTGCCGCCCGGTGGTGGTGTCACCGTCGCAGTAGGCGACGACGATCTGGTGGCTGCCGGTGGTCACGGCCTGGACTCCGTTGAAGGCGAGGGTGCCGCCCGAGCCCACGAAGCCGACCTTCCGGCCGCCCGAGCAGTCGGCGCAGTCCGCCGGTCCCGCACCGCCGGTGTCGGTGTTCGCCGCGGACTCGGCCTCGTAGACCGCGGTCGTGCTGACGGGCGGGCCCGACCAGTGCTGGGAGGACTGGCCGTTGCAGGTGCGCACGGCGATGGCGGTGCCGTCCGACGTCCCGGACCCGGCGGTGTCCAGGCACAGATCCGACTGGGTGGCGCGGACGGTGCCATCGGAGCGGACCGACCATTTCTGGTTGGCCCCGCCGTGGCAGGGCCACAGATCGACAGCTGTGCCATCGGTGGTCGCCCGGCCGACGACGTCGAGGCACTCGGTGGCGCCGTTTGCCCGCAGCTCGCCCGCCGAGGTGGGGGTCCACTGCTGGTTGGCCCCACCGTTGCAGCCCCACAGCTCGACCTTCGTGCCGGGCGCGGTCTGGTTGTCGTACACGTCAAGGCACTTGCCGGAGGCGGCGCCGGTCAGCGCGGCGGTGCCGCCGGTGCCCGCGGTCGGGACGGCGCGGATCAGGGCGACGCCGCCGGGTGGCACACTCGCGGCGGTGTAGCTGCCGCTGGGCGAGCCGAGCGAGGCGCCCGTCCACAGGTCGGTGAGGCCGACACTGCCGTACAGCCCCAGTTGCAGAAGGTCGGCGCTCACGTTGTGGGCGGCCGAGGTGTCGGTGTTGAACAGGCCGATGACGAACGCGCCGCTGGCCTCCCGTTTGGCGAAGACCTGGCTGGTCGCGGTTGCGCTGATGCGTACGGCGTCGACACCGTCCTGGTCGACGGCCAGCACCGAGGAGTTCTTGAGGTAGCCCATATCGGTTGGGTCCAGCGCGGTGAGGTCGGTACCCAGCAGCAGCGGGGAAGCGGCCAGCGACCACAGGCTGAGCTGGGTCTGCCGCTCGGGTGCGGTCAGGCCGTCGTTGGAGCCGTTGCCGACCTCGATGGAGTCGTAGTCGTTCCAGCCGCCGGGCCGGCCGTAGGGCTGCCAGGAGGCAGCCTGGTCGAAGCGGAGCTTGATGTGGTTCCAGTCGGTGAGCGGGAAGCTGCTGCTGTTCGCGCCGCAGTAGCACTCGACGTCGTCGCCGGTGCGCCAGCCGTTGGCGTACTGCGCCCAGGTGGCGGCCTGCGACTGGGCCAGCTGGTTGGAGAGTTCGAGGTGGATCGGGCGTCCGGTCTGCCGCAAGGCCTGGGACCACGCCTGTACGTCCCCGATGTCGTCGGCGCCGACGCCGTCGATCTTCACGTAGTCCACGCCCCACCCCGCGAACTGGTTCGCCCAGGAGTTGACGAAGGGCTGCGCGCCCGGTTTGGCATAGTCGATGCCGACCATGCCGCCGCAGTTGTAGTTGCGCTCGTTCGCGCTGGTGGCGATGTCCGCGGCGTGGTAACTCGTGCCCAGGATCTGCGTGTTGCGGGCGACGGCCTGGTGGGAGATGCCCGGCGTGACGTAGAGGCCGAACTTCAAGCCGAGAGAGTGCACGTAGTCCGCGACGGCCTGGATGCCGTCGGTGGAGCCGGAGGCCGGGAAACGGGAGGTGTCGGTCACCCACCGCCCGTAGGCGTCGACGTTCGGGCCCTGGCCGCCAGGACACTGGTACCAGAAGTCGTCGAGGTTGACGTAGGAGTAACCGAGCTCGCTCAGACCGCTGTTCTTCATCGCCGCGGCCTGGGCCTCGAACGCTGAGGCCGTGGGGTTCCTGCGCAGGAAGCTCCAACTGCTCCAGCCCTGCGGGGGCTTCTGGGCCAGGCCGTTGTCCTGGGCGCGTGCCGTCGGCGCCGCGGTGAGCGGGACCGCGATGAGCGCGGCGGCCAGCAGCAGGGCCACAGCGATCAACGGCGCGAGGACCGACCAATGACGCCCTGGTGTCGCTGGATGCATCTTTGTCATCGCAGTCCTCCGTGACACAGCTGTTGGCACCGGTGATCGCAGCGGAGCGAGGGCGTCGTGGCAGTACGGCCACTCCGGAGAGCGCTCTCAAATGGCGTAGGCCAATGTGGCCGCATGATGGCAACCTGTCAAGAACAAAACACATCCGACCATTCCTCAACGCCCGGCGTCGGGGCGGTCGGAGACGATCCCCGACAGGGGTGTGCTCCGGTCGCCCCCGCAGCCCCACGGTGGGTGCGGGGTGTTCGCGTACACGGGGGCGGACATCTTGGCCTGGCCGCCACAGGTCACTGGCGCGCGGGGGCGAAGGTGCCGCGGCTGGCGGTGCAGGTGTGCAGTGGTGGATAGTTAGGCTTATTGTTAATAAATGTCGGTCTAGACCATTGACACATCGATTGGTGTAGGCCAATTCTGGGGCCCCGCGCATCACCGGGACGGGTTGACACACCGGCGTGACCGCCGTGGATTCCCGGTCCGGACCCCCCTTGGAAGGCGATGCCTCATGCCCCGAGCTGCACGTCTGATCTCCTCTTCCGCCGTCCTGGCGTTCGGTGCCGTCGGCCTCGGCGTCGCCACCGCTGCGCCGGCATCCGCAGCCACTTCCTGGCCCGCGCACGTCATGGCGCCGTACGTGGACGCCGGGTTGAGCAACACGACTCTGACGACGGTCGCGAGCAACTACGGCGACAAGTTCTTCACGTTGGCGTTCGTCGACGGTGCGAACTGTTCCTGGTCGATGTACAACACCTCCAGCTGGCAGACACAGATCGCCAACCTGCGCGCTGCCGGCGGCGATGTGTCGATCTCCTTCGGCGGCTGGACCACCGACAACGGTGGCACCGACCTGGGCAACACCTGCTCGTCGGCCGGCGCCGCCGCGGCGCAGATCGAGAACGTGGTGACCACGTTCGACCTCACCCACATCGACTTCGACATCGAGGCGGTCGCGCTGAGCAACCACGTCGACGTCGACCGCACCAACCAGGCACTCGCTCAGGTGCGCTCGTGGGCGGCGGGGGCAGGACGCTCACTGTCGATCTCGTATACGCTGCCGGCGTTCCCCACCGGTCTCAGCTCTGACGGCCAGTACGTGCTCAACAGCGGCAAGAGCGCGGGCTTCACCCCGAACGTCGTCAACGTCATGGCGATGGACTACGGCACCTCCGGTACCGAGATGGGAAGCGCCGCCAACCAGGCAATGGACGCCGCCGCGAGCCAGGTCGCCTCGGCATACGGCAAGAGCCTGGCCCAGGGCTACGCGATGCTGGGTGTGACGCCGATGATCGGGCAGAACGACAGCGCGGGCGAGATCTTCACCTTGTCCGACGCGTCCACCGTCGAGTCCCACGCGATGGCCGAGGGCATCGCCGAGCTCTCCTTCTGGTCGGAGGGTCGCGACAACGGCGGATGCGCGGGCCAGGCCACCGCGTCGTCGACGTGCAGCGGCGTGAGCCAGAACGCCGGCGCCTTCACTTCGGCCTTCCAGCCGTTCACTGGGGGTTCGTCCAGTGGCGGGAGTTTCCCGGGTGGGTACCACCAGTTGGTCGTGCAGAACAGCAAGTTGTGTGTGGATGTCTCCGGTGCGAGCGTGAGCAATGGTGCTGCGGTGATCCAGTGGGGGTGTGGGTCGGGTCAGGCCAACCAGGAGTTCCGGTTCAACCCGGTCTCGGGCGGGTACGGCGAGCTGCAGAACCAGAACAGCGGCTCGGACCTGGCGGTGCTGGGCGCCTCGACGTCCGCGGGCGCACAGGTGATCCAATACACGCAGAACGGCACCTCCAACAGCCTGTGGCAGCCGATCGCCCTGTCCGACGGCACGTGGCAGTTCAAGAACAACAAGAGCGGCCTGTGCCTGGACATGACCGGTAACTCCACCACGTACGGCATCCAGTTCGAGCAGTGGACCTGCAAGTCCGCCGCGGCCGGCACCAACCAGGCCTTCGCGACGCAGTGACGAAGGCGGTGGAGAGCGGCGGGGGGGAGCCGCGGGGCCCCCCCGGGGCGGGCGCCGCCCCGGTGATGGGGCGGGCGGCCGCCGGGGGGGGGGGGCCGGAGGGCGCTGTGGGGGGGGGGGGAGAGG